>JAEPMD010000048.1 GCA_017644105.1 Rhizobiaceae bacterium | reverse complement strand
CGGTGGCAGCTTAATAAGGGTCAGAACGCACTTATAAAACAGATCAAAACTGTTCAGAAAAACCGAACCACTTCTTATTTAGAACATAGAGTTTGGTTGGATTTCAGCTTTCAAGTTTTTGCGATTTTTAATAGTGTGCTCTTGGAGAAGGAGCGACAATTGGATTCGTTATCTTCACGTTACTATTAAAGATTTTGGGGGTGAAATGTCGGATCAGCAATCAGTTGCCGTATTTGGATTGGGTGCAATGGGATATGGAATGGCATCATCCTTATTGCGCGCCGGTATTGAAACCCACGGGTTTGATATCGTCTCCGAACAGATGGAAAAGTTTCAGTCTGAAGGTGGAAAGCCAGGCCCGTTAGAAGATGCGGCAAACGCGATTTCCATTGCTGTCGTTTGCGTTTTAAACGCTGCGCAAACTGAAGATGTCATGTTTGGTGCCAAAGGCATTGTGCCAATGATGAAAAATGGCTCCGTTGTTATTGCATGTGCAACAGTACCACCTGAATTTGCGAAAGACATGGAAAAGCGATGCATCGAGCAGGGTGTCCATTATCTCGATGCACCGATTTCAGGCGGTGCGGCCAAAGCTGCTTCTGGTGAATTATCAATAATGGCATCTGGCACAAAAGAAGCTTTCGCGACGGCGAAACCTGCCTTGGACGCTTGTGCGCAGAATGTATTTGAATTGGGTGATGCTGCGGGCGCTGGATCTGCAATGAAAGCAGTTAATCAGTTGCTTGCCGGTGTGCATATTGCGACAATGGCAGAAGCCTTAACTTTTGGTATGACCCAAGGGGTAACGCCAGATAAGTTTATCGAAGTTATTTCCCAATGTGCGGGATCAAGTTGGATGCTTGAAAATCGTGCCCCGCATGTCGCAAAAGGTGATTATACGCCGCTAAGCCAGATCAATATTTGGCCAAAAGATCTTGGCATTGTGTTAGATGTGGCAAAAACTGCGGGCTTTAGCGCACCGATTACTGCTGCTGCGCTTCAACAATATATGGTGGCGGTTGGTATGGGTCTGGGCCGCGAGGATGATGCGGCAATCGCAAAGGTTTATGCGCGTAATGCAGGTCTTGATCTTCCGGGAGAAAAATAATGAAGTTTTCTGCAAATCTAGGCTTCCTTTGGACTGAGTTAACGTTGCCTGATGCGATTAGAGCTGCAAAATCTGCCGGTTTTTCAGCCGTTGAATGTCATTGGCCCTACGATGTTTCACCGAAGCTTGTGAAAGCGGCGCTTACGGAAACAGGACTTTCTATGTTGGGATTGAACACCCATCGAGGCGAAGCAGGACAAAATGGTTTAACAGCGCTGCCCGACAGAATTGCGGATGCACGCGCTACCATTGATCAGGCAATTGAATATGCAGACATCATCGATGCAAAAGCTATTCATGTGATGGCCGGTTTTTCCAAAGGCGCAGAGGCGCATTCGACCTTTGTTGAAAATCTGCGTTATGCCACGTCAAATACAAACAGACTTATTCTTATTGAGCCTCTTAATCGTCACGATGCACCTGGTTATTTTCTTCAGACAACTGATCAAGCGCGTGAGATCATCTCGGAAGTCGAGACCAAGAATTTAAAACTCATGTTTGATTGCTATCATGTCGGGCGAACAGAAGGGGACGTTACAACACGTCTTAATGATTTGTTGCCAGATATCGGACATATCCAATTTGCCTCCGTTCCAGATCGCGGGAGTCCTGATCACGGTGAGTTAAATTATGATGAGGTTTTTTCCGCCATAGACAAACTTGGATGGGAAGATCCTCTTGGTGCTGAGTATAAGCCTGTTGGTTTAACATCAGGCAGTTTGAATTGGATGAAAACCTATATGTAAATTTATCGCCAGACTTAACACTCTATGTAATTGCAGCAAGATTTAGGGGAGATGAATGACCACAATGCGGAAGAATCGTGTTGGTGAGACCGATGTTTATGTAACAGAATTGTCTTTTGGTTGCTCAAGCATAGCTAACCTGGGGCGTGTGGTGGGTAATGAAAATGTGCATGATGTTTTAGACCATGCTTGGAATGCTGGTATTCGATATTTCGATACAGCACCACATTATGGCAGGGGCTTATCTGAGCAGCGTTTGGGGAAATATTTGGCCCAGAAGGACCGAGATGATTATGTGATCTCGACAAAAGTTGGACGCGTTTTATCGCCAGGGCAAGAACTGGATAAAGCGGATGGATTTATAAAGCCGCTGCCCAATGCAGTTCGTTATGATTATACCGCTGATGGAATTTTGGAGAGTTTTGAGCATAGCTGCAAACTGCTTGGCTCCTCCCATATCGATATTGTTTTTGTACATGACATTGGTGATTATACGCATGGGGTAGAAAAAGGTGCGCGATATCTTGATGAGTTGTTGGGGTCGGGTTTCAAAGCTCTGCGAGATTTGAAGCAGGCGGGGAAAATTGGCGCGATTGGTCTTGGTGTGAATGAGACAAAAATCTGTATGGATGTGATGCAGCGCGAACATTTGGATACAATTTTACTCGCCGGTCGTTTGACACTGCTTGATCGCGAAGCAGAAGAGGGGCTTCTTGAATTATGTGCGCAACATCACACAAGCCTTGTGCTTGGTGGAATATTCAATTCAGGCATTTTAGCAACGGGGCCTAAGCCCGGGGCTTGGTTTAATTATGCGCCTGCACCAGAATATATCATGGCGCAAGCCAAAAGACTTGAAGATGAAGCTGGGGCGGTTGGGTTGAGTTTGGCAGAAGCAGCCATCCAATTTGGCTTGCGGCATCCATCTGCATGCTCGGTTTTGTTGGGGACTAGAAAAGTGTCCTCGCTGGTGCGAAACCTCAAAGCAGCTGAACTTGAACTTTCTGGCGATGCGTTGGAATTTGTAACGAGTTAAGTCCGCGTTTTCAGATGCTCGTGGATAGCCGCTTCTTGTCATGCACGTTCATCTAATTAAAGTTGTTCTTGAATAACAAATCTCTGAAACTATTTTTAAAATCAATTCGCCGGGGCAGGGCCCGTGGAATTCCCAATAGTGAGCTCCACCTCGAGCAATTCTGTTGGTGGTTTCATATTGGGATTGGCAATCATCTGAATAAGTAGTTCAGCTAAGCGTTGACCTGCTTCTCTTACCGAAGATTTTGTCGCGGTGAACATTGGCACATCAGCAGTGTTGTGGAAATAGGACAAGCGGTCATCATGTGTGACGATGGATATGTCTTGCCCAACCGTTAATCCGGCTTGTTGAACAGCCCGTCTAGCGCCAAGTGCAACGATGATGGATGCTGTTAATATCGCAGTCGGCGGGTTATCTGATTTCAGCAATTCTGCGGTTCGCTGATAGCCATAGCTTTCTGTCATATCTGACGAAAACATAATGCTTGGATCAATCTTAATGCCATGAGATGAAAGCGAGCTTTCATAACCTTGTTGGCGGCGATGGGCAAAATCCATGTGTTCGCGACCATTGAGCAAGGCAATTCGCCGATGCCCTAAATCGTGCAAGAAATCTGTCGCCCGAACAAAGGCAGATCTGTTGTTCACATCAAGCCATGCGTATGGAACTTTGCATTCACTGGCGCGGCCGTGAACAATAAAGGGTATACCAAGCTTGTTTAAAAATTCTATGCGGCCATCATCAACAGAAGGGCTTTGAACCACCACTGCATCGACAGTGCTTTGCGCCTTAAGTTCGCGATACACCTGATATTCATCTTCACCAGGTGGTACGATTGAAAGCAGCATTTTATAACCGTGCTTGGAATAAACCTCTCCGACACCGGCAACAAAGTCTCCAAAGACTGGATTCACCATTTCGTTTTGATTGGTGGTTGAGATGACATGCCCAATTGATAAAGCTTGTCCCGTTGCCAAACCGCGCGCAGCTTTATTGGGCGCATAATTATTTTGTTTGGCGGCTTTTTGAACACGTTCACGCGTGCGTTCGGATACTTCAGGAAAGCCGTTCAAGGCCCTGCTTACTGTGGTCTGACTGAGATTCAGTAATTCTGAAAGTTCCTTTAAATTCATGCGAGGACTTTACTTAAAGCGCTATCAAAATCAATCAAAAATTTCGTCAAATTCACATAATTGTTCAAATGAGAGAATTGTATCAGAATAAATACCACTCGTTATCTATATGAATTTATTGAGTAAAATATCTTGCTTGACAATTCCTCTAAAATGGCTGCTATAATGAGTTTTCCAAAGCGCTTTGGAAAATATTTAAATATGCACCGTTGTTGAACTTGGATGCATAAACCGGGAGAAGATCTTATGAGACATTTGATGAAACAATTTTTATTGGCTGGCGCGGCCTCAATGGCATTGGGCGCATCTGCACATGCAGAGCAGCTAACTGTATTTGGTCCTTGGCTTGGACCTGACCAAGAGAAGATTGAAAAAGTACTTGGCGATTTCGCGTCGAAATCAGGACATGACGTACGCTATGTTGGTTCAGATAGCTTTGAGCAACAAATCATGATTGATGCTGAAGCTGGATCTGCGCCAAATGTTGCTGTGTTCCCTCAGCCAGGCCTTGCAGCTGATATGGCTAAGCGCGGTTTCTTGACACCTCTTAAAGACGGCACAGCTGATTGGATTAACGAAAATTATGCTGCTGGTTCTTCATGGGTTGATCTAGGTACATATGCTGACCAGAACGGCGCAGATAATCTTTATGGTTTCTTCTATAAAGTCGATGTGAAATCACTTGTTTGGTATAGCCCAGAGAACTTTGAAGATGCTGGCTATGAAATTCCAACAACAATGGAAGAACTTAAAGCGCTGACAGATCAAATCGTTGCTGATGGCGGTACACCTTGGTGTATTGGTCTAGGTTCAGGTGGTGCTACTGGCTGGCCTGCAACAGACTGGGTTGAAGATATGATGCTTCGTACACAGTCACCAGCAATGTATGACAAGTGGGTATCTAACGAGTTGAAATTCGATGATCCTGCAGTCATTGCAGCAATCGACGAGTTTGGCGCATTTGCATTGAACGACAAATATGTTGTTGGTGGTTCTGGTGCAGTTGCATCAACTGACTTCCGTGACAGCCCGAAAGGCATGTTCTCAGCTCCTCCACAATGCTATATGCACCGTCAAGCATCCTTCATTCCAGCATTCTTCCCAGAAGGCACTGAAGTGGGAGAAGATGCAGACTTCTTCTACTTCCCTGCCTATGCTGGAAAAGATCTTGGTTCACCAGTGCTTGGCGCTGGTACTTTGTGGGCGATCACAAACGAAAACCAAGCTGCGCATGACTTGATTGCATATCTTCAAGATCCTGCTGCGCATGAAATTTATATGGAGTTGGGTGGTTTCCTAACACCACATAAAAGTGTTGATGTGTCGAAATTCTCAGACAAGTCTACTGCGAAGATGAATGAGATCCTCCTAGGCGCAACAACATTCCGCTTTGATGGTTCTGACCTCATGCCTGGTGGTGTTGGTGCAGGTTCATTCTGGACAGGCATGGTTGACTATGTTGGCGGTAAAGACGCTGGCGCAGTTGCAGCCGACATTCAAAAAAGCTGGGATGCTTTGAAGTAATCTCATAAAATCTAAATAGCCCCAATGTCGTTTGGGGCTATTTCACCACTTCGTTTTCGGCGATGTAGATAACTTTAGACAGGGGATTGGGAGTGTCTGATGGAAGCTGCTTATAAAGGGTTACTCACTATATTCTTGGGCGTTGGCGGATGTCTTTTATATTTTTATCTGTCAAACCAAATTCTCGATAAGGTTTTATTTCCCGCGAAAGGCGCCATGGCCGGCCGCAATATCAATCGCGCCAATATGATAAGACCATGGCTATTTGTTTTTCCTGCAATGGCGGCGTTGGGCATTTATCTTGCCTATCCGGTTGTTGCGACCTTCTGGTATTCTTTAACAGACCGCAGCCAAGGTGATGCATTTGTGGGATTGGCTAACTACCAACAAATGATGGCAGAACCCAAATTTTGGGAAGCGATGCGCAACAATATGTTATGGCTGGTGATTGTGCCAGCAGCGTCGACCGCATTTGGACTGCTTGCCGCTCAGCTGACTGATCGCATTAAATGGGGTTCGATTGCAAAATCTCTCATCTTCATGCCCATGGCGATTTCTTTCGTGGGCGCAGCTGTGATCTTTAAATTAATCTATGACACACGTCCTGTCGATCAGGCACAAATTGGTGTGTTAAACGCAGTGTGGCTTCAGTTTGATGGCGGGATCGGATCCTGGTTGATTTTACGTCTCTTACCAGGTTTGCTCATGCTGTTCGCTGCTGCTATTTCAGCTTATGTTGCTTATGGCATGTTCCTCGCCATTCGCGAAAAAGGTGGTGCGGTCTTGCGCGGAATTGGTATTGCTATTCTCGCCTTCATCACCTTTTCATTTTTATCACTGGCGCTAGGCGCATTTACCTCAGTGCACCCTTATGGTGAGCCGCAGACTTGGCTAACCATTCCGGGCTGGAATTCGTTCTTGCTCATGGTGGTTTTGATCTGGATTCAGACAGGCTTCGCGATGGTGATTTTATCGGCCGCTTTGCGGGGAATCCCTGAAGAAACCATCGAAGCATCCATTGTGGATGGGGCTAATCCATTCCAAGTGTTTTTCAAGATCAAAATGCCGCAAATTTCAGGCACAATCGTTGTTGTATGGACCACGATTACCCTTGTTGTCTTGAAGGTGTTTGACATCGTGTTTGCCATGACAAACGGTCAATGGGAAACGCAGGTTCTCGCCAATTATATGTTCGATAAATTGTTCCGCGCAAATGATTGGGGAGTGGGGTCTGCATCCGCGATGATCATTATGCTGCTGGTGAGCCCAATCCTAGTCTGGAATGTTTACAACGCCCGTAAGGAGATGAAGTAATGGATAATATCGCCGGAAAAAAATCCAGCCTCAATTGGGCTGTGCAAATTTCAGTCGTATTGCTTGTTGCTTTATGGTTGTTCCCGACATTTGGTCTCTTGGTTTCTTCGTTCAGAACTGCAGATCAGATTTCAAGTTCGGGTTGGTGGGAATCGCTTTTCCCGACAGAACAGAATTTGACCTTACGTGCCGCAGATCCTGATGATGAGGGAAATCAGGTTCTTAAAGATGGTCTTTATATTGTTGAGGGCAATCTATTTGGTGAAGCGGGTGATGCAGAAATTAGCGTTTGGGGTACATCATCACGTGCGATCAGCGCCAATACAGCAGGAGATACTGCGGAGCTGAAAGACGGCGAGACCATGACTGTTCAATCCGATGGTACCTACCGTTGGACGAGCCCTGAAGAATTAACCGGTCGCGGGCAACGCGTGTTTGTAACCGCAACAACACCACCTGAATTTACGCTGGCCAATTATGAAAATGTTCTCTTTAGCGGCAATAGCACCGATAGCATGGCCAAAGCCTTCTTCAACACGCTGACGGTGACCATTCCAGCGACCATTATTCCAATTGTTATTGCGGCCTTTGCCGCCTATGCATTGGCATGGATGGATTTCCCTGGTCGTGCAATTCTAATTGCGCTGGTTGTTGGGTTGTTGGTTGTGCCACTTCAATTGGCGCTCATTCCGCTCTTGCGTTTGCATTTGGGCATTGGCATTGGAAAAGGCTATCTAGGTGTGTGGCTTGCGCATACCGGATTTGGTCTACCGCTTGCGATTTATCTATTACGAAATTACATGGTTGGATTGCCGAAAGATATTATTGAAAACGCGCGTGTGGATGGCGCAACAGATTTTCAGATCTTTACCAAAATCATCCTTCCGCTCTCATTCCCGGCACTCGCATCCTTTGCGATCTTCCAGTTCTTGTGGACTTGGAATGATCTGTTGGTCGCCAAAGTGTTCTTGATTGATGCGACGGGTGAGACGACGGTGATGACCAACCAGATTGTTGAATTGCTTGGGACCCGGGGAGGAAATTGGGAGATCTTGGCAACAGCAGCATTTGTTTCAATTGCTGTGCCGTTGATTGTGTTCTTTGCCATGCAAAAGTACCTCGTTCGTGGACTTTTAGCAGGTTCAGTTAAGTAGGAATAATTGTTATGAATCTTGCAGCAGCTCCTTTGTTGGATAACGCTACAAATAAAGACTGGTGGCGCGGTGCCATCATCTATCAAATCTATCCCCGCAGCTATCAAGATAGCAATGGCGATGGCATCGGTGATCTTGCCGGTATCGTTCAGCGCATCCCATATATTGCGACATTGGGTGTGGATGCGATTTGGATATCACCGTTTTTCACCTCGCCGATGAAAGACTTTGGATATGATGTCAGCAATTATTGCGATGTCGATCCCATGTTTGGCACGCTTGCGGATTTTGATGCGATTATCACGTCTGCGCATCGTCATGGCATTCGTGTGATGATCGATCTGGTTTTGAGCCATACAAGTGATCAACATCCTTGGTTTAAGGAAAGCCGCGCTGACCGCAACAATGAAAAATCAGATTGGTATGTTTGGTCTGATCCAAAGCCCGATGGGACGCCGCCGAATAATTGGCTTTCAATTTTTGGTGGCAGTGCATGGCAATGGGATGGACGTCGTGAGCAATATTACTTGCACAACTTTCTAACCTCACAGCCTGATCTAAATATGCACAATATTGAAGTGCAGGATGCTTTATTGGATGCGGCGCAGTTTTGGCTCGATCGCGGTGTTGATGGCTTCCGATTGGATACAATCAATTTCTATTTCCATGATCAGCAGTTGCGGGACAATCCACCATTGCCACCAGAGGAGCGTAATGCAAATATTGCACCTTCGGTTAATCCATATAACCACCAAAATCATCTATACGACAAAAACCGTCCGGAGAATTTGGCGTTTTTACGTAGGTTCAGAGCAAAGATGGAACCTTTTGGTGCGGCGGCTGTCGGTGAAGTGGGTGATGCACAATTTGGCCTTGAGATTCTTGGGCAATATACCGCTGGCGATGAGCTCATGCAGATGTGTTACGCCTTTGAATTTTTGGCGCAAGAGCAACCCGATGCTGATCGCATTGTAGACGTTTTACAAAAGGTTGATGAAGTCGCCAGTGACGGCTGGGCCTGTTGGGCATTTTCAAACCATGATGTCGCTCGTCATGCTTCGCGCTGGAACTTAAATGATGCAGCCCAACGCATGTATGCAACCTTGATAATGTGTTTGCGCGGTTCTGTGTGTCTCTATCAGGGTGAAGAGCTTGGCCTACCGGAAGCGGAAGTCAATTTTGAAGATTTGCAAGATCCTTATGGCATCGAGTTCTGGCCAGAATATCGTGGCCGCGATGGATGTCGTACGCCGATGGTGTGGCAAAACAACAATCAAAATGCAGGCTTTTCTGAAGGAAAACCTTGGTTGCCAGTGGCACCTGAGCATTTGGCAAAATCAGTGGAAGAGCAAGAGAAAGATCCTTCTGCGCTGATCCATCATTATCGCAAAGCCATTCAATTCCGTCAGACGCATGCCGCTTTATCCATGGGTGAACATAGCGAATTGAAGCGGGTTGGATCCGTTGTGACGTTTAAAAGACAGTTTGAAGGCCAAGTGCTGCTATGTGCATTTAATGTGAGTGATGAAGCATGCCTACATCAATTGCCGGAAGGAAATTGGTCGCCGATTGGTGAGGAGTTGGGTTGCATTCAAAATATCAATGGTAATGCAATAAATATGGGACCTTGGCAGGTCTTCATTGGGCAGAAATAAGATCATTAGAATCTGAAAGGGTGGAGATATGACCGACGTAAAATTAACGGGTGTAGAGAAAACCTACGGCGGCACAGTTAATGTTCTCAATGATATCAATCTTGATATCAAACAAGGGGAATTGATTGTCTTTGTCGGTCCTTCCGGCTGCGGTAAATCAACGTTGCTGCGGATGATCGCTGGTCTTGAACAGATTACAGGTGGAACGCTGGAAATTGGTGGCGATGTGGTCAACGATATTCCGCCTGCCCAACGCGGTATTGCCATGGTGTTTCAGTCCTATGCGCTTTATCCGCATATGACCGTGCGTGAGAACATGTCCTTTGCGCTTAAACTTGCCAAAAAGCCTCAAGCTGAGATTGATGAAGCAATTGCTCGCACTGCGAAAACTCTGCAGTTAGAAGAATATCTTGATCGCCTGCCAAAAGCTTTGTCTGGTGGTCAGCGTCAGCGTGTTGCCATTGGTCGTTCCATTGTCCGAGATCCGAAGGTCTATCTCTTTGATGAGCCGCTTTCAAACCTTGATGCCGCGCTGCGTGTCGCAACCCGCATTGAGATTGCGCAACTGAAAGAAAGCATGCCGGAAAGCACGATGATCTATGTGACACATGATCAAGTGGAAGCGATGACGCTTGCCTCTCGCATTGTGGTCTTGGCCAATAAAGGCATTGCACAAGTTGGAACGCCATTGGAGCTTTATGAGCGTCCTGAAAATGAGTTTGTTGCGCAATTTATCGGTTCCCCTGCGATGAATTTGCTGCCCGGTGAAATCACCAAAACTGGCAAACAAACGACGGTTAAGTTAGACGGTGGCGGCGTTGCGGTGTCAGCCGTGCCAACAAAATCTGAAGACAAGGGTCTTAAGGTGAATATCGGTGTACGCCCTGAAGACATGATCGAAACCAATGATGATCATATCTTTGAAGGCAAGGTCAACATCACTGAAGCCTTGGGTGAGGTTACACTGCTCTACTTTGAAAAGGTTGGAGATGCCGACCCCGTGATTGGTAAATTACCGGGGATCCACGGAGATCTAAGAGGCAAGACGGTGCGGGTATCTGCAGCGCCTGAAAAAGTGCAAATCTTCCACGAAGGCAAGTCGCTTTACTATCGCTAAGTCACGAATTTTAAGCCGCGTTCAAACTCATGAACGCGGCATTTTTGTGTCTATACAGATGCGGTTAAGCCACCATCCACTCGGATATTTTGTCCGGTGATATAGCTTGATTTATCAGACGCTAAAAAGGCGACTGTTTCAGAGAGTTCGCGGACTTTGGCATAACGACCTGCGGGAATGCGGGCCACCCGATCTTCTTTTTCTGGCAGGCTATCAATAAAGCCAGGCAGCACATTATTCATGCGAATATTCTCTTTTGCATATTTGCTGCTAAAGAGCTTTGTGTAGCCCGCAAGGCCGGCGCGGAAAATTGCGGAAGTCGGGAAATCCGGATCAGGTTCAAAAACTGCAAATGTTGAAATATTGACGATTGATCCATTCCCTTGTTTTTGCATGATGGGAAGAACAAGTCGCGTTGAACGCACCACATTGAGCATGTAGTAATCAAGCCCCTTATGCCAATCGTCATCGCTGATATCCATGATATCACCTTTGGGGCCGTGACCTGCGCAATTGATGACACTATCAATGCGCCCGAAGCGTTCCATGGTGAGGGCAACAAATTTTTCCAAATCTTCAACGACGAGATTGGAGCCTGTGAATCCCACGCCGCCAAGTTCTTTCCCTAACGCTTCGCCTTTGCCCAATGACGACATCACGGCAACATCGAACCCATCTTCACTTAGTTTTTTTGCGCTATCTGCCCCGATGCCGCTGCCACCACCGATAATCATCGCTACGGGTTTATCTGTCATGATGTTTCCTTCTTAAAATAGAGATTTAGTTCTGTTTTGTGTCATCGATAATATCCATCTGCGCGATACCGCTATTACCCAGAGGTACAGATGCAAATGGTCCGCCGTGACACATATGTTCAGGATTTTGTGGATCCATTGGCGGATCGTTTGCCAAGATGTCTTTTGCGAATTGCTCCGCGTTATCTTTGGGTCGATAGCCGATGAAACTTGCCTTTGAATTATCAACTGGCACGCGGTCGTTGTCAGATACGCCGTAAATGACTGAAAAACCCGTAACCGGTGTTTCAATGCAGCGCTGCACCAAATGAATAAGATCATCATAAGACAGCCAAGAGCCGAGTGCGCGGGCACCTGTGACTTGCGCGCAAGATAAGATGCGCATATGCACACTTTCAACGCCGCGTTTATCCCAATACATGCGACCTAAATCTTCAGCAAAGCACTTGGCTAATCCATAAAAAGTATCCGGTCGATGCGGGGCATCGGTTCCGATAAATTCGTTTTTGGGATGCATGCCAACAGCATGAATGGAGCTGCCATAAATAACGCGTTTCACACCGTTTTGATAAGCGGCTTCCCAAACATTATAGGCTCCGACGAAATTTGGACCAAATAGTTTTTCAAATGGAGCTTCATCGGCATAAGCACCCATATGCACAACCATATCAGCGCCCTTTAACACCGCCATCATATCATCAAGCTCGGCAAGATCAGCTTTTACATAGCGCTCGCCGTCATATAAATTTCCGATGTCATCAACGATGTCTGTTGAAACAAATTCATCGGCGAGCTGAGCCAATGGCTCGCGAAGATATGAGCCTAAGCGTCCGGCAGCACCTGTAAGTACCAATTTCATCAGATCACTGCCTTTTCAATAAATGCGCTGTTTTTTACAATGCGATCGAAACCAAAATCACTCAGATCCAGCGTTCTGTATTCGCCATAGGTGATCATCTCCGCGGTGCCTCTACCCATCGCTGGTGATTGCTGTAATCCATGACCGGAAAAACCATTGAGGAAGATGAAGTTTTTAACAATATGGTGCGGGCCCAAAATCGCATTGTGATCAAAGGTGTTATAAGCGTAATGACCCGCCCATTCATTGGTGACTTTTACGGCTTCAAATTGTGGAATCCGGGTCGCCATAGTTGGCCAAATATGGTCTTGCCAAATATCGTGATCCATTTCGAAATCATCATAATCTGGTGCAGGGTCATAATCTGCATGACCACCAGCTAAATAATATTCGGTACCTTCCTGTCTGAAATGAACACCAGATGGATCAATGGTGAGGGGCAGTGGGCGATCAAGCGGATTTTCGGCTTGGAAAATCCAGGTGAAACGCTTGCGCGGTTCGACAGGGATCTCAATGCCAACCATACGCGATGTTAACACTGCGCGCGGTCCTGATGCATTCACAACCTGTCCGCAGGAGATCACTTCACCCGACTTTAACGTGATGCTTTCAATGCGCTCGCCATTTGCGCTTTTGGTCATGGCGACAACTTCATTTTGACAATATTCAATGCCGCGCTCACGAGCTGATTTTCGAAACCAATCAAAGACGGTAATACCGTCCCAATAGCCTTCGTCGACCGTGTTGATACTGCCCAAAATAATGTCATCGACATTGTAAAATGGATAAGCTTCTTTGATTTGTTCAGGCGTCATAATTTGGGTGCCTGCGCCTGCTTTGAGCTGCATGTCCTGATTTTCAATAAGCGTGTCTGTAAAGGCCTGATTATCGGCAAGATACATATATCCAAAATTCTGGATCTCAAGCTTGGGAACGCGGTCATCACCGCCCATATATTGGCGCAAGTTTTTGACGAAATCAGCAGCGAATTGCGAACATTTCACATTGATCTCAGCTGAGAATTGCTGACGCATGCAGCTATTGGTGCGACTGGTTGAGGCAAATTCGTAGGTTGGATCTCGCTCGATAACTAAGACAGATCCATCAAAATCCTTATTATCGCTAAGAAACCATGCAGTGGAGGAGCCAAATATCGCGCCACCAATAATGACGACATCATAAGCTGATTGCTTTGGTGCTACGGTTTTTAATGCCATTAATTTGCCTCTCCTTTTTTAACCGCATCGAGAACATGATTGATGTCTGCATCACTCAGACCATATTCACTTTTCGCGGTTTCTTTCGAGATATATCCGCGTGCTAAATCACGTTTGATAAGTTCCCGATCCCGTTCTTTTGGATCACCATAACCAGCCCCACCAGGAAATGCGAGCATGACGCGGCGACCATGGGCGACAAATTGTTTTCCTTTGCCACGCATGGGCGCGCCATCGTCTTGCGAAATGGTTGTGGCGCCGCCTTCTTTGCCGCCTTGGCGTCCTTTTGCCGGATGGTCAACGCGATCAAACATGGCTTGAAATTCAAATTCATGACCTTCGCGTGCACCGACTTCCATATATTGGCCTAAGCCGCCGCGCTGTTTCCCAGCACCGCCACTATCGGGTCTGAGTTCCTTTCGCCAGATAATCACGGGACCTGCATGTTCGGTGGCTTCAATCGGCATGGTCATAACGCCCGATGGAAAAGCAGTTGCGTTTAATCCATCCAGTGTCGGGCGTGCACCTGAGCCACCTGAATTGAAGGTTAAAACTTCTGATCTAATCGCATCTTTTGGCGCTGGTGCATCTGTTCTTGGTCGCAAGGACACTTGGAAATTACACAAACATCCTGCACCTTCTGCTGGCACAAGATTGGGAAGAATTTGATCAAGCGCATTGTAAACCGCATCTGGAACAAAGTGCCCGACAATATGGCGCAAGGCAACCGGAGCAGGGTGGGGTGCATTCACAATGGTATTTTCGGGCGCCTCCATAATAAAGGGCGCAAGTGAGGCTGCATTGTTGGGGATTTCGGGTGCGATTGCGCATTTTAACGCGTAGCACGCATAGGCTTTTGCATAGACCTTGGGGCAGTTGATGCCTTTTTTATCAATACCAGACGTTCCCGCAAAATCGGAGATAATATGATCTTGGTTGATGGTCAGCTTCACCTTCAAAGTGATCGGCTTATCAAAGCCATCAACGGTCAGCTGACCGGTCGCTGTTTTAAGGGGAAGCGCTGCGATCCGTTCAATGGTGGCGCGCTTTGAATTTTCGAAAATAAATCCACCGATCCCGGCAAGATCATTTAGCTCAAATTCATCCATCATATCGGTCAGACGACGATGGCCGATCTCATTGCAGGTCGCCAAAGCGTACATGTCACCGATGAGCTGGTCTGGTTCTCGCACATTGCCACGAACGACATTGATGAGTGTCATATCAACTTCACCGCGTTCAGCAAATTTCATGATCGGGATATAGATGCCTTCTTCATAAACGCTGGCTGCGTCTGCGCCAAAACCACGACCACCAATATCAACAACATGGGCGGTGCAGGCAAAAAAACCAACCAGCGAACCCTTGTAAAATGAAGGTGTGACCACCGTGATATCGTGCAGGTGGCCGGTGCCCTCCCATGGGTCATTGGTGATGTAGACATCACCTTCAAAAATGTTATCGCGACCAATGCGGCGGATAAAATGACCAACCGCATCTGCCATGGCGTTAACATGGCCCGGTGTTCCTGTCACCGCCTGCGCGAGCATCTGACCTTCGATATTATAAACCCCAGCTGAGAGGTCTCCTGCCTCGCGCACAGAGGTTGAAAAGGCTGTGCGGACCAAGGCTTGGGCTTGCTCTTCTACGACTGAAATCAGCCTGTTCCACATCACCTGATAAGAGACATTTGAATGTTGTTTTGCCATGTTCTTATCCTAACTCTTTAAAACCACATCAATGCAGCCATCAGCTTGCCGGATGGCGCGGCGATGTGATGGAATGATGATGGTGGTTTCATCTTCGGTAATAGCGCAGGGACCATCGGCGATGGATCCTAGGGTCATATCTTTGCGCTGCACGATGGAAGCATCTGTTTTATCACCAAGGCTCGGATCAAAAATTTGACGCGTGCCTGAAACGGGTGCTGCTTCCTTGGCCGATTGTTCCTTAATACGCGCAACTGGCTCAGGGCGCGTTGTGGCATTGACAGACCAGACAGTGATCTCGATATCCATGCCATGCACCGGACGGCCAAAGAGATTTGTATAATCGTCCTCAAATCTCTTTTGGAATGTGGCCGCATCCGGATTTGTCGCTTGAGCTTCTGTGAGTGAAATCGGGATCTCCCAACCCTGGCCGGTATATCGCATATAAACTTTATATTCAGAGATAATCTCGGCCGTCTGATCACAATTACGTACAAATCCAACGGATTCAGTTTTTAGATCTGCGAGCAGCGATTTAATGATCTCGCCATCAAAATCGGATAGTTTCATATAGACGGAGCGATTGGCTTCAAAGCTAAAGGGCGCGCGCAGAAAACCTATTGCCGACCCGACACCAGCGCCGGGCGGAACCAATAGGCGATTGACCCCAAGTTTTTCGCATAATCGACCCGCATGTAATGGTGCAGCGCCACCAAAGGCAATCATTGTGTATTCAGACAAATCTTCACCATTTTCAACAGCATGAACACGAGCGGCATTTGACATGTTTTCATCAACAACTTCGACCAAACCAAAGGCTGCGGTTTGCGCATTCATATCAAGTGTCTGACCAATGGTTCCGTTCAGTGCTGAAACCGCGTTTTCTGAATTAAGCGCGATGGACCCGCCAGCAAAATTTTCGGGATCTAATTTACCAAGCACGAGATCAGCATCAGTGACAGCGGGTTTATTGCCACCTCTGTCATAGCATGCTGGCCCTGGTTCAGAGCCTGCAGATTCTGGTCCCACTCTGATCTGCCGCATGGTATCAACATGCGCGAGTGATCCGCCACCTGCGCCGATCTCCACCATGTCGATGACTGGGATTGAGATTGGCATGCCGGAGCCTTTTTTAAAGCGATATGTTCGCGCAACTTCAAACACGCGCGAAGTTTTGGGTGTTTGATTTTTGATCAGGCAAATCTTAGCGGTGGTGCCTCCCATATCAAAAGAGAGCACTTTATCGAGCCCATAACGCGCGGCGATATTGGCGGCAAAAACGGCGCCACCTGCTGGGCCTGATTCAACCAGACGAACCGGAAATTCTGCTGCACTTTCGAGTGAGATGATACCGCCGCCAGAATGCATGAGGAAGATATTGCAATTGACACCTTCACCCCTCAAGCGATCCTCAAGACGCCCGAGATAGGATTTCATCAAGGGTTTGATATAAGCATTGGCGACAACGGTATTGAAGCGTTCATATTCACGCATTTGAGGTGAGACTTCAGATGAAAGCGACACCATCACATGTGGCAGCTTTTCTTGCAAAACCTCGCGGATCATCTTTTCATGGTTATCGTTGAGATAAGAATGGATGAGGCCAACGGCGATACTGTCATAGCCGCCAAGCGCAATCTCATCAACCAAAGCTTCAATATCTGCTCGCTTCAACGGGATTAGAATATGACCCTTCGCATCAACGCGTTCTTCAAGTGTGAAACGCATTTGGCGCGGCAATAGTGGTTCGGGCAGTTTGAGATTTAAATCATATTGTTCAAAGCGCGATTCTGTGCGCATTTCAATCACATCACGAAACCCTTGTGTGGTGATGAGCGCCGTTTTTGCGCCGCGCCGTTCGATCAAAGCATTGGTCGCAAGTGTTGTGCCGTGAATAATCTGTTGAATGTCAGAAGGTGAAATCTGTGCCTTTTCGCAGACTTTTGTCATACCTTCTATGATCGCATTTTCAGGCGCGATATAAGTCGTCAGCACTTTGGTTGAATGCAAAGCATCATCGATTTCCAAAACAACATCGGTAAATGTGCCACCAATATCGACACCCAAACGGATTTGAGATCTATCCATCTAATTTGAATTCCCAGTTAACGGACTTTTAAATTGAGTAATAATGGGAATTCTAACAAAGAGCTTAAATAAACAAAAATCGATTTATTCTATTTTTATGATCAGCAATTTTTATTCTACGTTGAGTGTTTTGGGATAATTTTGCGCGATCTCTCCAGCGAGTTTGGCAACTTTCCCAACGGCTGCTGGCGCGGTGTCGGCATCATATCGTGCCAAAAATTCAAGCGATGTTGGCAGCCAAGAATAATTTAAATGGATCAAGTTTTCATCTTTGATGTCCTCATGCACCATCGCAGCTGGCAGGCACGCCAAACCCAAACCATCGAGTGCCATATGTTGGCAGGGTGCAAGGCTGGAGGATGGAATGATTGTCGGCTGTTTGCCTTTGGAATTGATGAAGTGATCAGCAATTTCCTCGTAAAGCCGAGTGCCGCGTGTATGCGTTAGGATAGGATGCATCTTCATTTCATCGCAAGTGGGATATTTGATGTTGGCGATCTCCAATTCGGGGGAGGCGACCCAGACAAATGGATAGGCGCCTAAATCAATTGAGCCGCTGGTGCGCCTGCGAAACGGCCCATTTTGGAAGGTCATGTCGAGGGATCTTGAAAACAATGCCGGACGCAAATTATCAGATAAATCCACGCTTAATTCGATATGCAGATTTGGAAATTCGTCTTTAACCTGTTTTAAAAACTGCCGCAGCCAGGTGTTGACGATCATCTCAGTCACACCGAGTTTGATTACACCTTCAACGCGTTTGGACTGGCCTGCTGTTTCAATAAGTTGTTCAACATTGCGCAAGATTTTTCGTGCTTCAGGGAGAAGTTGCTCGCCTTTGGCATTAAGCCGCACTGATCCCGCATCGCGTTCCATCAGTTTTGTGTTGAGCGCTTGCTCTAAGGATGAAATTCGCGCTGAGATATTGGGCTGTGTGGTGTTTAAGCGCTCGGCTGCGCGTCGAAAGCTTTCCAAGTCTGATACCCAGATGAAAGCTTCCAATTGTTTGAAATTGATATTCATTACACTTTCCCAAATTTGGTTTTGGGATAAGTGTAATTAAAAACTCTTATTCAATCAAATTAATAAGATTGGTTTTTATTATTGTGCGGAGTTCAGAATGTTGTAGCTGAGTATTGTCGCGCGGACATAAAAAAGCCCCCATTTCGCATTGAGAATAGATCCTCAAATTGAAATGGGGGGCGTATTTGTTTGTCAGGTTTGGAAATTACCTAACCTGGTACTCTGCCAACTTAGTAGTGAGCAGATTGAGTATCAATCGGCGCAGTTCTTGGTGGCGCAAATTTTGTAAGGTCAATCCCTTCAACAGCGGTTGTATATTCTTCCAATGTTGGTGTGCGGCCCAAAATGGCTGACAAAACAACAACTGGTGTTGAGGCAAGTAGTGATTCACCTGTCTTCTCGTCTGAATCTTCCACAACACGACCTTTAAAGAGACGCGTAGATGTCGCCAGAACCGTGTCACCCTTAGCAGCTTTTTCCTGGTTACCCATACATAGGTTACAGCCAGGACGCTCAAGATAGAGAATGTTCTCATACTCTGTGCGTGCTTCACTTTTGGGTGCGCTATCGTCAAATTCGAAGCCAGAATATTTCTGCAAGACTTCCCAGTCGCCTTCTTCTTTAAGCTCATCAATGATGTTGTAAGTTGGTGCAGCCACAACAAGCGGTGCGTTGAACTCCACCTTGCCGTATTTAGCTTCCAAATTACGCAGCATTTGCGCAACGATCTTCACATCGCCTTTGTGCACCATACAAGAACCCACAAAACCAAGATCGATTTCTTTTTCAGCATTGTAGTAAGAAATTGGACGGATTGTGTCGTGCGTATAGCGTTTTGAGATGTCGATATTGTGGACATCCGGATCAGCAATCATTGGCTCATTAATCGCATCAAGATCCACGACAACTTCAGCGAAATATTCTGCATTATCGTCAGGACGCAAGGCTGGTTTTTCACCTGATTTGATTTGCGCGATACGTGCATCTGCCAAATCGATCAAACGCTGCAACATGCCATTGTCATGTTCCATGCCTTTATCGATCATGATTTGGATACGATGGTTTGCAAGCTCAAGTGAACCGATCAATGTTTCATCATTGGAAATACAGATCGATGCTTTCGCCTTCATTTCCGCAGTCCAGTCGGTGAATGTGAAGGCTTGGTCAGCTAGCAATGTGCCGATATGCACCTCGATGATGCGACCTTGGAATACGTTGTCGCCATGCTGCTCAAGCATTTGTGCCTGTGTTGCATGCACAACATCGCGAAAGTCCATGTGATCGGCCATTTGGCCTTTAAATGTCACTTTCACTGATTCAGGGATTGGCATAGATGCTTCACCTGTCGCCAATGCAAGCGCCACTGTGCCAGAATCAGCACCGAACGCCACGCCTTTAGACATACGTGTGTGACTGTCACCACCGATAATGATCGCCCAATCGTCAACAGTAATATCGTTGAGCACTTTGTGGATCACGTCAGTCATTGAGTGATATTCACCTTTTGGATCACGTGCTGTCACGAGACCAAAATCATTCATGAATTTCATCAAGCGTGGTGTATTGGCTTGCGCTTTTAAATCCCAAACAGAAGCTGTGTGACAACCAGATTGGTAGGCACCATCAACTGTTGGTGACAATGTTGTCGCCGCCATCGCTTCCAATTCCTGCGATGTCATCAAGCCAGTTGTATCTTGTGAACCAACAATGTTGACCTTCACACGTACGTCTGAACCAGAATGCAATGTTTTGCCTGGTGTTGATCCCAAAGCATTGGCGTTGAAGATTTTCTCAACAGCTGTGAGGCCTTGGCCTTCATGTGAGATTTCTTTGGCTGGTGCAAAGGCAGATTTAAGTTCAATGCCAAGTGCTTCACAGGCAAATGTTTGAAGCTTTTTACCAAAGACGATGGCGTATGAACCACCAGCTTTCATGAACTCAACTTTTTGCGGTGTGAAGGAAGATGACATATCGACAAGCTCTTCATCACCAGCTTCGTTATAAAGCTTTTTCTCTTTGGTGTTGATGGTCAATACTGTGCCGGTTTCAACAGAGTATTTTTGCTCAAGAACAGCATTGCCGTCATTATTGACGATTGGTTTGCCCTCGGCATCTGTTTTCTTAACCCAGTTTTTAAGGTCAACACCAATGCCGCCAGTCACGCCAACAGTTGTTAGGAAGATTGGCGAAATACCATTTGTGCCAGCAACAACTGGAGCGATATTAACAAATGGGACATATGGGCTGGCTTGTTTACCGGTCCAAAGCGCCACATTGTTCACACCAGACATGCGAGATGAACCCACACCCATTGTGCCTTTTTCAGCGATCAGCATAACGCGTTTGTCAGGATGCTGAAGTTTCAACGCCTGAATTTCTTTTTGCGCAGCTTCAGTGATCATGCACTTGCCGTGCAATTCACGGTCAGAACGTGAGTGGGCCTGATTACCCGGGGACAGCAAGTCAGTTGAGATATCACCTTCAGCGGCAATATATGTGACGACTTTCACTTCGTCTTCGATATCAGGAAGCTTTGTGAAGAACTCAGCATCTGAATAGCTCACCAAAATGTCTTTGGCGATGTCATTGCCATTATCGAGTGCTTCTTTTAGGCGGCTTGTATCCGCGTCATACAAGAAGACTTGCGTTTTTAGAACTTCTGCAGCTTGTTTTGCGATCTCAATGTCATCACCAAGCGCCAGGTCGAGCAATACTTTCACAGAAGGACCACCCTTCATGTGAGACAAGAGCTCAAAGGCAAATTCAGTTGAAATCTCTTCGACGGAAGCTTCGCCTAAAATGATCTCTTTGAGGAATTCAGCTTTCACGCCAGCTGCGCTGGTTGTGCCTGGAAGCGTGTTATAAATGAAATATTGAAGCGAGTCGGCTCGGTGTTCATTCCCAGTGTCTTTGATTTGGTCAATAATCTCTGCAAGCAGAGCACCATCATCAATCGGCTTTGGATTTAAGTTTTGAATTTTCCGAGTTTCAATCTCGTCCAGATATTCTTTATACAGGCTCATTATCATTCCACTAATTTTTGTATGTATGGCAGATAGTTCGGCAGATTTTATCAACCTGCGTCATTAACCGATGTAAGTTCGAGGCATGGATATTTCAAACATTGCGCTGTTGCAAGCCCCTGACACCGCAAACTTGGCACATAGATTGCTTAATCTTCGAATTAATCGGTTTAAATGCTTGGGGGAGACTGGGGATTGGGCAATTTAACCTGTAAAAAACATTGCTATTGTTGCTTTTTTCTTGGTTTATTCGTCCAATCATACAAACATTTGGTAAGCGCTGCGCTGATCCCACATTCCATGTAGTTTAGTGTTATGCGATTCAGTCCCTTCATAATTTTGAAGGGAGT
>JAEPMD010000047.1 GCA_017644105.1 Rhizobiaceae bacterium | reverse complement strand
ACATAGTAGTTCTCCTGTGTTCAGCACAAAGTGCCACTGACAGGTCAAAATTTCACTTAAATCTCTTGTTCAAAATTTCCGAACCACTTCTCCATTTCTGACATTTATGAAATCATTCCTTCTTCGAAAAGGCTTTTTAGATGGCTATCGAGGGTTCATTTATGCAAGTTTCATGGCGATTTATAAATTTGTCTTGATAAGCAAGCAAATAGAAAAAAATCTCAAAGACTAACGACTTATTTATGCTTGAACTCTGCTTTGCGTTTTTCAGTAAACGCAGCCATGCCTTCCTTTTGATCTTCCGTGGCAAATAAAGGATAGAACACACGCTGCTCGTAATGAAGACCTTCGGCCAACGTGGTTTCAAAGGCACGATTAACAGTTTCTTTGGCCGCATAAACGGAGGGGCGAGAGAAATTTGAAATCTGTTTTGCAGTCTTGAGCGTTTCATCAAGCAATTCAGTCACCGGAATAACACGCGCGACCAAGCCTGAACGTTCTGCCTCCTCAGCACCCATCATACGGCCAGTTAAGACCATATCCATGGCTTTTGATTTTCCAATGGCACGGGTCATGCGTTGTGAACCACCCATACCAGGAATAACGCCAAGCTTGATTTCAGGTTGACCAAATTGAGCTGTATCTGAGGCAAAAATCATATCGCACATCATCGCAACTTCGCAGCCGCCGCCAAGGGCATAACCCGAGACGGCCGCAATGATTGGGATCCGGCAATTGTTTAACGATTGCAGCACGCCAAAATGGTCGCGCATGAGCATATCAATATATGAATTCTCAGCCATTTCTTTAATATCCGCACCGGCGGCAAAGGCCTTTTCAGAGCCAGTGATAACAATACAGCCGATATCCGGATCATCTTTCAATTGAGATAAATGCGCATCCAATGTCGATAAGAGTTCAGCATTAAGAGCGTTCAGCGCTTTAGGTCTGTTTAGCGTTAAAACAGCAACGCGATCATGTTTTTCCAAAAGAACGGTATCACTCATATCTATCTCCAAAAAATTGGCCTTATTTCATCTCATCTAGAATATTGATCATCGCTGAGAAATCCAAATCACCATGACCATTTTCCACCATCGCCTTATAGAGCGCTGCAGCATGTGCGCCAAGAGGCGTTTGCGCTTTTGCATCACTTGCAGCTTCCATTGCAAGATTGAGATCTTTGTTCATCAGGCTCGCTGCAAATCCTGGCTGATAATTGTTATCAGAGGGACTTTTCGGCCCAACATTGGGAACAGGGCAATATGTGTTCACCGACCAGCATGACCCCGATGATGTGGAGACTACATCAAAAAGCTTGTCTTGATCGAGACCCAATTTTTCAGCCATCGCAAAAGCTTCACATGTGCCAATCATCGAAATCGCCAGCAACATGTTGTTGCAGATTTTAGCCGATTGCCCAGCGCCACCGCCTCCACAGTGAACCGCTTTTTGACCCATAACATCCAAAGCATCTGATCCATCTGAAAAAGCTTGATCAGATCCACCAACCATAAATGTCAGCGTGCCAGCGCTGGCACCACCAACACCACCAGAAACAGGTGCGTCTAAACAGAGTTTACCGGCGTCAGAGGCCATTTGATGAACTGTCTTTGCAGACGCTACATCGATGGTCGAACAATCGATAAGCAGGCTTCCCTCTAGCATAGACGGCAATAGCTGAGATGCGACCGTTTTGGAAATTTCGCCATTTGGCAACATTGTGATCACAATGTCTGCGCCATCAGCCACATGTTCCAAACTATCAGAGCTGTTCATTCCTTCAGATATCGCAGCTTCTCGCGCTGCTTCACTGACATCAAACCCGGTAACTTCGTGACCAGCATTTTTTAAGTTGAGTGCCATAGGAAATCCCATATTTCCCAGGCCGACAAATCCGATTTTTGCCATAACTTCCTCCAAATTTATGAGCGGTATTGACGAAAAAATGGCAGACTTCTCAGCCTGCCATCTCAACATTAATCCATTGTTGGAATGGAGAAGTCCGCACCTTCTTTAATACCTGAAGGCCAACGTGTCGTGATCGTTTTAGTCTTTGTGTAAAAACGAATGGCATCCGGACCATGCTGGTTCAAATCGCCAAATGACGAGCGTTTCCAGCCGCCAAATGTATGATAAGCCAATGGCACAGGAATTGGCACATTCACACCAACCATGCCAACTTGAACACGTGAGGTGAAATCACGCGCTGTGTCACCATCGCGTGTGTAGATCGCAACACCATTGCCATATTCATGATCATTGGCGAGACCAAGTGCTTCTTCGTAATTTTTCGCACGAACCACAGATAGAACTGGTCCAAAGATTTCTTCGTTATAGATGCGCATGTCTTTTGTCACATTGTCGAACAAGCAACCACCCATATAAAAGCCATCTTCATAGCCTTGCATCTTGAAATCACGGCCATCAACAGCAAGGTCTGCACCTTCATCAATACCAATTTCAACGTAGTTTTTAATGCGTGCAAGTGCTTCAGATGTCACAACTGGACCATAATCCGCATCAGGATCAGTCGATGGGCCAATCTTTAGCGCTTCAACGCGTGGCACGAGTTTATCCATCAAACGATTGGCTGTTTCTTCGCCCACAGGAACAGCAACAGAGATCGCCATGCAACGTTCACCTGCGGAACCATAACCCGCACCAATCAAAGCATCTGTTGCTTGATCAAGATCTGCATCTGGCATGATGATCATGTGGTTTTTCGCACCACCGAAGCACTGAACACGTTTGCCATTTGTACAGCCGCGACCATAAATATATTCCGCAATCGGTGTGGATCCAACAAAGCCAACCGCCATGATATCTGGATGATCCAAAATCGCATCAACGGATTCTTTGTCACCATTGACCACGTTGAAAATGCCGTCAGGAAGACCAGCTTCCTTGAACAATTCAGCTAAACGCATTGGCACGCCCGGATCACGCTCAGAAGGTTTCAATACGAAAGCATTACCACATGCAATGGCAGGCGCTGCTTTCCAAAGCGGGATCATGGCTGGGAAGTTAAATGGTGTGATACCGGCAACAACGCCCAATGGCTGACGCACAGAATGCAAATCGATACCAGGACCCGCGCCTTCGGTAAATTCGCTTTTCAGCAGATGCGGAATACCAAGACAAAATTCCACAACCTCAAGACCACGCTGAATATCGCCTTTGGCATCAGGCACTGTTTTACCGTGCTCTTCAGCAAGCAAAAGTGCAAGCTCGTCATATTCCTTATGCACAAGCTCCAAGAATTTCATCAAAACACGTGCGCGGCGCTGTGGGTTTACAGCTGCCCATGCTGGTTGTGCAGCTTTGGCAACGGCAACAGCGTGATCCAACTCATCTTTCGTTGCAAGCGCGACTTTGGCCTGCACTTCACCTGTCATGGGTTTAAAAACGTCGGCTTCGCGACCTGATTTTCCGGCGACTTTCTCGCCGCCAATATAATGTCCGTATGACTTCATAATGTCCTCCATTGGTTGACAAGGACCATATCGAATTCACCAAGCACAGAAAAGAGCTTCAAATCTCATAATCATTGTGCAAAAATACATGAATGAAAAACTTTGCAGGCAGGCATTTATGAACTGGGACGATTACAGATTTTTCTTAGCTGTGGCTCGCGGCGGGCAATTAAGCAGCGCTGGCCGGACGATGAATGTTGACCACGCCACCGTATCCCGCCGCATCAAATCGCTGGAACTTGAGCTGCAAGCAAAACTGTTTGACAGCTCACCTCAAGGCTATTCACTGACGGCGGAAGGATTGGAACTCCTACCGCTGGCGGAGCAAATGGAACGCGCAACACTGCAAGCTGAAGCGGCATTGGCCAATTATGATAAAAAACTATCGGGCACCGTACGCATAGGTGTGCCGGATGGCGTCGCCGCTTATGTGTTGGCTGATGTCGCAAAAACCATCTGTCAAAACTATCCCAAACTGCACATCCAATTGATCGCCATGCCGCAACAATTCTCGCTGTCAAAACGCGAAGTGGATTTCGCCATCACAGTTTCGCCGCCGAGATCCGGCCGCACAAAGATCCGCAAGATCACTGATTACACATTGCATTTATATGGTACGAAATCTTATCTCGATAACGCCCCGCGAATTTCATCAAAAGCAGACTTAACGCATCATCGCGGTGTCGGTTATGTGCCGGAATTGCTGCACGATAAAGAGCTCGATTATATGCCGGTGATTGAGTCTGATTTCGCACTTCAGCTCACCAGTACCAGTGTTCACGTTCAATTGCATGCCATCTTAAAAGGTGCCGGCATTGGTATTGTGCATGATTTCATGGCGCGCAATCATCCAGAACTTATTCCGGTGCTAAAAAATGATGTGTCTGTTCAGCGCAGTTTCTGGCTCACAGTGCATGAAGATTATGCACAGATCGATCGCATTCGCATTTGTATGGACGCGATTGTTGATCATATGCGTCAGGCATTAGCGGCCTAGATTTGTGCGAGTTTATTTGCCTTGGGTAAATAAGATCCGCACGGCAAACATTGAAAACACGCTGGCAAACCGATAATCCAACCAACGCAAAAATCTGGGATTATTTTTAAGCCAACGTGATAGCTTATCCGCAGCAATCACTGTTCCGATAACAATGGGAAGCGCCACAACTGCAAATAACAATCCTAAAAACAACAGACGACCGGTGAAATTCGGATCATCAGCGCGCACAAATTGCGGCAAAAACGTCATGAAAAAGATAATAATCTTTGGGTTGAGCAGATTAACCCCAAGCCCGTTAAACCAAAACCGAATTAAGCTCTTATCGCTCGAAGTTTGGCGTTCAACTGAAAAACTAGAACTACCGCGCAAGGCTTGAATGGCGAGCCATAACAAATAGCCCGCACCTGCAATTTTCAAAATCCAAAAAGCTGTTGGCGAGGCGACAACCAAAGCCGATAGCCCAAATGCCACCAAACATGTATGGATCAAGATACCCGTCGTGGTGCCTGCCACAATCATCAACCCGGCCTTCACCCCATCGCTTAAAGAGCGAGAAATCATCAAGGTCATATCAGGCCCAGGGGTTATTGCCAGAACAATGGAAGCTGTGCAAAATGCAATTAAAGTCAGACTATCAGGAATAAAGCTCATGGGCCTACCTAACGTTTTCATCGTAATCGGTCAATTATCGAATAATTGGGAGTCGCCAAGGCCAAATATTTCTTGTATAGCCAAGCTCATCAGGGTCTGAACCCTTAAATTACTATTCAGGATTAAAATTAGATGACGACGAATAAAGACGTGAAAAAGGTCGTGCTGGCCTATTCAGGCGGATTAGACACTTCCATCATCCTTAAATGGCTTCAAAAAGAACTAGGTGCAGAAGTTGTGACCTTCACAGCAGATTTGGGCCAAGGCGACGAGTTGGAACCAGCGCGTAAAAAAGCTGAGCTTATGGGTCTGCCAGATGAAAATATCTACATCGAAGACCTTCGCGAGGAATTCATCTCAAACTACGTCTTTCCAATGTTCCGAGCCAATGCGGTTTATGAAGGCGTTTATCTTCTCGGCACTTCCATCGCGCGTCCACTGATTTCAAAACGCTTGGTGGAAATTGCCCGCGAAACAGGCGCTGATGCAATTGCGCATGGCGCAACCGGCAAAGGCAATGACCAGGTTCGCTTCGAGCTTGCAGCCTATGCCCTTAACCCAGACATTAAAGTGATTGCACCTTGGCGCGATTGGACGATTAAATCGCGCACCGAATTGATCGAATTTGCTGAAGCTCACCAAATTCCAATTCCAAAAGACAAACGCGGCGAAGCACCATTCTCGGTGGATGCAAACATGTTGCACTCCTCATCTGAAGGTAAAGTGCTCGAAGATCCAGCTGAAGAAGCACCTGCATATGTTTACCAGCGTACGGTCTCTCCTGAAGAAGCACCAGATGAAGCAACGATCATTGAGATCGAGTTTTCAAAAGGTGATGCGGTTGCATTAAATGGCGAAAAAATGTCAGCTGCGACTTTGTTCCAAAAGCTTAATGACCTTGGCCGCGACAATGGTATCGGTCGTCTCGATTTGGTTGAGAACCGTTTCGTAGGCATGAAGTCTCGTGGTGTTTACGAAACACCGGGCGGCACAATCTTGCTAACGGCTCACCGCGCGATGGAATCCATCACACTTGATCGCGGTGCTGCGCATCTTAAAGACGAGTTGATGCCACGTTATGCTGAGCTGATCTATAACGGCTTCTGGTTCTCACCAGAGCGCGAAATGCTACAGGCAGCGATCGATCATTCGCAAAGAGATGTTGAAGGTGTTGTGCGCCTTAAACTTTATAAAGGCAATGTTATCGTCATCGGACGTGAATCAGCCAAATCTCTTTACAGCGATGAGCTTGTGACATTTGAAGATGATCACGGCGCCTATGATCAAAAAGATGCTGCAGGCTTCATCAAGCTTAATGCATTGCGCTTGCGCACACTTGCAGCGCGGGATCGTTCATAATTTAGACTGTTCATAAGTCCTCGAAATTAACCCCATCGGTTTACTAACCGGTGGGGTTTTTTAATGGAAAAGAGATATCTACCTTCATACCTCTCTCGCATTCATCACAGCGAAATAAACAATAAATGATCGAAAAGATCTTTTTGAAACCCAAGTAAAAGCCTATATGTTCTAAATACGTTTATGATCGCACTAGGAACATATCTTGTCTAACAATTCTTCCCCAACTGATATTTCAAATCTAACGGACTGGAACGGTCCTTTTGACCTTCCGCAATTTGAGGCGCTTCAGGAAGCTGATTTTAGAACTGCCTTCGACATCACGTTAAAACGTGACAAAGAACAAACCCTGGAGATTGCCAATAATCCAGATGAACCGACATATGAAAACACCATTGTCGCGTTTGAAGTGATGGATTCAGGACTTGGGAAAGTCGCGAGCTTGTTTTACTCGCGTGCTGGAAATGACACCGATGATCGCATTAAAGAAATCGAACGTGAAATCGCACCAAAACTAGCCGCTCACCATTCTGAAATGTCGATGAACCCGGAAGCCTTCGCTCGTATTGATGCGGTTTATCAAAAACGAGACGAGCTTGATCTCTCAACCGAAGAGCATGAGGTGTTGGAAAAATATTGGCGTGGTTATGTGAAAAACGGTGCCAAGCTGGAAGATGACGATAAAAAACGTTTGGCTGAAATCACCTCAAAACTTGCAGTGCTCTACACAAATTTTGGCCAAAATGTTCTCGCTGATAGCAATGACTGGACTTTGCATCTTCAGACAGATGAAGAGATTGCCGGTCTGCCTGACTTTTTACTCGATACGCTCAAAGCGCAAGCCAAAGAACGCGGTCTAGAAGATGGTTTCCTGCTAACGCTTTCGCGTCCGGTTCTCGCACCCTTCATGCAATTTAGCACGCGTCGTGATTTGCGAGAAAAGGCCTATAAAGCGGGCATCTCACGTGGCTCACGCGGTGGCGAGACCGATAATGTTGAAAACATCAAAAACATTTTAAAGCTGCGCAAGGAAAAGGCTAAGCTTCTGGGCTATAATGACTTTGCTGAAGTGCGCCTTGAAAACACTATGGCAAAATCTGCTGAGAGTGTGAACCAGCTGCTCAACGAAGTTTGGCCACGCGCATTAGAACGCGCCAAAGAAGAAGAGGCTGAACTCCTCGTCCTCGCCCAGGAAATGGGTCACAATGATATAATTGAACCTTGGGATTGGCGTTTTTATTCAGAAAAACTCCGTGAGAAAAAATTCAATTTCTCCGAAGCTGAAATCAAGCCATATTTCCAACTTGATCAAATTATCGATGCGAGCTTTGATGTCGCCAATCGCCTATTTGGCCTCACATTCAAACAACGCGAAGATATCACGCCGCATCATCCGGATGCGAAAGTGTTTGAGGTTTTTGATCCAAGTGGCAAAACAAAAGCGATCTTTATTGCGGATTATTTCGCCCGTCCATCCAAACGCTCCGGCGCCTGGATGAGTGCTTATCAAAGCCAGCACAAACTCAAAACCATCGATGGCAAAGACGGCAAAATGCCGTTCATCTACAACATCATGAATTTCGCCAAGCCGGCGGAAGGTGAACCCGCATTATTATCCGCAGATGACGCGCGCACTTTGTTCCACGAATTTGGTCACGCACTGCACGGCATCTTATCAGACGTCACCTATCCAAGCGTATCAGGCACATCTGTGTCGCGCGACTTTGTGGAACTGCCGTCGCAGCTTTATGAGCACTGGCTCACGGTACCGGAAATCTTAAAGAAGCATGCCACGCATTATAAAACTGGTGAACCAATCCCGGCCGAGCTTGTTGAAAAACTGATCAAATCGCAAACTTTCAACAATGGCTATGAGACACTTGGCTATTGCGCAAGTTCATTCGTAGATATCGCGTTCCACACAGCAGGCGAGGTTGAAGATCCACTAAAATTCCAGGAAGAGCTTCTGGAAAAATTAGAAATGCCACATGCAGTTTCAATGTATCACCGCGCACCGCATTTCTTGCATGTCTTCTCAAGTGAAGGCTATGCGGCCGGCTATTATTCTTACATGTGGTCGGAAGTCTTGGATTCAGACGCCTTTGCGGCCTTTGAAGAAACAGATAACCCGTTTAATCCAGAGCTTGCCAAACTGCTGCATGATCATATCTATTCCAAAGGTGGATCAGAAAAGCCTGAAGTGCTTTACGAGAAATTCCGCGGTAGAATGCCAACACCTGAGGCAATGATCAAAAAGCGCGGTCTTGAAACGGCTTAAATCCAGCTATTGGGAGAAATCATGAAACAGCGTCAATTAGGACAAAATGGCCCCATGGTCGGGGCCATCGGTTTGGGCTGCATGTCTATTGCCGGCTTTTACGGTGAATGTGATGTCAAAACGGCCAATGATACACTCGCAAAAGCACATGAAATTGGCATGACGCATCTCGACACGGCCAAGATCTATAGCGAAGGCATTTCAGAAAACATCATCGGAGAGTTCTTAAAAGATAATCCTGATAAGAAATTCACCATCGCCACCAAAGGCGGGATTAATACCAACCCGAGAGGCTTTGATAATTCAAAAGAGTATTTGACCGAATGTTTGGATGGTTCATTGAAACGTTTGGGCATTGATTATGTGGATCTTTATTATATCCATCGCCGCGATCAGAGAATTCCGATTGAAGATGTCATGGAGACCTTGGTGGGTTTCATTGAGCAAGGTAAAATTGGTTCGATCGGTCTTTCCGAAATATCGCCAGCGACCCTTGAGCGCGCCAGCGCTATTCACCCCGTTGCAGCGGTTCAAAACGAATATTCTTTATGGACGCGCCAACCCGAGCTTGGTCTCATTAAAGCTTGCAAGCGCTTGGGAACAACATTTGTGCCATTCTCACCAGTCGGTCGGGGCATACTCACAGACCATGCGGCAAGTTTTGATGTCAGCGCTTATGACTATAACCGGTTTATGAATACCAATCCGCGCTTTATGGAACCCAACTTTTCTGCAAATCAGAAAAAGATTGATCGTTTTAGAGCCTACGCAGCCGATAAAAATGTCAGCACCGCAGGTCTCGCAATCGCCTGGACATTAGCTATGGATGAAGGTGCAATACCTATTCCTGGCACTCGAACCGTTGATCATCTGTTAGAATGTGCACAAGGCGCTGACATCACATTGTCAAAGGATGAGCTTGCCGAAATCGAAGAGATCCTTCCTGTTGGCTTTGCCCATGGAAGTCGATATTCGGACGAACAAAAAATTGGCCCGGAAGATTATTGTTAGTGCCATAGTTAGCACAAAAAGCACAATTCAGCGGTTATTCCCTTCACTGGTAACCATTCCGGTGATTTAGGACTTTCGTTTTTGGCAAAAACCGTGTATCGAGCGGCCAAGACGCGTTGCTGCACGGGAATTATTCCCGCCGACGCCAATAGATTTAACCATATATAGCCAATCCTCCCTAAAAGGCGATACGAAAATGACACTGCGCAACATTGCGATCATTGCCCATGTTGACCATGGCAAAACAACTCTTGTTGACGAGATGATGAAACAATCATCCACCTTCCGCGACAATCAAGCGACCGAAGAACGCATGATGGATTCCAACGATCTGGAACGCGAGCGCGGCATTACAATTCTTGCTAAAGCTACATCGATTGAATGGGAAGGCTTGCGCATCAATATCGTTGATACGCCAGGTCACGCCGACTTTGGTGGCGAAGTTGAGCGTATTTTGAACATGGTGGATGGCGCGATTGTATTGGTGGATGCTGCCGAAGGCCCAATGCCACAAACAAAATTCGTGGTTGGCAAAGCGCTGAAAGTTGGATTGAAACCAATTGTTGCGATCAACAAAGTGGACCGCTCAGATGCACGCGCTGAAGAAGTGGTGGATGAGGTCTTTGATCTTTTCGCAAGTTTGGATGCAACAGACGAGCAGCTTGACTTCCCAATTCTATATGGTTCAGGTCGTTCTGGTTGGATGAATTCCGAGCTTGATGGCGATCAGTCAGAAGGTCTTCAACCAATGTTCAAATTAATCTCTGAACATGTGGCAGAACCTGTTGTTGAAGAAGGTCCTTTCTCCATGATCGGCACAATCTTGGAAGCCAACAACTTCCTTGGCCGCATCATCACAGGTCGCATCAATTCAGGTTCGATCAAACCAAACCAGCCAGTTAAAGTTCTGCATGCGGATGGCAAAACACTCGAAACAGGTCGTATTTCTAAAATTCTTGCATTCCGCGGCATGGAGCGCGTGACATTGGATGAAGCCCATGCGGGTGATATTGTCGCCATCGCTGGTCTTTCAAAAGGCACCGTGGCTGACACATTCTGCGATCCTTCGATCAATACACCAATGGTCGCACAGCCAATTGATCCGCCAACAGTGACGATGTCCTTTATTGTGAACGATTCACCGCTTGCAGGTACGGAAGGGGACAAAGTGACGTCTCGCGTTATTCGTGATCGTCTGTTCAAAGAAGCAGAAGGCAATGTCGCACTTAAGATCGAAGAAGCAGACGACAAAGATTCTTTTTATGTTTCAGGTCGTGGTGAACTTCAGCTTGCGGTTCTGATTGAAACAATGCGCCGTGAAGGTTTTGAGATCGCCGTATCTCGTCCACGCGTTGTGATGAAAGAAGAAGACGGTCAAAAACTTGAGCCGATTGAAGAAGTCGTTATCGATGTGGATGAAGAATATTCAGGCGTTATCGTTCAGAAAATGTCTGAGCGCAAAGGCGATATGATTGAGCTACGCTCATCAGGTGGCACACGTCAGCGCCTGGTCTTCCACGCACCAACACGTGGTCTGATCGGCTATCAGTCTGAACTCATGACTGATACACGCGGCACGGCTATTATGAACCGTTTGTTCCATGCCTATGAACCTTACAAAGGCCCAATTGGTGGACGCAATAACGGCGTCTTGATCTCCCAAGAACAAGGCGAATCTGTTGCATATGCAATGTTCAACCTTGAAGATCGCGGCCCATTTATCATTGGATCTGGTGAGAAAGTTTACGCTGGCATGATCGTTGGCATTCACAATCGTCCAAACGATCTTGAGGTCAACATTCTCAAAGGTAAGAAGCTCACCAATATGCGTGCATCTGGTAAAGACGAAGCCGTGAAGCTTACAACGCCGATTAAGATGACGCTTGAACGTGCATTATCTTGGATCCAAGATGATGAATTGATGGAAGTCACACCAAAAAATATTCGCCTTCGTAAGCTCTATCTGGACACCCATGAGCGCAAGCGTTTTGAAAAAGCACGCGCCTCTTAAGCGCTGATTTTCAACCTTATAAGCGACCGCTCACAACCATCAATCTGTGGGCGGTTGTTTTTATTTTAAAAAATTCCTTTATAAATGGTTAAAAATGTCTTTTACTAGAGCGCATGGACGCTCTGACGATAGACATACGCCCCGCAGAGCCAGAGGATACCTGGCAGGTTGCGCAAACACATCGCCTTTCATGGGAAGGCGCATATAACGGTATGTTGCCATATAAATCCCTGCGCGAAATGTTTGAAAGGCGCAATGCCAATTGGTGGGAACGGGCGATCAAAGGTTCAGCCAATGTGCTTGTGTTGGACGTTGGCAATGTCATTGCCGGTTACACAACCCTTGGGGCAAATCGTGTTAAAGAGCTCAGCCAACAGGGTGAGATTTATGAGCTTTATCTTAGACCTGAATTTCAGGGCGTTGGTTTGGGGCAAAAACTGTTTACAGAATCTCGTAGATTCCTAAATGGCCTGGGTCATCGAGGCTGTGTCGTTTGGAGCCTTGATGATAATCTTGGCGCAAAACAGTTTTACAAAGCCATGGGTGGACAAAAAATTGCCTCCGGCCATGAAACATTTGATGGCAAGCGTTTCGCAAAAATTGCCTATGCCTGGTCGTAACCAGACCACAAATACAGCTTCATTTCCCAATTAATTACGGCTATTTTAACAAAAATGCCTTCTGGATGGCTTTCAACCTTTACAAATTTATTTTGCAGCGCAATAAACCGTTCAAACTTATTTAAACATCATCTCGTAAGTCATGATCACTGATTTGCTTTTAAAGCGATGAAACGGTCAAAACTACAAGAATAAATTTGGAGCTGCTCTATGCGCATCGACGCCATTAAAATTGGGAAAAATCCACCTGAAGACATCAACGTAATCATCGAGGTTCCCGTTGGCGGTCACCCGATCAAATATGAAATGGATAAGGATTCAGGCACGCTAATCGTAGATCGGTTCTTATATACACCAATGACATATCCGGGCAATTATGGCTTCGTACCCCATACGCTGTCTGATGACGGCGATCCAATTGACGTCCTGGTATGTAACACACGCCCACTTATTCCGGGCTGTGTGATCAACGTGCGCCCAGTCGGTGTTCTTGTTATGGAAGACAATTCAGGCGAAGACGAGAAAATCATCGCTGTGCCTTCAACAGAACTCACTAAGCGCTATGACAAAATTGGCGACATTTCAGACATGCCAGATATCACCCTACAGCAGATCGAGCACTTCTTTGAACATTACAAAGATCTCGAGCCAGGCAAGTGGGTTAAAATCGGTGATTGGCAGAATGTAGATCGTGCGAAAGAATTGATCGTCTCTTCAATTGAGCGCGCGAAGGCTTAATAGCCTTTTTCAAAAATATCCACCCCTGCGCAATCCAACAAATTGAGTTGAGGGACAAAGATAAAATTAAAGCGGCCTAAAAGGCCGCTTTTTTTTGTTTCTATACGAACAATGGACGAACGGACGTTGCCAAGAATATGCGCAAGAAATAAATACCAAATAGCAAGACAATTGGCGATAGATCCAATCCTCCAAGATTTGGAAGTATGTTGCGGATTGGACGTAATACAGGCTCGGTCAGCTTAAAGAGGAATTCACCAATCATACCGACAAATTGGTTACCTGAATTCACCACATTAAAAGCGTATAACCATGAAAAAATAACACTACCAATAACGATCCAAGTGTAAAAACCTAAAATCGCATCCAGCGTGGCAAAAACAGCAATCATTCATATCTCCGTTGATCGTTCGACAAGACCGCGTCCCGCCGCGGCCAACAAACACAATAAGTCCTGTTATTTATGCTAGCTATGTAGTGATTTGCAACACTGACAGCAAGTGCTATCGAAAAATATGGTTTACATACACGATTACGCGCGTTTTACAGATGCTGAAGACGCATTATGATCCTCAAGCCAATTGGTAATTTTTGCATTGAGCATTTCGGGCGAGATGGGCTTGGTCATATAATCATCCATCCCCGCATCAAAGCAATTTTGCTGGTCAGTCTTCATTGCGTGAGCTGTCACTGCAATAATGGGTGTATGCGACAAACCTTCTTCTTTCTCAATTCGGCGAATTTCCCGCGTCGCTTCATGCCCATTCATATGCGGCATGGACACGTCCATGACGATGACCTTTGGCAATTTTTGCCGCCACAAGGTCACAGCTTCGCGCCCATCATTTGCGATTTCAAAATCAAGATTATTTTGTTTCAATGCTTCTGAGAAAACGATCTGATTAACCGGATTATCCTCAGCGACGAGAACAGTCAGGCGATCGATTTGGTTATCATCAGGCGAAATTTTAACTTCATCTTCAAATGGCGAAACTATCGGCTCCTTGACCGAAGCTTTAGGTTCAGCTTCTACCCGTGGTGAACTCAATGTGTCCTGACGCGCGACTTCAGATACGTTCTGTCTCAGTGAACGTCTATTTAAGATGGAATTGATCGTCGATTTGAGCAGCTTGCTTCGCGCAGGTTTCGAAACATGTCCTTGAACATTAGCATCTGAGAGCTGTTCTAATTCATTTGCCTGATCTACCGAAGATAAAATCATGATCGCGGTATCCGATATGCCCGTAGTTCTACGAATAGCCCTAACAACATCCGCACCATTCATCTCGGGCATATGAAAATCAAGTACGACCAGATCAACCGGCACTTGGTGCTGTTGAGCCGCATATTCTAAAAATCTTAATCCGACAGGACCAGATTCAACCGCAACGCATTCATGTCCCCAACCAGTTAATTGTTCGGTTAGAATAGTTCGGTTAATCGCATTGTCATCAATGACCAATATGCGCGCATCTGAGATTATCTCTCCACTGTCGGCGGGATTAATTTCTTTGTTAGCCTCGATTGGCAGGTCGATTGTAAAGTTGAAATTCGAACCATAATTTAACCGGCTAGATACACGGATCTTACCCCCCATTAAATCAACAAGGCGGGCAGAAATGGCTAGACCCAAGCCGGTTCCCTCATGTTTGCGTGTTGTCGAACCATCAACTTGGCTAAATTTTTCAAAAACATGAGTGATCCGATCTTCGGGTATTCCAATGCCCGTATCCTCAATTTCAATTTTAATGCGCGCTATTTCTTTGCCATCATCATCTAAGCGGGTTTTACAGGAGGTACGCACCAACACGTGACCGACTTCCGTAAACTTAACAGCGTTTCCAATCAAATTCGTAAGCACCTGAAGCAAACGACCGCAATCACCCATTACCATTTCAGGCGTCTTGGGATCGATACCCAGAATAAGCTCAATGTTTTTCTCTGCAGCCCTTGAACTCATCAACGCGCCGACATCCTCAATGGATTCGACCAGGTTAAACGGCGCCTCAATCAATTTAAGCTGCGCGGCTTCAATCTTTGAAAAATCGAGGATGTCATTGATGATCGTCAAGAGCGCATTACCGGACTTGATAATCACATCCGCAAATGTTTTCTGCCGCGTGTCCAGATCCGTTTTTGACAACAGCTCAGCCATTCCCAAAACACCGTTCATCGGGGTTCTAATCTCATGACTCATTGTAGCCAAGAATTCTGATTTGGCCTTATCCGCCGCTTGCGCTTTCACAAGGGCTTTGTTGGCCTCTTGGGTTTTGGTGTTGAGCTTGGAAAACAACCTTCGAAGAATGATATCTACAGGAAGGAAGGAAGACAAAGAGAGCTAAACCAATCAATGTTAAGAAACTAACAATCAGAACCTCTTTTTGTGTTTGAGATTGCTGTTCAACAAATCCTGCCAAGTATTCCTTAAGGAAGCTCTGCGTGTCATTGATGCGGGGTTTTAAGAATCTATCAAACCGATCGACAAACATATCCGCTGCAAAATGCATATTTGCTTCTGATTTAGCGGAGCGCAGATATGTGCTATCTGTCGATTGCTTGACAACGGCAAATGGGTTTTCTGGGTCCTTAAATATTTTCTCGCCTGCAAATTCTTTTCGAAATTCCAACGGCGCTTTGTTCCAAAGACGCTCTAAAACTTTAACTTGTTCGAATAAAATACCTAAATCAGCCAGTTGGATCCGTCGTGCGACTTGAATTCTCTTCTCAGGTTCAGCTGTTTTATAAAATGCGTCTTGCTCGTCCCATGTCATACCAACAATACGCGTATCGACAGCCTCTTGGGAGAATACACGCGTTAGAATACGCGCGCGCTTAGCTGCATCGTTAAAACCTGTGCTGATTTTGCTAAACTGATTGGACAAGGCAATCATGCTTTGAATACGGGTCTCATTCTCTTTCTGTTCGATGTAAATTTTTAAGCTCAAAAACGCCATAATGATGAGCGCAGCAACATAACTCGCCCGCAACCACATCATGGACTTGCGCGCGCTTGTTAATGCTTCATCTTCTGTTGTTTCGACCATAAAACAACCAATCCCCGTATTTTCCACGAAAGATTAGGCGGTTTTTGTTAATGATCTATTATTTATAAATCCCAGAAAATTTGAATAATTGCATTAAAAACCCAAGAAACCTTCCCAAATAACCGACCCACACAGGATTATTGGTTTAAAATTAAGATTCTGCAGCGGGTGTAACTTTTGCAAATAATCGGACACCTTTACGTTTCAACAAAACGATCAATACTGCACCTGCTATAATTCCGCCGACATGACCACCCCAGGCAACCTGGCCATCTGTGTCATAAATTAACATGAAAAACTGAAATAGAATCCACAAAGTAAGCGCCAAATAACTGGGAAGCGGCAATGGTATACGACCAAATGCCAGAACCCATATCCGAACGCGCGGATGCAAAAGCAGATATGCCGAAACCATACCGGACGCGGCTCCCGATGCTCCGATCAACGGGCTATCAGAACTTGGGTCCAAAAGACCATGCGCAAACGCACCGGCAGCAGCACAAAGTAGATAGAAGATTAGAAATCTAAAATGCCCAAGTGCGTCTTCAACATTGTCGCTGAAAATCCACAAAAACGCCATATTGCCCGCCAGATGGATAAATCCACCATGAACAAAGGAATAGGTGATCGAGGTCAGCCAGGGAGGAAATATCGCGAGATCTGGTGATAATTCTTTGATATCAAACGCAACGGATGGAATATATCCATATCCCAGAACAATTTGTTCACTAAATTCACTGCGCTCGCCTGAAACCCACATAACGACCCACATGCCAATATTGATGAGGATAAGAACAAGCGTTACCCATTGGAAACGGATATGCTCCAAATCATTCTGATCATATAATGGTATGAACATTCACGGTGTTCCCCTGCATCGTAAGACAACACAGTAGACCATCAGTTCTAAATATTGAAGTTATTTATGGTTGCGATAAAGAGCCTTGTTATTTTGAAGCGTTTTATCGATTTTTCCCAGGAACCCATAAAACGTCATCGGCGCCCTTATTATTGCTCCACCTTGCGGCGACAAACAAAAAATCCGACAATCGATTGACATATTTAAGCGCATTTTGATTGATCGTTTCATCAGGGTTTTGAGATAAATGAGAAATAATCCGTTCCGCACGTCGGGCTATCGTACGGGCCAAATGTAGTTGCGTTGCACCTGCTGAGCCACCTGGTAAAATAAATGACTTTAACGGTGACAAGTCTGCATTTAATTTATCAATATCATTCTCTAAACGTTCGACTTGGCTTGCAGTGATGCGCAATGGTTCATAGTCCAGCTCGCTGTCTGTTTGGGCCGTCGCAAGATCGGCTCCAAGATCAAAACAATCGTTTTGAACAAGCCCAAGCATTGTTTCAACTTGGCTACCCGTTTCAAGATGAAGCCGTGCAGCACCGATAAATGAATTCAATTCATCCACTGTTCCGTATGCTTCAATGCGCAGGTCATGTTTGACGCGACGTTCGCCACCGACCAATGCGGTCGTGCCATCATCACCGGTTTTGGTATAAATCTTGTTCAAGGTGACCATGATCAGCGCCCCCCGCCTGTCAGCCACAGCGTAATGACAATTAACGCCACAGCAATAAACTGCAGAAACACTCGCATACGCATGAGCTTGTTCGAAAGATTTCCATCGCCACCCCTTAACATGACCATAAGTCCGCGAACCAAAACAAAAGCGACTGCAATCATAAAAATGATCGACAAAACATATGTGAATGATGCCATAAGATACCCTTAACTTTATGAGTTATACGCGGCGAGCAGAGATTCAGTTTAGTTTTGTTACAATGCTATAAAATAAATTGGAAGGCAAAATCCTTTTCAGGAACATCATAATTTTAGCCATCCAAGTGACATAATATTGACGCTTGGGGGATTTGGAATTCAACGCATGACGAAGTGCCTTATAAACTTCGTCGGGACCAGCTGAAAACAAACCAACTGACCGTGGTGTTTTTAATTTTATCAGCTGACGAACAAATTCGCAGCGATGGCGAGAGTTTGCCAAATCAACATTTTTTAGAACATGAGGCATAGCATTTATACCAATATCAGAGACAACAAGCCCAGGCTCGATCAGACTTATGGACACGTTGTCATCCTCCAACTCCATGGAAAGCGATAACATCAAGCCCTCAAGGGCATATTTTGATGAGACATAAGCACCTAGCCACCTGACGGGCATGATCCCGAGCATTGAGGACACTTGGATAATACGGCCATGCCCCTGCTTTTTCATTACTTTTAATGATTTTTGTGTCAGATTGTGCCAGCCAAATAAATTGGCTTCAAACTGAGCGCGTAATCCATTTACACTTAAATCTTCCACTGGACCGGCCCGACAATATCCTCCATTGTTTAGCACGGCGCTTAATTCATAATCGAAATGTTCCATCGCTTTTTGAAAGAAAGTATCGATGCTTTCAGGCTCCGCGTAATCCATATAATACGCTTCAATGCCCTTTTGTTTTAACAGAGCAATATCTTCCGGTTTACGCGCAGAGGCAAACACCAACCAACCCTCAGCTTTGAGTTGGTGCGCACAGTAAGCTCCAATTCCTGACGAACAACCTGTTATTATTATTTTTCGCATGAACATCACACGGCTGATCAAAAAGATCGCTCTAATTGTTTAAAATTCTATCTTTTTGTTAAAGACCCCATTCACCTTAACAATAGAACAAACATGCTGAAAATACAAAAACATGGTATCAACATCTTGCGGGGGTCGATGAAAGGACGACCAAATGTTGTCACAGTTAGTGAGCGGGTTTGACCTGACTGGCGTATCGCTTATGCTGATCTTGAGCTTTTTCTTAAGCTATTCGATCGATCTCATCATGCACAGGCACGGCTTTGGCATCTGGGGCACCATGGGCATAATGAATATCCAATTTCTTACTGCATTTTTCTTTTCAAAAAAATATTTGAGCGGAACCTTTACGCTGAATCAACATCTTTTGTTGGCGCTTGGTATCGCCTTTGCGACCATTCTTTTATTAGCTTTTTTCAAGACACGCTTGACCAAGGCCTGACGATTATCGTTTGAGTGTTGGTGCCGGAATTGGCACATTTTTCAGGTTCGAGAACTTCGTTGCAGGTTTTGGATTGCTGTAAGGTGCAGATGAAATTTTCGGTGCGCGCTTAAGCGCCTTTATATAGGGGGACGCCTCGCGAATTTTCACTTCTAAATCTCGGCCATCAAGACGCGCAGCGCGCGCCTCTTTTGTACAGATTTGATTGCGAATATTGGCTAGTTGATTTCTGTTCTGACCATAGGGACGCATTTTGGCCAACTTGCCACCGGATCGCTTTCCCGAAAATCCCGCTTGCAAAAGATTGGCCGCAAGTCCTGCACGCTCTTCTTGGCTTTTCGCCCCGAGTACGACAGCCACGATAGATTTACCGCCACGCGTGGCTGAACTCACAAGATTAAATCCCGACGCGCAAATATAACCCGTTTTCATACCATCGGCGCCTGAAAAGCGCCCAAGCAAAAGATTATAATTTGGGTAAGTGCGCTTACCTGTTGAGACACCACCGAGACTGAAATAACCTTTATATTTTGGAAATTCTTTCTTAAGCGCAACGCCAAGAACAGCCATGTCATATGCATTGGTATATTGCCCATTTCCTGGCAAACCATTTGGATTGACAAAGCGCGTATTGTTCATACCAAGACGTTTGGCCTCGCGGTTCATCATAGCAACAAACTTTGCTTCTGATCCGGCCACGCGTTCGCCGATGGCAACAGCGACATCATTGGCAGATTTTACCAAAAGATATTTCAAACCAGAATCAATCGTAAATTCTGTTCCAGGCTTAAAATACATTTTGCTGGCAGGTTTAGAGGCTGCGTATTGGCTCATCGCAACTCGCGAATCGAAACTTAATCTTCCAGCTTTAATTTCACGAAACACCACATAAGCTGTCATGAGTTTTGTCAGTGATGCGGGATACCATTTCTGGAAGGCTTGGCTGTGTTGGACAACACGCCCTGATTTAACATCCACAGCTATATATGGACCAGCTGCTAAGGATTGATTTGATAACCCAAAGAATACTAAACTCAAAAGAACAAGAAGTTTCGCGCTAAATCGCTTATTCAAAATATCACTCATTTTGTCCCCGTAGCCCTTGATATGATTTGACCATGTAAACAAATAGGCAAAAAGAGCATTGCGCTCAACTCAAATTTAAGTCAAATCTCAATTAATCGATAATCTCACTTAAGGATTCCCCATGCCCATATTGAATAGCTTGAATGAAATGCATCCTGAGATTACTGAATGGCGCCGTGAATTACATCAAAATCCAGAGCTCCAATATGATGTATTCGAAACAGCTGATTTTGTTCAAAAGAAGCTGAAAGAGTTCGGCGTGGATGAGATGATTACAGGGTTAGGCAAAACCGGCGTTGTCGGCATCATCAAAGGCGATCTCGGGGACGGAAAAACTGTGGGATTACGTGCTGATATGGATGCGCTGCCGATTGAGGAGATATCGGGAAAACCTTGGGCGTCCAAAACAAAAGGCAAGATGCATGCTTGTGGGCACGATGGTCATACATCCATGCTATTGGGTGCTGCGAAACACTTCGCGCAAAATCGGAATTTCAAAGGCAGTATCGCATTCATATTCCAACCTGCAGAAGAAGGTGGCGCTGGTGCAAAAGCAATGCTCGATGACGGTATGCTGGAAAAAACATCCATCGATGAAGTTTATGCCATGCACAATATGCCAGGCATTCCTGTCGGCGAATTTGCCATTTGCGATGGTGCGATTTGGGCATCCACAGATGAGTTTGAAATCACATTAACCGGCAGAGGTGGTCATGCTGCCTATCCGCATACAGCAACCGATACCATTGTCGCAGGTGCAAATGTCGTCACCGCACTGCAAACTGTTGCGTCACGTAATACGAACCCGCTTGAAAGCCTTGTCATCTCAGTCACCAAGTTCCACGCCGGTACGGCCATGAATGTCTTGCCCGAACAAGCAGTGATTTCTGGCACCATCCGTACGCTTAAAAACGAGCTGCGTGATCTTGCTGAATCGCGTCTAAAAGGCATTGCCGACAATATTGCAGCCACTTACGATATGAAGGCCGATGTGCATTATAAGCGCAATTATCCTGTGACGGTTAATCACAATGAACAAACGGCATTAGCTGCGAGTGTCGCAGCTGACATTGCCGGCGCAGATAAAGTTGACACCAAAGCAAGCCCGAATATGGGAGCTGAGGATTTTGCCTATATGCTCGAACAACGCCCCGGCACCTACATCATGGTTGGCAATGGCGACACCCCTGCCCTTCATAATGCGGCTTATGATTTTAATGATGACGCCATTCCATATGGTGTGTCTTATTGGGTGAAATTGGCAGAACGCGCACTGGCGTAATTAAGTGCGGCAAACGCATCCACAATTAGTTTAATTTCTGCGCAACGGTTAAAATCTCAAGAGATTTATCATTGATAAATTCAGACCCATCCAGCGCGGTTTGGCTGACAGGTTCAAAGCCATTTTGCTCTAATAATTCTTTGAGTTCATCGGCTGTATAAATCTGTAAAGTAAAGGTATTTTCGCGCTGTTCGCGTCGTCCATCCCGCCAATAAATATCATAGCGATCCGTTGAGATCATCAACCCGTTTTCATGATCGATCTTTGAGACTTGGTGCTGATGAAAACGCGCACCACCGGCTTCTTTTTCTTGGATCACTTCAAGCGATTTGATGGCATCCGGGTTCATCGCATCCAGATTAAAAATGTCGAAAACATATAATCCATCTGGATTGAGATTGGACCTGTCACGTTTTTGTTCCGCTTCAATTACTCTTTAAGCTACCATTCTTTCGAATGCCAGCGGGCTTTTCCA
>JAEPMD010000046.1 GCA_017644105.1 Rhizobiaceae bacterium | reverse complement strand
TGTGTTCGGCACATAGTGCCACTGACAGGTCAAAATTTCACTTAAATCTCTTGTTCAAAATTTCCGAACCACTTCTGGGTACGATGTCGGGTACATTAGTGAAAATATAGGGCTCAACCGTTATAGTCAATTTTATATATACGTTGTCCGTCATCATATGATTATGGGCAGTGTAACGCATCAGCGCCTTATGGACAGATTAGTTTGATTTTGTAAGAGAGCGATTTTGGGTTAGAGGTTTGAACCCATTCTATCTGCTATCGTTATTATGTTTTCTGAACGTTGTCCTATCTGATAAATTGATCGACAAAGTCTTCACCAAGACCTACTTCCGCGAAGTGTTTTCGACAAAGATCGATCTTGGTGAATACATCTTCATAGCCTTCTACTTTTCCCCATGGATCTACGTAGCACATGACACCGTTTACCTGGAAATATGTAATCATTTCATCGACATCATCAGGCACTACCAACGTATGTGTTTCTCCTGGCGGTTCATACACATAAGAGCCTTCTTCCGCACGCCAATCATGCTCCAAATAATGCCACCGGCCCTTGAGGACAAAACCATGGACCGGTTGGGGGTGCCTATGACGCGATAAAACACCAGCTTTCCGCACTTTAAGAAGGTTCATCCAGTATCCCTGAGATCTATTTAAACAAAGTGGCCGAAACCAAACATTTTCTGCTTGTGGCACCCATAGCCTGTCATCATCGGTGACAGCGTTTGGAATTACGATTTCCTCTTGTGCGTCCGCTGGAAATGGTAATTGATAAGGCATTCTAGAGATATCATTTGTCATAGTATTGCTCCTCAGATTGCTAGATAACCACCATCAACAGGATAAATCGATCCCGTGACATAGCTTGCTTCGCTGCTCAAAAGCCAACGCACCAACGCGCCTACTTCATGGACATTGCCCCATCTTTTCATAGGTGTACGGGCCATAATTCCTTCACTTCGCTTGGGATCATCTCTGAGACCTTGTGTCATTTCTGTCTTAATCCAGCCCGGCGCAATCGCATTTACACGAATTGCATCTTCAGCCCACTGTCCTGCCAGTGCTTTGGTCAACTGTGACACGCCGCCTTTTGAAGCAGAATAAGCAGGGACTAACGGTCCTCCGAACGTACTCAACATGGACGCTGTGTTAACAATACTTCCGCCACTTTCTTTCAACAAGCGATGAGAAGCAAGGCAACACCGCATTGTACCTATAAGATTGACATCTATGACTTGCTGGAAAGTTTCAATATTATATTCATCAACTCTGCGAAGAATTCCCGCGCAATTCACAAGTCCATTTAAATCACCGATGGAGTTGAAAACTTCATCGACCGAGGACTGATCAGTCACATCCATAAGACATAATTTAATAGCATCATTCGGAACAAAAGCATCAAGTTCCGCTTTTGAAGCTGAGGCAGCAATTACCGAATATCCCGCATCGACAAGAACTCGAGCCGTTCCTGCACCTATCCCCCGGGTGCCACCTGTAACAAGTATCTGCTTCAATTGTTTACCCCCACCGCTTCAACGAATGCACGAGCACGATTGCCAATCTCCTCCAAACTATAGTCTGGTTTATACAACGCCGATCCCAGCCCAAATCCATTAACTCCTACCGCAGTATAATCCGATATTGATTGAGGTAAAATACCTCCAACGACCGCGATATTTGCAGTTTTCGGTAGAACTGCACGCATCGCAGCTATCGCTGAAGGCGATAATAATTCGGCGGGGAAGAATTTCAGCAAAGTCGCATTCATTTCTAGCGCCGTAAATGCTTCTGTAGGAGACATAACACCTGGGCACCAAAACAAGTTGCGATCCAAAGCGGCGCGGCCAACATCGACATTCAAATTGGGTGAAATAATTATTTTGCCACCGGCATTTGCGACGGCGCCAACTTCTTTGGATGTCAAAACGGTTCCTGCACCAACGATTGCATGGTGCCCGTGGCGCTTCGCAATTTTCTCAATCGAGACCAGTGGTTGAGGAGAATTCAACGGAACTTCGATGATACGGAACCCGGCTTCGATCAAAATATCGGCCACAGGTTCTGCATCAATCGGAGTCAATCCACGAAGGATGGCAATCAAAGGGTTCGCTGCAAATGCAGCACCAAACCCTATCATGATACCAATCCCGCCGCTTGAGCAATCAGAAAATGACCTTTAGCGGCTATATCATCTGGTGCCCGACGACAACGAATTTTGGAAGCCCGTAGTGCAACCTCATACCGATCTGAAAGGTCATCTCGTCCAACTACAAAGACTTCATCAATCGTTCCCAAGTCCTTCATTGCAGAACTTAGCTCTGTGCCAATTAAAAGACCAGACAAATAGTCCCCAGCCTGTTTACCATGGATCTTACCCATAAGTGGCAAAGTCCGAACATGAAATAAATCGTGCAAGAGGTTAGCGCAAGGTGATTGAGCCCGAATAACCCCGCTTTCAAACGCATCGATATCAAACTCACCTGCTTCCATCAGTGTGCCGAGGATTGTGTGATCTTTTAGTGTTGAGAAAACCTCGCCCGTCATATACGTCGAAAAATCTTGGATTTGACCGTCTGCAACTTGAACCCATTTGCTATGAGTACCTGGCATTACAAATATTCCATCAGACATCCCTAGAGCAGCGGATCCTATAATTTGTGTTTCTTCGCCCCGCATGACATCTGGTCCACCATTATCTTCAGTGGTCGCACCAGTTACAAAGTGGATTGTTGATCCATTTTGCGTTTGGTGTGCAGCCAAAGATTGCGCCAAATTCTTTGGCCCTGTTGGCATCGAAACATAAGGGGTTTCAACCCAGCCATTTCGACTGGTGATCATCCCTGACGCAATAATGGGAAGCTTCGAACTTATATTCAATGACTCAACTAATCTATCGAACACCGCATCAAAATTCTTCTCAGGAACATGCATAATGCCTTCTTTTGATGAAAAGCTATCTAAGACATCACCGCATGCATCAATTAAAAATGCACGCAATGATGTGGTACCCCAATCTATGCCAATGAGCGCCGGCTCAGATTCTGCCGAATTCATTCAATAAATCCTCAACTGTTTTACCTTTTGCCACCCATTTACGCGTTTCTTCTTCGCGGTCAGCTTGCTCTTGTGCCAAATTGACAAACTCTTCAGCCTTGCCTTGCGGGATAACGACAACACCCATTAAATCGGCAACTATAAAGTCGCCTGGATTTACCACCACACCACCGCAAGCAATGGGAACATTGATAGACAACTCTTCTTTGCGTCCAGAAAACATTGTGTGAGTGCCGCGAGGTGTTATTGCTCTTGTCCAGATCGGCCAATTGATGTCTTCAAGTTCGTCAGTATCCCGACCTGCACCATCAACTATCATTCCGCGGATTCCGCGATTTTGCGCCAAACCGCCCATCAAACCTCCACAGACCGATGTGTTCACATCGCCGCCTGCATCGACAACAATTACGTCGCCTGGCTGACCCATTTCAAGCGCTTTAAGTGGATCAACCAAATCACCCTTTGACAGTTGTACAGTAATTGCTTGCCCGGTTACTTTCGCTCTAAATGCGGGCTTAATTCCACTATCCATCACGCCAGTCCTATACTGAACATCAGCAAATACAGCAGCAGCAGAATAGCACTCCAAGACTTTATCAAATTTCTTTAATAAATCAGGATTGCGTTCAAAATCGTTATAAACTTTCAGCATTATTGTCTCCGTTACTGTGTTTGAAACGCCAATGCTTCCGCATTGACGGTATAATCTGGTTTTTGTTTGGTAAGAACCTTAGCAACCTGTGTCGCCGCAGTTACGCGTGCTGCGCGAATTGATTCTTCAGAATAGTAAGCAGCGTGTGGCGTCACCAGAACGTTCGGCAATGTAAAGATTGCATTGTCTTTGGGTGTCCAGTTTGAACGTTTTGCTGGCTCTTCTTCCGGATCATCAAGTCCCGCTGCAGCTAAATGACCCTCCGTAAGCGCACGATAAAGTGCCTTATTATCAATGGTTGGCCCACGTCCTGTATTTACGATGATCGCACCAGGTTTCATTGCAGCAAATTCGGCATCAGACAGAAAATGATGGGTATCTGGTGTCATTGGGGCCTGCATAAGAATATAATCTGAACCTGTCAGTAGTTCTTCTTTAGACACCACTTCAACACCCATGGATGCTGCTACATTGGCACTCACAAATGGATCATAAGCAACTACTTTTACTCCGAATGCCTGCGCACGAATTGCTATTGCTTGCCCAATTTTTCCGAACGAAACGACACCCATCGTCCGACCACGAAGACGATAAATCGGTTGACCACTTTGCCAACGCCATATTCCGGCATGGGTCGCACGATCATAGTCTGGTAGCTTGCGGGCCAAAGCCAACCACAATGATATTGCATGATCAGCAACTTCTTCAGTGCAATAATTCTGCACATTTGTAACAAGAATTTCTCTTTGTGTTGCTGCATTAACATCTACGATATCAACGCCAACACCATAGCGTGCAATGACTTCGCAATTGTTCATATGTGAGATCGTCTGCTGTCCAATTCGCGCGTACTGATTTATCATTGCAGAACAAGTGGAAGCTGCTTCGAATAGATCTTTCTCTTCTTTTGCTTGAAGGGCTATAACCTCAGCGCCAACGGCTTCCAATATTTCTGTCTCGATATCAACATCACCAAAATCATAATCTGTGATCACAACTTTTGGACGATCAGTTCGAGGTTCAAATGTACTAAAATCAGTCATAAGCACCTGCCGAATAGGTCAGTTCGTATGAATGGCTGTAAAGTTCAAAAACATTTCCAAAAGGGTCTTCCATATAAACCATGCGATAAGGTTTTTGCCCCGGATAGTACTTGCGTACCTGCTTCATACGTTGCCGCCCACCAAGCTCTTCAATAATCTTAATGCGGCCTTCCAGATCTGTGTCTTGAACACAAAAGTGAAACAGGCCTTTGCGCCAATACTCAAAAGGTCGATCTTCTTCTATGGTTTTTGGAAACTCAAAAAGTTCTATACCGACACCGTCGCCCATTGAAAGATGAGCGATCCGAAAGCTGCCCCACCCTTCTCCGAAAACGTCGTCACACATTTCACCAATCGCACTTTCGTCATGAAAGATTTCGGTTGGTGGCATCAGAACGTATAGATCAAATGCTTTGGAATAAAACTCTACGGCCTTTTCAAGGTCAGGTACTGTAATGCCGATATGTGAAAATGTAAGCGCAACCATATTAGGCTCCTATATTTTATTGTTAAAGAACACTGCGGATAATTCCGCCTTCGATCCGATGCGCGGCACCGTTAGAGGCCGTACTGGCTGAAATTGAAACGATCATGCGTGCGACTTCTTCTGGCTGCACGAAACGTTGAATAAGGGAAGTGGGTTCATCCAAATTGAAATAATTGTCTATGATTGATTCCAAAGGCTCATTCTTCTGCTCAGCCAATCCATCGAAATAAGCTTCAACTCCCTCAGTCCAGGTTGGGCCAGGTAGAATTGAATTAACCCGGACCTTAGTCCCTTTAGTGAGTTCAGCCATACCTCTGGTTAATCCGAGTATCGCTGTCTTCGTAACTGAATAGTGGATCATTTGAGCGAGCGGTTTTACCCCCGCTTCACTCGCCATATTTATAATTGAACCTTCGCCAACTCTCAGCATCGCAGGCAGAATGGCGCGACTCATACGAACTGCTGACATCACATTTATGTTGAAATAATGCATCCAATCATCGTCAGTTAGTTCTTCAAATGGCTTTACTGAAAAGATCCCAACATTATTGACCAGAGTATCAATGGTGCCTCTACTTTGAGCAAAGTTGATGAGTTCATTGGCGCCCTCGGATGTTGATAGATCTGATGCCACACCCTTCACTTCTCCAAATGATGACAAGTCCTCGATGCATTCAGCAACTTCATCTTTAGTCAATCCATGGACAATCACACGGGCACCTTCCTGCAGATAGACTTGGGCTGTAGCTTTCCCGATGCCGGAACCTGAACCTGTCACTAAGACCAGTTTGTTTTTTAGATGTAGATCCATGTCATCTGTCCTTTACTGTTTCGATTTTTGCAGTGTCGGAATTAAGTTTGAAAACACGGGCCAAGAACGATGACGTTTCCGAACGCCACATATCTATTCCCACCGCAAGAAGGATGATGAGACCTAAGACAATATTTTGAATGGAGGATTGTGCTGCGTTCAGATTCAGTCCGTTTTGAACAATCACAATTGTCATAGCTCCCATTAGAGTTGCAAGAATATTACCCCGACCTCCAGCGAGGCTAGCTCCCCCGACTACCGCAGCAGCTATGGCTTGCAACTCGAGGGTTTGGCCATAATTGGGAGAACCGGAATTCAAACGTGCAGACATTAAAATCGCGCCGATGGCTGTCATAAAACCGGCTATTACAAATGTGATTGTTTGTATCTTTTTCACATTGATGCCAGTGAGAATTGCAGCGGCCGGGTTTCCACCAACAGCGTAGATCTCTCGACCTAATTTCGTGTAGTTCATTGTGAACGCCGCAATGGCATAGAAAAACGCCAGATAGAAAAACGGCAACGGAATACCTAAAAACTTCCCATAAAAGATGGGTTCAAGTGCCGGGTCTAGGGAAAAAATTGGTGACCCATTATTAAATGTCAACGCCAAGCCCCGAAATGCGATAAGCGCGGCTAGTGTGGTGATAAACGAAGGAATTCTTCCGTAGGCGGTCACTAAACCGATAAATAGTCCGAAGATCCCACCAATTATCAGTATGAGAGGCACGGCTATAATGAGAGGAATATCCATGAATTTGAGCATCTCTGCAAAAATCATGGTCAATAATGCGACCATTGAACCTGAACTTAAGTCGATCCCCGCAGCAAAAATAACAATGGTCGAGCCAATAGCAATCAAAGCAACGATACTGACTTGCAATGAAAGATTAGACAGGTTCCCAAGGTTTAGAAATCGTTCTGTGGTGAGCGCAACTATCACCGCCACAATCACCATTGCAGCAAATGGACCGATTAGTTGGGTATCGAAAACTCGCTTCATACGATTTTCTCCTCGCGATTTAATTCAGGAATATTTGTGGACGCACGAACAAGGTCGTCGTGTGTTAGCTCTGATGCCTTAACAGATCGCCTGATTGTTCCATGCTGAACAACAGCTATCTGATCACTCATGGCAAGTAATTCGTCGTGATCTGAGCTGATAAGAATGACAGATTTACCAACTCTAGTAAGTTCGTTGATCAGCTTATAAACGGCAATTTTGGCGCCGATGTCTATGCCTTGAGTTGGTTCATCAAGTATAAATATCTGTGCGTCTGAGAAGAGCCATCTGGCAATGACGATTTTCTGCTGATTACCGCCAGATAGAAAGTTCACCGTTTTTTCTTCGGCTTGAGTGGAAATTTCAAGTTCGTCAATAAAACCGCGGGTCGCAATCTCTTCCGCCTGTAAATTCATTACGCCAAAACGTGTCAAACTGCGCAGCGAAGCTGCTGTTATATTTCCGCTTGCACGAAAGTTGAAGAAAAGCCCATCAAACTTGCGGTTCTCCGGCACCAAAGCAATACCAGAACAAATAGCATCAATCTCACTTTTGAGCTGAATGGGTTTGCCGTTAAGATATATTGTGCCCTTTGTAAGTTTATCTGTGCCAAAAAGTGCACGCGCAATTTCTGTCCGCCCGCTTCCAAGCACACCGCCAAGGCCAAGGACTTCACCTTTATGCAAAGTAATACTAGCGCCAGATACGCCAAATTTCGTGGAAATATCTCGTGCCTCTAATACAATCTCATCAGTGGCATTAAATTCTTTCGGGTAATGCTCGCCAATGTCTTCACCAACCATTGCATTAACAATTTCAGAAACATTGATTTTTGTCTCTCCACTGGCGCGAACAACGCGGCCATTGCGAAGAATAGTCACTTCATCGACAATACGCTCAACTTCATCCAAACGGTGGGAGACATATAAAATAGCAGTGCCACTGTCCCGCATGGTTCTTAACAGCTGGTGAAGGCGTTCAATTTCATCTTCACCCAATGCGGCAGTTGGCTCATCCAAGATAATCATTTTAGCATCTATGGCGATTGCCTTTGCAATCTCAACGAGCTGTTGCTCACCTACAGAGAGTGTTCCGGTTATCGCATCGGGAGATATGTGAACGTTCATCTCTGCCAGAACAGCCGATGCATCATCTCGCATCCTTGCCCAATCAATCGTACCGAAGGTTGAGCGCGGCATATTGCCAAGAAAAATATTTTCAGCAACAGAAAGAGTGGGAACGATTGAGAATTCTTGAAATACCGTTGCTATACCAAATTTTCGGGCAGCTTGTGGATCATTGATATGTACCGGCTTACCTTTATGCAGAATTTTTCCGCTGTCCGGCTGCTGAACACCCGAGAGGGTTTTAATCATTGTGGATTTTCCACACCCGTTTTCACCCAACAGGCCATGAATGGAACCCGGCATAAGCTTAATACAAATGTTGTCATTTGCGAGAACGCCTGGGTATGCCTTACAAATTTTCTCAAATTCCCAGAGGGGTATTTGGGTAGCCATTTTTCTGACCTAGCAGTTGAAGTTTTATCACAGCCCCGGCGGCATCTTTGAATGTCGCCGGGAAGTTGGGAGGACTTAATAAGTTTTTGAAGGTTGCGGGAACAGCTTCTCAGGCTCTTGCAGAACACTGATGGCACCATCTTTGTCTTCGATAGAAGTTGGTGTCTCAATCCATCCACCTGGATAGTTGCCATTTAACGCATCAATAGTTGCGCTCATTGCCGCCTTGCCCATCAAGAAGGGTGATGTATTGACCGTCGCTGTAATTTTGCCAGCGGCAATTTCTTCTAGTCCTGATGTGTCTCCGTCGTTCCCAAGAAGAATAATATCAGATCGTCCAAGTGCCTTAGCAGCGAAAGATGCCCCGATAATCATGTAGTCGTTTGCAGCAAAAATCATATCCAGATCTGGGTGGGCTTGTAGAATATCCATTCCGGCAGTGTTTCCGCCTTCAACATTCCATTTCCCATCAATTGACACCACGACATTGAAGTTTTCATTGCCTTCAATTCCGTCAAGGAACCCGCCAACTCGTTCAGTAGAGTGGTAGCCCGGTTGCCCTTCGATAATGCCGACATTCAACGGCTTGCTACCGTAGTTTTCAATCGCCCAGTCAGCGATTTTGTGTGTTCCATTTCGTTGAGAATATCCCACAACACCATGGATCGGAGTTGGAAAGTTTGGAATATCAGAGTTGATCATGAAGACAGCGATGCCTTTGTCAACAGCTTGCTTTAACAACGGTGCCGCAGCAAATTCATCATGTGTACCGAAAATAATAGCATCAACATCTTGAGTTAACACATCTTGGATCATACCCATTTGTCCATTGATATCTGCACCGGATTGAGGCGCAAGCATGAAGACTTCAACTTCATTATCGGCAGCGACAGCCTTAATTCCTTCACCGATCGCGATATAATAATTGAACTCCGTTGCAGGTGGCATATATGCCACTCGAATTTTATCGTTTGACGTCTTAATGTCTGCAATAGGAGCCTGTGCACCTTCTACCAATGGCACTGGTTTAGGATAATCTGCTGCCCACACCGTAGACGTGAGAGCAACGAGACTCGCTGCAATCGCTGCTTTCGATAGATTTTTTAACATTACTTTCTCCTCCTGAGTTAATTTGGTTATCCGCGAAATGGAGTATCAATCACTCCAAATCGTCCTGGTTTAACGGCAAAAAGGCCGCCGGATTCTGGCTCTTGTCTGAGGACACTCGGATCACTCATCAAGCGTGAAGTTGTTATGAAAAGTGTATCAAGCTCGGGACCACCAAATGCGCAGCAAGTCGGCTTCCAGACTGGGACATCAATAATGCAGTCCACCTCACCGTCTGGCGCAACTCGCACGACCCTCCTACCTTCCCATTCTGCGTTCCAGACACCCCCGTCTGCATCAACGCAAGAACCATCTGGAAGCCCAGGTTCGTTTTCAAAAGATGAGTGAATTCGACGATTTGAAATCTCTCCACGTTCAACATTGTAATCGTATGCAATGATCTCGCGGTCCGGTGTGTCAGCAAAATACATGGTGCCCCCGTCCGGCGAAAAACATATCGAGTTTGCGCAAGAAACACCTGTTATAAGTTCACGAGTGGATAGATCTGTATCAATGCAAAGAACTGTTGAGTCTGGATTTCCTGAGACTTCGTTCATACCACCCACAATCAGTCGACCGGCACGATCTGTTCGCCCGTCATTCAGTCTGGTTTGCTTATTATGTGGCTCAAATATCTCGACAATTGTCTCATTCCGGGTATCGGGATCAAATAAAACAACGCGGTCCGCATATGCGACAATCAACCCTCCTTCAGCACGAGGCGCAAAACAACAAACACGTTCGGGCATATCCTGACGGGCTGACTTTTGGGTCACAGGATTGAATGACCACAAGCTCTTACCTTCAATATCCGTCCACCAAACAAGTCCATCGAGCGCATTCCAAAACACGCCCTCTCCATGATGGTTTTTGCAGTCGACTACTAAGTCAGCTTGCATTGAAACTATTCCTCCAAACAATAAACTGATATCTGATATTCCAGCTTGTAAAATCTGGTGTATCAGATAAATTGGTAGCCGTAAACATATTTTTTGGAGAATCGTAAGTGGTAATTCAGAGACCTAAATCTCTTCGCGAGCTCGCATTGGAGCATTTGCGGAACAACATCGTGGATGGCACTCTTAAAATGGGACAAGTATTGTCAGAGCGAAAAATTTCAGAGGAGCTTGGTGTTTCGAAGTCACCCGTACGCGAAGCTCTTGCCCAGCTTAGGGATGAAGGACTGATCAGTATTGAACCTCAAAAAGGGGCACGAGTATTTTCGCTTTCGAACGCGGAAGTGGCTCAGATATGTGACTTCAGACAAGCCATAGAGACGGCCGCGTTTGAACTCGCACTCTCCAGGGACCCTGTTGGACTAGCAACAAAAATGGATCGTGTCGTCAAAAATATGGCGAAAGAGAGAGCAGCAGGAAATGAGAAAGCCTACCTGGCCCTCGATACCGCATTCCATCACTTAATATTCGAACATGCAGGAAATGATTACCTTACTGCCAGTTATACACGATTCGTTGGTAAAATCGCTGCTCTACGAACGCATTTGGCGAGATTACCGCAGCATACTGAGTTGTCTTTTGAAGAGCATCAAGGAATTGCACAAGCGGTTAGCAAGGGTGATATGGAGAGCATTCGAAGATTATTAGCGGAACATATAGATCGAACACGTCAGGTATACAGAGATGCCTCTCTAGTGATGGATAGTAACGAATAACTAACACATCCAAACTTTTTAGATAGATTCATATTAGACGGCCCCATTCGGGGCTGTCTTTTTTTTTGGCGAAATCAAAAATATCAAATATTAATTGACATCTGATATCTTAGATGTCAATTAAAGAATGGGAGAAGACATATGATGGAAAAGATTTCGGAATACGATAAAGGCTCCGCACAACCGCTCATAAAGTTGGAGGGGGTCAGAAAGAGTTTTGGATCAAATGTCGTCTTGGATGGTGTAGATTTCACGGTGCAACCGGGAGAAATCCATGCGCTATGCGGTGAAAATGGTGCGGGGAAATCAACTTGCCTAGGTTTACTCTACGGCTTGCATCAACCCAATGGTGGCGCGATTTACTGTGATGGAACACAGACCAACATTGAAAACCCTTCACATGCGCAAACACTAGGAATTAGCTGCGTTTTTCAAGAGCTTAGCCTTGCTGGCGCTTTATCAGTGGCCGAAAATATCTATGCTGGGCGCGCACCGACAAAATTGGGGGTGGTAAATTGGCAGGCGCTAAACAGAAAAGCCGAAGCACTTTTATCCGAATTTGGGTTAGAAATTGATGTGTTTCGTTCCGTCGATAGTCTGCCCATTAGTTCCAGGCAGATAGTGGAGATAGCCAAAGCACTTTCATTAAACTCGAAAATTCTACTCCTGGACGAACCCACATCTGCTCTCGCACCTGACGAGGTGGATGCTTCGTTTGATGTTCTTCGCAAACTGACAAGTAAAGGTATTGGGATCATTTACGTTAGTCATCATATGGACGAAATTTTTCGAATAGCAGACCGAATAACTGTTCTTCGTGATGGTCAGAAAATCAGTACGCTTCCCACATCGCAAACAACACAAAAACGCGTAATCGCAGAAATGATTGGCGGGGCGCATCCAGGAGATATTAACTTTGCCAAAGAAAACTGCGGGGATGAAGTTCTATCGGTGACGGGATTGTCACTACCACCATATTTTAACGACATATCGTTCTCAATACAGGCCGGTGAGATTGTGGGCATGGCTGGTCTAATGGGTTCGCGTCGCAGTGAGATCGTCCGCTCAATAGTTGGATTGATCAATGGCGTGTCTGGGGAATTAAAATTAAATGGGACCACAGTGGGTTTTAGAAATTTACGCGATGCTATGCAGGCAGGTGTTGGTTTTGTTCCGGAAGAGCGTAAAACTGAGGGACTATTTTTAGATCAAAGTCTTGCCGACAATCTTATTGCAGCAAGTCTGACCAAACACTCGAGCTTTGGGTTGATGCAATCTATGTCAATCAAAGAAGCGAGCAAATCAGCCATTGAAACATTTAGTGTAAAAACGACTGGAATTGCTGAACGTATCGGCTCGCTATCGGGGGGAAACCAGCAGAAAGTAATGTTAGCCAAGTGGCTCAAACGCGAACCAGATTTGTTGATTATTGAGGAACCAACAAAAGGAGTGGATGTTGGTGCAAAATTCCAAATCCATCATGAGCTTCTCAAATGTGCTGCAGATGGAATGGCCATATTGATTGTTTCATCTGATTTTCCTGAACTTGTTTCACTTTCAAACCGCATTCTGGTCATTCATGACGGTGAACTCATGGGGGATGTACATGCCACCGATGCCACCGAGTCTTCTCTGCTCCAAATGGCTGCTGGTCAAAGAGCAGTTCCCTCAAACGATTAAACAGGAGTTAAGTTGTGACAACTGTAACGCAAGTTAATATACCCGAATCCAAACCCTTTTTCTTTGGAATTTTCAGGGCATTCGTCGACATCCGAGAGTTAATGTTGATCGTGCTGATCATTGGTATCATTGTCGTGATGTCCAACGTCAATCCATACTTTTTCAGTTTCTCAAATTTCCGCGCTGTTTCTGTAGGTATGACACCAACCGCAATTATAGTTATTGGAATGGCGATCCTCCTTGCTTCTGGGGGGTTTGATTTATCTGTCGGCTCAGTCATGGCATTATCATCAACTGTGGTCGCAATGTTGCTTCTAACTGGGATGCCTATACCACTTGCTGTCACTTGCGGCCTCGTTTTAGGTACTATCGTAGGAGTATTAAATGGTTTTTTGGTCACGGGACTAGGCATCAACCCATTGATCGCAACACTGGGAACCATGTCAATAGCCCGCGGCGTTGCACTCGTTCTGACAGAAGGATTTTCGGTATCCAGTCTTCCAACATCCTTTGCATGGATAGGAAAAGCAGATGTCGGCGGGTTCCCAATCATAGTTTTGGTTACAATTCTGTTGGTCATACTATTTGATCTTGCGGTGCGCCACACAAGATTTTTCCGACAAGTTTACTTTATTGGAGCCAATGAAAAGGCAGCTATGTTGTCCGGCATCCATGTGAACCGTGTTCGCATCATTTTATATGCGCTTACAGGCTTGCTTGCGGCATTGGCGGGTGTACTTCTCGCATCTAGGCTGATGAGCGGAACACCAACCGCCGGGAACGGAATTGAGCTGCAAGTACTTGCTGCCGCTGTAATTGGTGGCGCCTCACTTAGGGGTGGAGAAGGAACAATCCTGGGCGCATTTCTTGGTGTCGTGTTTGTCGCTCTCATCAACAATACGATGACCATGCTCGCCGTTTCAATTTACTGGCAGATGATTGTCATTGGGGGCGTTCTCGTCAGCGCGGTCGCCCTGGACATGCTGATTAGGAAAAAGCGCGACTAGTATCAATTAATCGCATTCAATCCGAAAAATTCAACGAACAGTCAATTAGGGAGAATTTTATGACTGATATTAAAATGAACCGCAGGAATCTTTTAACAGCTGGCACGGCAGCAGGTATGGCCGCAGCCTTCGGCCTGCCGACATTATCTGATGAAGCGATGGCGCAGGCCGCCGGTAAAGAATATGTGTTTCTATCCATCGTTACGCAAGTGCCATTTTGGGTTGATTATCGCAATGCGATGAAAGACCTTGAAGAATTGATGGGCATCAAGGCAACATTCACCGGCCCACTAGACTTTGACACCGCAGCGCAGGCTCGTCAGTTAGACGAATTGATTGCTAGACGCCCTGCTGGAATCCTCATCTTCCCAGGCGACCCAGCCACACTCGCACCAGGCGTTGAACGTGCGGTCGAAGCTGGAATTCCAGTAACATGTTGCATCGGCGATATACCCGGTAGTCCTCGATCTACATTCCTGGGTATTAATGGTGTACAAGCAGGTCGTGTCGGCGGTGAGATGCTCGCACAGGCAGTTGGTGGTAAGGGGAAAGTTATCCTTGGCACATTCCCAGCGCCTTCCACACTTGAAAGGGTTGAAGGCTACAAACAAATCTTCGCCGAAAAATACCCAGACATTGAGGTGGTGGACGTCGTAAATGACAAAGCTGATCCGTCATATGCTCCGACAGCCTACCTTCAAGCTATTCAGGCAAACCCTGACATTGTCGGCATCGGAGGGACAGATGGTGACAGCGGCAAAGGAGCGGCGATTGCGGTCAACGAAGCCGGGCGTAACGACATTAAGATCGTCGCAATGGATCGAAATGATGATATGCTTCCATACATTGAAGATGGAACCATCCATGGGGCTGTCGCACAAAAATCATACCTTGAAATATTCCTCGCATTTCACATGATGCATTGGCAAAATACAGATGCACTTAAGGTATTACCTGATTGGAAAGCAGCAGGGATCAATCCGTTGCCAGAACGCGTGGAAACTGGTGTTATGCCGATCACCGCTAGCAACGTGGCACAGTTCAAACACGTTTAGAACAAAAGCCCAGCGCAGTTATGTGTGCTGGGCTTATAACAACTCTGCAGGCGCGAAATCATGTTAGATAAGTGGAAATTGCTAAACTTAGTCAACGGCGGACTGCAACTTGAAATACTTCCTGGTGTTGGTGGGCGTCTTTGGGACATAAAATATTTTGGACATTCTATTCTGTTTCAGAACACTGAACTGATGGGTAAGCAGTTTGATGTTAACAACCTATCAAATATTCCGAGCCTTTCACCCCAATTCAATTTTCCGCTATGGGGAGGAGAAAAAACTTGGATTGCACCGGACACTGCTTGGGTCGATGGTGCGCCGTTTCCAGTTTTGGACAGCGGTTGCTATCAAGTTCTTTTACAAAACAACCAAAAGGTTTTGATGCAAAGCCAGCAATGTCCGATCTCGAATCTCACAGTTCAACGGACCTTTACTCTAAACTCAGAGCATCAATGGACAATTGAACATAACGTAATTAATTGCGGAACGAAGCCACGAGATACTGGTATTTGGTCCGTTATGATGATCAAAACACCTGCGACTATCGGAATTGTAATGAAACTACCCAAGCACAAAGAAGTATTTGGGAATTCAGAAGGCATTTTGAAAAAAAACTCGGTAGGTTTACTTGCTCAGTGCGATAGGAAACAAGAAATGAAGATTGGGTTGCAAAATCCAGATGGAAAAACACTGATCAAACAAGGCAACACCGGTCCTTGGTTAGCCTGCACTGTGCAGGGTAATCAACCGGGTGCTATTTTCGCCCATGGGCGTCCACTGGAGATATTTAATTCCGGTGATTACCCCTATTGTGAAGCAGAATGGCATTCGCCAATGAAAAGATTAGCACCGGGCGAAAAACTAACCTTTCAGCAGGTTTTTAATGTTTGGAATTCAGGCTCCCGCCCGCCAGGTCTTAAAATGAGCGCATTAAATAAGGAACTAATGTCATGCATGTCTTAATCACTGGTGCTGGAGGACATCTCGGTCGCAAACTTTTTGATCTACTTGAGCATGAAACTTGCTATCAAGTATCCGGAGTAGATATCATTGAGGTTAATCACCCCAACATTTACACCGCTGATTTGTCAGGCAATCTAGATTGGGCGACATTACTTAACGGGATAGATACAATCGTGCATTTGGCTGGAGATAGAGAACCGGGGGCAACCTGGTCATCAGCAATCACGCATAACATGGATGCGACATTGTCACTTTATCACCACGCTGTGCAACATGGTGTTAAGCGTGTGGTATTGGCCAGTTCAAATTGGTTACACGGTGATAAGCGCTTTACAAATGACGTACTCGATAGCAACACACCCCCAGGTCCAATCAATGCCTATGGCATGTCGAAACTATTTTGCGAGCGAACTGGTGCCTTTTTTTCTAAGCAATATAACTTGTCTGTCATATGCATGCGAATTGGATGGACACAATGGACACACAACAACCAAGCGGGACCCCATATGGCAATGGGGCGCTGGGGACAAGAGATGTGGTTGAGCGATCGAGACTTCTTAAATGGAATGCTGGCGGCGATTAAAGCAAAGAATGTGTCATTCGCAACCTTAAACCTTATGTCTGACAATCCTGGTATGCGTTGGGATATTTCAGAAACAAAACGGGTTATCGGTTACATACCGAAGGACGGATCTGCAGCGCGTGTTACACCAAAAATCGCGGTGACGTCTTGGTTAAAAAATATTTTTTCATTTAAGATTGGACGGACTTTCGATGCAAAGTTTCCGAATTGGTAGATAGAGTTTTATTCTGAACTAGTGCTAACATACAGGTGCCGCAACGATTTGTAATTTGTGCTTCGTTTAAGCAGGATTAGGACCATCATCCACCAAATCCATACCATTCTTTTGGAGGCCTTGAATTCTCTCCCAAAAGATAATTCGAAAGCTGATCGGTACTTTCCGCGCCTAGCTGGCTCATATTCGCTTGAATGTCGGCTTTCAAAACATGCACAAGGTGATCTATTCCTTTCGCTCCAAACGCTGCAACAGCAAATTGAAATGCTCTACCGAGCATTACGAAATCGGCGCCATAGGCAAGCGCACGCATAATATCCAATCCCCAAGAAACACCTGAATCGTATATCAACGGAACATGCCCCCCAACAGCTTCACGGATTTTTGGTAGTTGATCTATGACCGCCGGCCCAGCTTCAAATTGGCGACCCGAATGGTTGGAAACCCAGATACAATCAACTCCCAACGCAACCATTCGCTTGGCGTCTTCTGGTCGGAGCACTCCCTTAACAATCAGCTTCCCATCCCATTCTTGACGTAATTCATCGAGATATTCCCAATCAGGTATTCCCCGAATTAATGCTCCAGCGTGTGTGAAGCTTTGCCGCCCACGAACCGGGACATAATCGTCGAAAAATCGCATTCGCGGTACAATACCTTCTCGCAAATGCGCAAAGCACCAGCTAGGGCATCGGATCATTTCCAAAATAGTACGCAAATCTGTTTTGGGTGGAACCGTTAAATTTGCCCGCCTCTGTCGCTCCCGCCTACTTTCCTCTGGTACATCTACTGTGATAATGAGCGTATGAAATCCTGCATCTTTAATTCTTGGCAACATCGCCCTCCGCAACTCTGATGAGTTTACAGGATAATGCTGAAACCAACCATTATTGCCAATGTATGGCGCAACATCTTCTGGCGATGCAACTGCCACGCTAGACAGCGAAAATGGAATATTATGCGCAACTGCAGCCTTAGCAAGTAAGCGCTCTGCGCCTGCCCACAATAAGCCTGACATCCCCACCGGAGCTACTCCAAATGGCAGATCAAATTTCTGCCCCATGATGGTTGTCTGTAAATTAGCTGTCGTACGGCCACATAAAACACTAGGCATGAAACCAATTTTATCGAGGGCATCTCGATTAATCTTCAATCCAAGCTCTCTGCCCGTTGCGCTATCAAGATATTCAAAGGCGAATTTTGGAATACGTTTTCGTGCTGTTTTTCGCAAATCAGTTATCGACGGATGGGATAGGTCCAATTCCATATTCATACCTTTGCTTTACAGAATGTCGGGGACAATTTCAGCAACGAGGTCACCATAGAGATGGCAAAGCCAAAGAAATTGCTGGTATATAAGTTACAAGCATCAGAAGGACCAACATGCCGACAAAGAACGGCAATATTGCGCGGCTAAGGTTTTCAATGGAAACTTTGGAGATGCTGCTTGCCACAAACAGGTTTACACCCAGTGGTGGAGTACAAAATCCTATTGCAAGATTAACCGTGAGAATGACACCGAATACAATTGGATCGACGCCCAATGCAACAGCAACCGGCAACAAAATTGGGGTCATGATTATAATAGACGAGATTGTCTCCATAAACATTCCGATAACCAACAGAAGGAGGTTAATCAGCAATAAGATGACGATCGGGTTGTCAGAAAGACTGGTAATAGTATTCGCCAAGTTAGCAGGGATTTGTGCAAGCGTGATTAATCTACCAAAAGCAGTAGCCATGATAACTAATATCAAAATTGTGCCACTGGTTTTTGCGCTACCTGCTAGTATTTCAGGTAGGTCCTTGATTGTAATATCACCATAAACAAAAATACCTATAATAGCAGCATATACGACAGCGACAGCACCGGCTTCGGTTGGCGTGAATATACCGCTATAAATGCCACCAAGAATTATTCCGGGAACCAAAAGGGCCCAAATTGAAGATCGGAAACTTTGCCAGACACCTGGTCTTTTAGTTGGCGTACTGGATTGCTGAGCAACAGAATCATTGCGCAACAAAATTCGAGCAATCAACATAAACATGAGTGCAAATAGAACGCCAGGTATTACCCCCGCGAGAAACAACTTACCGATTGATACTTCTGCGGTTACACCGTAAATGATGAAAGGAATACTGGGAGGAATCATCACTCCAATCATTCCTGAGGAGGCCGTCAACGCTCCACTAAAATTGCGTGAATAGCCGACCTTCTCCATTTCAGGGATCATATTGGATCCAATTGCGGCGACTGTAGCTGGAGAAGATCCGGAGATCGCAGCAAAGAATACACATGCTAGAACATTTACGTAAGCAAGACCGCCTCGAATATGACCAATGAGCGCATTGGCAAAACTAACCAACCGGCGTGACATTCCACCATGTTGCATCAGGTCCCCTGCCAAAATGAACAAAGGAACGGCTATCAAAGGAAATGAATCTGCCCCGGTCACCACTGATCGCGCTAAAAGAACTATGGGAGGAGTTCCATCGACAAAAATCATCACAATCATAGTCGCTAGGCCAAGGCAAATCCCAATTGGAACACTCACAATCAGCAAGATAAATAGTGTTAGAAACAAAGTAGTTGCAAGCATTGGTAAATCCTCAAGCTTTATAGGCAGCGATTAAACGTAAGGTTCGCCTTATGTGTTGAATGACACGAATTGCCGACAATCCCGCTCCGACTGGCGCAGAGGCATAGAGAATTGGGATGGGGAGACCGAGAACGACAGAAGTCTGACTCGCAACGAACGGCATCAAAATTAGTTTTATGCATTCAAATGTCAAAACGATTAGAAAACCAAGGACTAAGAGTGCAATCACCAAATCCATACATAACCGAGTGTGTTCATTAAATGCATCGCGTAATACCGTTATACGGACGTGCTCACCAGTGTGAAAAGCATAACTCACACCAAGCCAAACAAACCAAACAAATAACCACAATGTGATCTCCTCTCCCCAAGATAGAGAGGCGTTCACAACATAGCGCATAAAAACGTTACCAAAAATCAACAAAACAATTGCTGCCAAGAGTATACTTGCTAACGCTTTTTCAGCGTTTGAGTCGATCCACCTGAGCACTAACAATTTTATCCCTCCCTTAACGAATAGGGCGCCCATTCCGTGCGGCACCGGCGCCCTAGTGAAAATTTTTGAGCTAAATATCAATTACCGCTGGCCGCTGCGACGGCAGAAACCCATGCATCAAAATCATCTGCACCGACTTCTTCGCGATATTGAAGGCGCACGCTTTCAGTTTTGTCTGCAAATGCTTGACGTTGTGCCGCTGTCAATTCCAATACTTCGACACCTGCTGCGCGAATTTCTTCAAGTTGGGCCGCGTCTTCACTTGCGACCAATGCTGCCTGATAAGCCCGAGCTGCAGCCATTGAGCTTTTAATTAGCTGTTGATGATCTTTTGAAAGACCATCAAAAAACGGCTTAGAAATCACTGGCATATAAACAGCAAACACATGCCCTGTTGTTGAGAGGTATTTTTGTACTTCATAGAAACGCTGGGACGTAATAATCGCAAGTGGATTTTCTTGACCATCTATCACACCCTGCTGAAGCGCAGAGTAAACTTCGCCAAAGTTCATTGGTGTGGGATTTGCCCCCAGTGTTTCAAAGGTTGCAACATGAGCAGGAACTTTCATTGTCCGGAGCTTCACACCTTCTAGATCCTCCGGCGTGGCAACAGGCCGTACATTATTGGTTACATTGCGCACACCTAATTCAAGCCAACCAAGACCGACCAAACCCTGATTTTCAACGCGCGCAAGCATACCGTTCCCCGCTTCACCATCAAGAACCGAGAACGCTATATCCTTTGAAGCATACATATAGGGCAGCTCGATTACCGCAAAGGCTGGATCCCAACCTGCGAAAAATGAAGAAGGGGGTATGGCCATTTCCAAAACACCCGTTTGAACCCCTTCAATCATCTCTCGGTCAGGGCCCATTTGTGACGATGGAAAGATTTGAACATCAATTTCGTTGTTCGACCCGGCTTCAACAAGCTCTTCAAATTTCAACAATGCTCGATGCATATGAAAAGCTTCAGCCGCTCCATGACCAATCTTGATAACTGTCTTCGCGGAAGCGCCAAAGGCTAATCCAATTGACATGGCTACGCCGAGCGCGATCGTTGTTTTCTTTAACATGATTTCCTCCCTGGGATTGAAATAGTGCAAGTTATCCTGCAATATTCTATCTGATATATCAGATATTATATAGAAATCAACAAATATTGTGGTATGGTGCTGAAGGCACACCAAAGAAAGCATCAAATATGACATTGACCACGCCCATTAAGCGCCCGGAATCGTTGAGTGAAATCGCAGAAGCCCATATCCGAAATTCAATTGTCAGAGGCGTCTTTAAATTGGGTGAATCTTTGCCGGAGGCAAAACTTTCAGCGGAGATGGGCATTAGCAAAACACCCGTGAGAGAGGCACTTGCCGCGTTAAAACTCCAAGGCCTAGTGCAGTTTTTCCCCCAGCGCGGGGCTTTCGTTTTCACGCTAACAAAGGAAGATGTTCTGCAATTATGTCACTATAGAATGATACTTGAAGGTGCGGCAATAGACGCGGCAATGAAGGAGAGCCCGACCGCATTGATTAGCAAACTTGATGATTTGCTTTTACAGATGTCCCAAGCCCATGAGAATTCAGCTTTCGATTTATATCTTGAATTAGACGCTGCATTTCATGAAGCTTTTTTTGAATTCGGTGCTAATGCTTATCTTAAGGAGGGATATCAAAAAGTTAGTGATATTGTTCGAACGATGCGGACGCATTTGTCGAAGCAACCTGAACGGACATCAAAGTCTTTTCAGGAACACGATGATATCTTGACGCTTCTTAGGGAAGGAAAACTACAGCCTGCGAAAGATGTTTTAAATACACAAATCACTCGAGGTATACGCTCCTATTCAGATTTTGTGCACACTGAAGGACGGGATTTGTAATAGCCCTCTGCAAGGTCCACATTTATCTGGAACTGGCGCACTCTCTACCCTCCTCGTTTGGATTTAACTTGCACACTTTCATGCAAATCCTCGAAATAATAACAATTCCGAGAAACAACCGGAATCGCAATTATCAGGACTATTCCTGGAGGATATTGTCCGTTAAGTCTCCGAGAGGAGAAGTCAATTATTCAAAGATTGAATACTGCATTTGTGCAGGTTTTCGGACACCGATTGAATGATTTTGGATAGATTTCTTTTCTGATTGGCGGTGTTTGAAAAGCGCCAA
>JAEPMD010000045.1 GCA_017644105.1 Rhizobiaceae bacterium | reverse complement strand
TGTGTTCGGCACATAGTGCCACTGACAGGTCAAAATTTCACTTAAATCTCTTGTTCAAAATTTCCGAACCACTTCTCTATTTCAATAACATTGGATAGAGAAAACATATTCACTGGAGCCCCTAAATATAAAGAGGCAGTCATAAAACTTAGAGATATTCCAATCGACACGATCCCTAGTGCGGCGTTGAATGCACCTATAATTAGCAATGCGCCTACAAATAAAACCACATGCATAAAAGTTGTAGTCAATAGCCAGTATATTCCTAAAAGTAGTGCGGATATAAGGGCAAACACTAATACCGCTATGAATAACGCACTGAAGAGTAGAGACAATCCATCAAGCTCTTCCCATGCGTTCTTGATGACAACGAAAAAGAACAAAACTGCTGTCAAACCTGCTATTACATACATAAATTTTAGCCAAGCATTTGATTTCTTGTCTTCGTCATCTAGCAGGAAAATTTGATCAAGAGCTAGAAGAGTTTTAGTCTGTTCAGTAACGGTTTCAAAATCCAGTATCAAAGCGCCTAAAGCCAAACTACCATACACAAATAACGCGATTGAAAATGCTCTGAAAAAGCGGTCGACATCAAAATATGCAATTCTAATATAGATACTTCCAATAATTAAAGAGCCAACCAACATCGAAACAAGAGCAAACAACTTATACCTCATTTTACATTGAATGTAATTTGTTCAACCCAAACAAACATCAATATTTTCGCGCAATTTTTGATATAATAATCAGAAATCCGTAATTCTGATAGGGACCAATTGTTGAATCTCGAGTGAATGGTTTTTATGACTGCTTAGCAGTTTATTTCAGAAATGCTATGTAACACTATTGGTAATAGTGTTAAATGTCCGCTTCACGCTCGAGGCGAGAATAGCAAAGTGTAGTCGGTTTTTGTCTTTAAGTGTTTATGCTTGCCAATGATGAAAACCAATCCACGAATGCACCTACAGCTGGGCGCACCGTTTTGGAAAAAGATGCATAATAAGCCGCGTCTTGATTGATCGATATGTCTGATAGAATGACCAAGTCTCCTCGTTCGATCTCTTTCCTGAACGTTTCTACTGGGCAGAGGGCGATGCCGTGACCGGCAATGGCTGCCGTAACAAGCAGATTGAAGTCTTGATAGACGGGCCAACTGTCGCCCTCTGCCCATTGAGTATCAGCAGTTTCGCACCAAGCGCGCCATCCTCCACGATCTTCGTCGTGCAACAGTGGTGCCTGAGCGATATGTTCCGGTGAAACAAAGGGGCCATGCTCCTCAAGAAACTTGGGATTGCACACCGGTTTAGTTAAGCGAGAAAACAGGTGTTGTGATTCTACATTCACGGAATTCTCCTTGCCCAATGTGATGAGCACATCCAGATCACCACGTGAAAATTCTTGGTTGGCGGATGCGTACAGGACACTGACTTCCAAATCTGGATTTGTTTCTGTGAACAACGGAAGATTTGGAACTAACCAACGGCTTGCGATAGATGGAATACAGCCAACTACTAAAGTTTCCTTCTCTCCCATTGCCTTCACTCGCGCACATGCTTCGGCAATCTGAACCAATGCTGGTGAGAGATTACGGAATAAGGCGTCTCCTGGTCTAGTCATTTTGATGCTCCGTCCCTGTCTAAAGAAGAGCTTCATTTCGAACCATTCCTCAAGTTGGCGCACCTGATGACTGATGGCCGCATGAGTAACAAACAACTCATCGCCGGCTCTTGAAAAGGAAAGATGACGCGCAGTGGCTTCAAAGGCACGAAGGGCGGAGAGTGGTGGCAGTTTCATTGTTAGTTTTTCCTACAATTTATGTAAAAAAAGATCATTTGATGCCTCTCATTTACTGACATATTCTGTATTTGCTGCTGAAATCGCACTATTATTCAAGCTTTTGTAGATTGAATAGGTGGGTATAGCAAATTATTTTTACATTAGAGGTGTAGCATGTATGTCAGATCGCTGACTGAGGTCGAAACAACAGAGAACTTCGTTCATTGGGGAAATGGAACCAGCCATCGTCTGCTGACTGAGACAGATAATATGGGCTTCACCGTTTGTCATACTGTCGTAAAAGCCGGAACCGAATCCGAACTTCACTATCGTAACCACCTTGAGGCTTGTTACTGCATCGATGGTGAAGGCGAAGTGGAAGATATGAATGGCAAAGTGTTCCCAATTCGTAAAGGCGACATCTATGTGCTGGACGAAAATGATCGGCACTTTTTAAGAGGGGGAAAGACTACAGACCTTGTGTTGGTCAGCGTCTTCAACCCGCCGCTCAAGGGGACAGAGCGCCATAACCTCGATGATCCAATCGGTTCAGCTTACTAAAGCACGAAAAAACGTTCATAGCCGCGCGCTGCTGTGCAGGCAACACAAGGGAGAAGTTAATGAAACATTTAATCAAAGTCGGACTGCTTTCAGCAATGGTGCTGAACGCATCTCACGCATTTGCACAAGGCACGCTTACGGAAGGCAAGCTATCGGTTGGCACCGATCTGACATATCCGCCGTACAACTATTTCGATGATGCTAAAAAGCCTGCGGGCTTCGATGTGGAACTCATGTCTGCAATTGCTGAAAAGGCGGGTATCAATGTGGAGTTTCTGGATACGCGCTTTGAAAATCTCATACTCGGAGTGAACGGCAGTCAGTTTGATCTGATTGCATCTACACTTTACGTAAAACCTGACCGCGCCAAAGTCATCGATTATATTCCCTACATGAAAACTGGCGTGTCGATCGCTGTCGCCACTGGTAGTGGCAATTCCTTTGCCTCGCCTGATAACCTCTGCGGTGTAGTTGTGGGTTCAATCAAGGGTGCAGCATGGCTTGAAGAATTTACTTCCATGAACAAGGGAATATGCGCTAGCAACCCTATTGATTCACGCGAATTCCCGACTTCACCAGAAGCGACACAAGCACTTTTATCAGGAGGCATTCAGGCTCAAGTTGAAGACTCAGCTGTGCTTGGGAATGCAGTTATTACTCTCAATGGTCGCATTGAAGTTTCATCTAAAGAGCAGTTCTACCCTGTGATCGTAGGTTTTGGCGTCAAGAAAGGTAATGACGAATTGGCTAAAGTCATCCGTTCGGCCATTGATGAACTAGAGTCTGACGGCACCTATCAAACGCTTTTGGATAGGTACAATGTTGACCGTCCAACAGACGAAGATTTCAAAAAAGCTGTCGGTCAATAGTCCTCCCAGATAACAGACCAAAACGTTGGTGCCACGCCAAATCGGCGTGGCATTTTACTTAAGGGGAAACACAATATGCAGTTTGATTGGAATTATCTTTTTAGTCTCGTAAGTTTTCGAGATTTCTGGACGGCATCATTGCTGGTCGCTTGGCTGAGCATCCTAACATGGACGATTGGCGTCGTGACCGGTTTCTTTGTTGCACTCGCGCGCACCTCTGGCCCTTTATGGCTGCGTCAGGTGGCAGGAACTTATATCTGGTTTTTTCGCAGCCTCCCTTTGCTGGTGCTGTTGATCTTCGTTTACAATCTTCCGCAGATCATCCCTGGCCTACGCCCTGTTCTGTCCAATCCATTCTGGGCCGGGTTGATCGCACTAGTGGTTAGCGAAACGGCTTATATTGCTGAAATCCATCGCGGGGGACTTTTGTCGATCGACAAAGGCCAAGATGAGGCGGCACACGCTCTCGGCATCCGTTCACTTGGGAAGTATAGAAACATAATTATTCCGCAGACCTTTCGAGTCGCTCTTCCAACTTTGGGGAATCAATTCATCACCATTGTAAAGCTGACGTCTCTTGTGTCTGTGATCTCTCTAGCTGAAATACTCCTAGTCGGGCAGCGGCTCTACACGCGAAACTTCCTGGTAATCGAAACGCTTGTCGCTGTTTCTCTCTATTATGTTCTGATTGTGACGATCTTTACATGGGCCCTTGGGTGGATCGAACGACGTATGGATGTCACTCGCCGTAGCCCGGGAGAAATTGAAGTGAGTGACAGCAATAAACGAAGTTCCCCGTCAAAAACTGAACGCTGTATCGGCGAAGACACTGTCATTGAAATGGACAGTATTTCCAAAACGTTCGGTGAAAAAACTGTCCTAAACGGAATTTCGTTGAAGGTGAGGTCAGGCGAAGTGGTCAGCGTCATTGGACCTTCTGGGTCGGGCAAGACCACGCTGATCCGAACAATCAATGCGCTTCAAGACATTGATGCTGGTTCGATCAGTTTCCATGGGGACGACTGGATCAACACTAAAAACGGCTATAAGCTCGCCAAGTCGTTCCACCAAGATGTTGTGCATCTTGGGATGGTGTTTCAGTCGTTCAATCTGTTTCCTCACAAAACGGTACTCGAAAACATCATGATGGCTCCGAGTTATCATGGCATGGGCACGATGGTAGAGCTCAGTCGAAGAGCGATAGACACGCTTGCGAAAGTGGGAATGGTTGCCCACGCGAAAAAATATCCGCACCAGCTTTCGGGTGGTCAAAAACAGCGCGTCGCGATTGCCCGGGCTCTTGCGATGGAGCCAAAGGTCATGCTGTTTGATGAACCAACCTCGGCGCTGGATCCAGAGCTTGTTGGAGAGGTCCTACAAACTATCGAGTTGCTTGCTTCTGACGGTATGACAATGGTGATTGTCACACACGAAATGCGCTTTGCGACGCGCATCAGCGACCGGATTGTCATGATGGAGGACGGGCGAATGGTTGCCAATTTGACAAAAAATGAACTAGCAAAAGCTGAGCCAGAAAGCAGAATCAAGCAATTCATGGAACAATCCGAAACCCATGGATGAAGCAAATTATGTGCAATCGATTGTTGAATCTATCGTACACAGGATGCGTGATCAGAAAGTCAAAGGTGACGTAGCCGACTATATCCCGGAACTTGCACATATCAATCCCAATCAGTTTGGGCTATCCATTTGTCTTGCCAATGGTTGTCAATTGAGTTTTGGAGACTCTGATGTGCCCTTTTCTATACAAAGCATCTCAAAAGTCTTCACACTCGCAATCGCTCTCGGTCGGTTTGGAGATGCTATCTGGCAACGTGTCGGGCGGGAACCGTCCAGTCATGTTTATAACTCAGGGCAAGAACTTGAAGAAAAAAATGGGCATCCCCCAAATCCATTTGTCAACGCAGGTGCCATCGTCACGACTGATGCTCTTTTGGTAAGCGGGACTCCGAAAGAGACTTTAGCGGAGATACTTCACTTTGCGAGACTTGCAGTGTCGGACAATGAAATTTATATCAACTCGGCGGTTGCGAAATCTGAGATCGCCACCGGTCATCAGAATTGGGCCCTTGCGCATATGCTTCGAGCTAAAGGCAATTTGTGCAATGACTGCGAGCTGGTTCTTGGAACTTATTTTCATCATTGCGCTATTGAGATGACCTGCGAGCAATTAGCGTTGTTTGGGAGATGCCTTGCACGTATTGATACGAAGGCGATCCATCTTTCAGAAACTCATACTCAAAATCTTCTCGCACTTATGATGACGTGTGGTCATTATCAGGGGTCCGGGGAATTCGCCTTTCAAGTGGGGATACCTGCCAAGAGCGGGGTTGGTGGCGGAATTCTTGCCTGTGTACCTGGACGAGCGTCTATAGCTGTTTGGTCGCCAGGACTAAACCAACATGGCAATTCATTGCTCGGGACAGCCGCGCTTCGAGAGCTATCAAGAGCTTTAAACTGGTCAGCATTTAGTTCCTCAAGGCCGAAGTGATTTCATATTTGTTCGATGCGTTAGATTAAAAGTGAAACACCTGTGCTATGTGAAAGCGGCCATTGGAGCATCGAGCAGCAACGGCTATTCTGTCCGTATTGCGGTCATCCGTGAAGTTGAGATGTTACACTATGAGTAATTCTGTTACATTTTTTCACGCGATCGGAAACTCTTGGTTGCCGAAAAAAGCCGGCAACCAGGATTTCCTTTGTTAATAGGAACAATCTCTTAAAATTTTGGGATTCACAATGTAACACTTCTCGTGTAAAATGTTACATATGAGTGAAATGAAGCTTTATGACGATGATGGAAACCGCCTATATTTGAACGCCGAAGAACGAGCGGCGTTTCTGGCCGCAGCACGTCAAGGCTCATCCCGTGATCGCACATTGTGCGAGATCCTGCACTATACAGGCTGTAGACCCTCAGAGCTTATTGAAATCACACCAGCCCGCATAGATTTATCAAGCGGTACAGTGACGCTTCAATCTAAAAAGAAACGCAAAGACAATACAGGCAAGCAGAAGATCGTGTTTAGATCCGTCCCTGTGCCGCCTGAGTGTCTGGATACGCTTAACATCGCCCATGGTATCCGTGAGGCTCAGAAGAACCAAAGACGGGCAAATAAGCCCGTATGGGATCTAACCCGTGTCCATGTTTGGCGCATTGCAAAAGCGGTTATGATCGAGGCGGGAATACCCGATGCACCGCAAAGAACAACCAAAGGCTTACGCCATGGATTCGGGATTAATGCCACAATGAAGGGCATTCAATTGAATATGCTTCAAAAGTGGATGGGGCATGCAGATATGCAAACAACCGCGATTTATGCTACAGCCATAGGCCAAGAAGAGCAGGCGATTGCCGCGAGAATGTGGACATGATTTAGTTGCTAAATACCTCTATGCATGAAAATACTGATGTGCGGATCTCAATGCAATCTAGCTTTGAAAGACCAACGACGTTTGTCTCACCTTTAACGGATGACGAGCACAAAGTTTTACAAGCGGAGTCTTCTTTAGCGGTAACGCACGATTTTGACATTCCTGCTATCCTTGGTGCGAAGGGTAAGTCATTATTACTCTCGCATGAAGGTGATGACACGTATAAGGAGGCGCTAGATTATCTAACTAAAGCGTCCAAATCCAAGCATCCCGAATCCATTTATCTTATAGGAGTGATATATGCCGAAGGTTACGGAGTGCAAAATGACTATGGGCTGGCACATGATAAATATTTAGAAGCAGAACAATTAGGAAGCAGAGATGCGATATACGCGCTAGGTATATTGTATGAGGATGGGCTTGGTGTTGATGTAAACTTAGGAACAGCCCGTAACTATTATGAGAGAGCAAGTGCGGCGGGGGTGGCGCAAGCAGAAGGGCGTCTCGGGTATTTTCATGCGAATGGTTGGGGAGGTCTCGAGGCAGATCCGGTAGCTGCAATACAATTCTATCTGCGTGCTGTAGAGGGTGGCGACAAATTCTCTAACATTAATTTGTCACTGGCCTATTTTAAAGGTTTTGGAGTGGTGCAAGACTTTAAGAATGCTTTCAAATATGCGCATGCGGCAATAGACCAGCATGCGATAGCAAAATACATAGTGGGACGTTTGTATCTGGATGGCTCCGGTGGTGAGTTGAATTTAGAGCAATCACTGAAGCATTTTAGAGAATCGGCAGAAGAGGGATATGCAGACGCTTATCACGCGCTTGGCATAATTTTCGACGATGGTTGGATAAACGGTGGGCGGGATACGCAGGAAGCATATCGTTTTTACAAAAAAGGGGAAGCTGCTGGATCGAGTGCAGCTATTCTTGAATTAGGCTATCTGTATGAGGCGGGTTTCGATGGTGTTTTGCCTAATTTCCCGAAGGCGTTGAGTTTTTTTAAACGTGCGGCAGAAAAAGACAATCCGATAGCTTTAAAAGAGTTGGGTTCTCTTTACTGTCATGGTGATCGAGTCAAGCAGGATATTAAATCAGCGCGTCGTTATTTTGCGCGATCCGCCGAGTTGGGGAATCCCGAAGGGCAGTATAATTCTGGTTCGCTAATTCTTGAAGATAAAGAACCTGATTATGATGCAGCATATAAATACTTCAAAGATGCGGCTGAACAGAATGAACCAAAATCAATATATAGCTTGGGTGTAATGTATGAGCATGGTTATGGGGTCAAGCAAAGCTCTGTTAAGGCCTTAGAATTTTACAAGGAAGCTTCGAATTTGGGATTTTCTCATAGTACGTACGTTCTGGGTCTCGTATATGAGAATGGTCTCAAAGGTATAGAACCAAATCAAACTATCGCACTAGAGTATTTTTTTGAAGCAGCAAAGGCAGGCAATCAGAATGCTGTAGATAAGATTGCTGAACTACAATTTGCATTGAAGGGCGAAAATAAGGTAAAATTATCAGATAAAAAACAACAACAAGCGCGATCAAAGTCGCCAACCCCTGATGTGCCTAACTATGAAGAAACACTACCACGCGAACCAGTAAAGCGTATTTATCGACGTGCGAATGAATTAACTGATCCTAACAAAACTAGAAACGCGGCAGTAAACCGTACTTCGGATCGGATTACTGTTCGTGTAAGTCCCCAATTTTTAGAAAGTGTGGAAACCGCAGCCCGTAATGTTGGGTTGGATCGCGGCGAGTGGTTCATCTCTGTATTTGAGAAGTATCTTGCTACAAGCAGTCAAATCGAACCTGTCGATTACCCCGATTACAAAGCATCTAAGTCGATAGATATTTGCTTGCCACCTTCATTAATGTCTCAAGTACGAGACGCTGCTGAGAAAGTAGGATTGAAACCTGCAAAATGGATTCGGCGTGTTTCGAACATAGCTATTTCTTCTCCAGACTTAACATCAGAACTCGACGATACCCCTACGCTAAATTAGCCAATAAAATGCACGGCTGTATTTTATGCTTGACAATACATCCGTGCATTTAGTAAGGATGTATTATGTTAACCAAACAAGTTGGCATCCGAGGGCTGCGGCGTAGCTCGATCCAAAAAACATAACTCTCTAAATCACGCAGAAATCACCGTTTCTGTGAGTGATACTTTGTACTCAAAATCTAGAAGGAGGCTAAAATTTGCTTCAAGATTTTCTCAACGCACCTAAAACACCAGCAATGCAAAATGCTGCGCTCCTAGCAGCTATTCTTGTTTTGTTGCTCTGTGCACCGATGATCTATTCGACTGCGAGTGTTTACCTATATCCCTACCTCGTTTCTCAGTGGGGACATGATCTTGCATGGGTCGTAAATGGCCTCGTTTGGCTCATCATATTTCCGATTTTATTTTTTCTGTTGCGTGGTTCTCTTGCATCAAGCGCAGGCATGGCCGCGATGTATTTCGTGGATAAAGTCGGCCTATTTTAATCGAGAAAGGATATCAAAATGACAAACCAAGTTCCATTTAGAAAAAAAGTAAAAGACAACCTACAGGGCGCAGGTGTTATTGCTTCTGGTGTCACTGTAATTGGTACAATCGCCCGTTATAACGGCTTTGACTTTTCGCCCTCTGTTATTGGTTGGGGCTTGATTGTAGCAATAGCAAGTTTTGCTATCGCCGCCAGCATCAAGCCTAAGAAATGGCGAGAGACTGTTGTCGCTAGCGGTACCAAAAATCACAGCGAATGGTGATAACCATTGAACATTAAATCGGTATAGCCCGCCCCATTTCAGGGCGGGCTTTTTTAATGGAGAATTCAAATGAATAAACTCGATATTACTGAAGCAACTTATGGATCTGCACAATGGGCAGACCATAACGATATTCTTAGAGCAGGCATGTATCGCAAAACCTCAGATTCGGTGTTCCTAGGCTTTTATAACCGCCGTGCGCTATATGGATCAGGACAAGGCGGGCTGGTCTCCTGCGCCGCTGCACGTTCGGGCAAACTGTCAACGCAGATTGCCTATAACGTTTGCGGAAAGAACGCCGTTTCTCGCTCTTGTCTGATCTTAGATCCTAAAGGAGAAATTGCGGAAATAAGCCAAAATCAGATGTTTTTGCGCAAAGCCTGCATATATTGGAACCCCACGAATTTCCATGGATTGCCGCATGTTAGTATCAACATACTGGATCATATCAAAGCTGGATCACCGACTATGGTTTCGGATATCAAAAGCTTTTATGAACAATGGCATCCTTCAACCAATTTCGGGAACGCAAAATATTTTGAGATATCTGCAAAGGATATCGCTGAAGCCATCACAGTGTGTGACGTTGAGCTGCATGGTAGCACCAATATCGCACGGATTTATGATCTAGTTTCCCAACTAGAGCAAAAAACCTATGAATGGCTGAATTTCGAGTTTGATATGTCCCAATCAACGCACCAGTTTGTTCGCCGCGTAGCGGCTGAAATTAAGAAGCACAATGCGTCCAAGAATACCAACAATAACGGCGGCTCTATGCCCTCTTTTTTAAAGGAGCTTTATACAGGTTTCTCTTGCTTGAACGATCCACTTTTACGCGCGAGTGTCAGCCCGCCTTTTAATTTTTCATTTGCGGATATCTGCGCAGACAACGCGCAAGCAACAAATATATATCTGATGCCCCCAGATGATTTGATTGATGTTTGGGCTCCCGTGATTAAAGGCTTATTAGAGAACGCATACGTTCATAAATCGCGTCACCCGCGAGCAATCCCGCAGCTATGGATTATTGATGAATGTGGCCAGCTCGCAAAGAACGGAAAATTCAGTCTAATCGTTTCTTTATTTGTGATTGGTGCGGGAAAAAACATTAAAACTTGGATTTTCGTACAATCACTGGCGCAGCTTGACCAATTAGATAGAGAGGGTCAGGAACAAATTCTCGGAAGCGCAGCGTTTCAATGTTACTACGCTATCAATGAATTAAAGACAGCAACTTATCTCTCTCAGGGACTTGGAAAGACAACTATTAAAGTTCCAGATACTTTGCAGCAGCTAGAAGCAAAAGCGAATGCGAAAAGGCTTGGGAGGCTGATCCTCGAAGGTGATATGAGTGTCGACACGCTTGCCGAGTATGCGCTCAGTAAGAAAGCTGCTGTTCATCAAAATAAACAAGGCCGAGATCTTCTACAGCCTAATGAAATCATGACGCAGCTTTCAGATCAGATGATAATTAGGGTGAAGGATGCCGCAAAACCGATCCGTGCAGATCGGGTGCATTATTTTTTGCATCCGTCAATGGTGGGCGCATATCACCCTAATTCTGAACACAGTGCTGGTTCTGCTCCTGATCGTGTGCAAACTCCGAGCGGAATTCTTCGCGTTATCACGCAGAAAGTTCCACGGAAGTATGCGCATTTCCCTCAGTATGCACAGTCGGGAGAATGGAGTTTTATAGAAGGATATAGACCATGAAGCACATCCCAGATAAGCACCCGCCGGATCGAGAGGCTGGCGGGTCTGTTCAGGCTATGGAAATGGTTGACGATGCGCGGCTCTATGCATCGGAATCCGCTGAAGAGGCCAAGCTGAAACAGCGCCACGCGGAGCAATTCGACAGGTTTGAAAGTTATCATTTTCACTCGCGCATGGATCTTGAATCTACTCATGCATATGTGCAGCGTTTGCTTGAGGAAGATCAAAGAAAACGAAGCGGTGAAGATATGGAAGCATGGCGCAATGAGCAAGATAGTCTTGAGCAGAATTTGCAGATTGGCGGGATACATGGCTGGTGGCGCAATATCACAGGCCGCAACGAAGCAGATCAAGCAGCTTTAGAGGGTGTCCAGAAATCTCTTGAAGCCGCCACGTATCGCCAAGAGCAAGAATTGAATGCGCTGAAGAACACACAAGCGCAACAGATGAAAGCACGTGAGGCAGATGAAGCCAGTCGGCGTAAGTATGTTGAAAATGAACAGACCGCAGAGCGCGAAGCCTTTCAACAGAAACAGCGCGAACAAAGTTTAGAGGCTTTAGAAAACACAACGATTAGCAACGACTACGAAAAGCCAGAATATGCAATTGAGCAGGATAATTTAAAGACGCGCGTTTCGCAGTCATTCAACCAATCTGCGCCTACTCCGGCGGTAGATTTACGCGCGGAATATATAGCCGCTCAAATTGATCCTACGTCGGAAGTGTCGCAAGATCGAAACGCTTACATAGCAGAGCAGCAGGACTACGTTGATGAACAACCCGTTGATCGAGCAACTTACATTGCTGAGCAACAGAATGAACCTTCACAGGATTTCCAGCAAGCCGCGCAGGTAGAACCGAACTTTCCTAATCGCTAACTTTCCCCTTGCGCTTGGTCATCGTTTACGAAGACCAGGCGCAATTCTTCTGCTCTCATCTTCTCCAACTCATCGCATGAAGATACGCAGTATTTTTGTTTTATATTCGTCTGAATCCCGCCCCATGTGTTGAACAGATATTTCCGCAAAGATTGGAGTCTGCAAAAACCCGCACAGTAAAATAAACGCCCGCCCGCACCAGCACCGAGTAAGGCGTTGATTTTCCCGCACGTGTTTTTGCTGATCGTCTCCAACGCGGAAGTATCCGCACAACAAAAATGGAGACTAAAATGACTTATCAAAGATCAAACCCAAAACCACTCTATCGCGTAGGATGCTCACGCATCGTTGGACAAGATGAGAACGGTAACGACAAGCTTGGCAACTATCGAGAAATCGGCGCTGTTTGGCCTCGCAAGAATGGGAAAGATGGAGCGATTATGAAGCTTGATATTGTACCCTCAGAAATCACGACACATAACGCTGTGGTCTTCTTGATGCCACCAAGAGACAATCAACAAGCATAAATATCGAAGGGCTGCACAACATCCGTGTAGCCCTTTTTTCTGCTCTATATAAATGGGGTGCGGAGAGATCTGCACCCCTGCCCTTTGGCGAGAATGGGGGTAGTAAGGTCAATCGGTTGGTGCGGGCGCAGGCTACGCCGAGCCACGGCCAATTGACCGCGCGAGGGGCAACGCCCCTATAGTTAGATCTAGGCCATCTTCACCTTGTTCCGTTCGTGAGGATAGGCATGAAGTGCGGATAATTTATCACTGTAAATTTCAAGCATCGAGGCGCATTGCAGGGTCAGTGCACCTTGGCGCTTTATGGTTGGATTCGCATTTTAATTTGCAATATTTAGCTATGTTATGGTAAGTATCCCTTATTATGGATAGCCAGATATGTTTATGTGCTACATAAACCTGCTTTCAACCACCCCAAAGGAGTGATTTTAGCAGTCTGGTGAGGGCTTTCGCGCCCTTCAATCCTCGATCAGGGTTAAGGGGTATGCCCCCTTCCTGAACCACAACCCGCACCAACCGTTTCGACAGTTGGATTTGCGACCAAGGAGTTTTCCTTGGATGAAATTTAAGAGCCTGCCCGTGCTCTTTAAAAACATGGGTCAACCTTACGCAGTTTGAATGCGCGCCAATGTTTCGACGTTGGATTACGAGCAAAGTTTCGGCTTTGCATGACGACCAAGGAAACGCCCTTGGATGCGATGAATAGAGAAAAAGAGAATGGCACGACCAAAGAAACACGCCGATGAAATGCGATCCGAAACCGCCCGATGTCGTTTGACTGTATCGGAGCGTGAAGCGGTGCGCATGAGAGCGGCGCACGCTGGTCTACAGGAATCCGAATTCATCCGCCGGAGAATTCTGAACGTGCCCTTGCCCGCTGCTCAATCTGGCTCAGATCCCGCGCTTGTTTCTGCATTGAACAATTACGTGCTTGCTCTTGCTCAGATCGGCAACAACGTAAACCAGCTTGCCGCCGCCACTCATCAAGGCCGTGATTTCACGAACTACTGGCGTGAAGTTGGCGATGAGCTTGAGCAGGATCTCGACAGAGCCCGCAGAGCTTTGAATGCTTCTCTTGAGGATCTGGCCGAATGATCGTTGTCGTTAATCCTTCTTCCAAAGCTGGTCATAGCTTCAAAGGTCTACACGCCTATTGCAGCCATGACCAACAACGCGCCCAAACTTCGGAGCGCGTTGATTGGATTTCCACTCGTAATCTTGCGGTGGAAGATCCAGACCAAGCATGGAAAGTGATGGCCTCAACAGCCTATGCACAAAATCAGCTCAAACAAGCAAACGGCATTCGTGCAGGCAAAGCGCCAAAAGATGGCGCTGTGATGCACGTGGTTATGTCGTTTGATGGAGATGAGCCGACCAGCCCCGAAGAGATGCAAAAAGCGGCAGACGAGTTGCTTGCTCATCTTGGCGCAGATCCGGCGAAGATGCGAGCGAAGAACAAGCCCAAACGTCGCCAGTTTGCAGATGAGCATCAGGTCATCATGTATGCGCATTCAGATACCGACAACATGCATCTGCATTTGATGGTTAATCGCATTCACCCGCAAACGGGCATGGTACTGCCGACCAACAATGATCACAACAAAGCGCAAGAATGGGCGCTGAAATATTCCAAACTCCATGGCACAGATGACAAGACCCCTGCCCGCGCAGAGAATGACGAGATGCGCAAAAATGGCGAGTATGTCAAAGCCGATAAGCGCAAGACCCGCAATGCATACGAGCAGGATCAAAAAACCCGCGAAGCGTCTAATGATAACAGCCGTATGAAACAGGTGCTTGAGCAGCAGCGCAAAAAGGATGCGGATCTCGCAAAGCAAGGCCGAGAGCTGCAAGACAGAAAAGCGCAGGATCTTGCCAAGCTCATAGCCGAGCATAAACAGCGTGGTTTGGATCTCGACAAAGAATTGCAAACAAATGCCTATAAAGCCAAGGCCACAGCGCGCGAGCTTTATAGGCCGCTCCATCGTGAGCTCAAAGAAGAACAAGCGGCTGAGATGAAGACATTTAAGGCGCTTGAGAAATCTTTCTTTGGCCGCGCGGCGAACTCATTCAACATTGTAAAAGCGAGCGTTCAGGATATTGGCAGTCATCGCCGTGGTTTTAATGTGAAGACCTTCAATTCCATTACAAGTGCTGCGGGTCGTAAAGAGTATATGGAACAGGCTCAGGAACGCGCTAGGAAAGCTCTAGAGCGCGAACAAGAGCAAAAGGTGTTGATGGACAAAGAAAAGCTTCAAAGCGCTCACACGGCTAAAATGGAGGAAAATAGGCTACGTTTGGAAGCCGAGCGTGCTGAACTCAAGCAGCAACATCTTGAAGAAGAGCAGCGCTTGAAAGAAGAATGGCGCGCGCGTAACGAAGAGCGAGAAAACGCTATCCGTTCCGTCCCTGCCCCCGTAGAGCCAAAAACAGATGCAAAATCCAAAGCGCAACTCATTCTCGCAAGCAAGGATTATCGCGCTGAATTTGACAAAGCCCGTCAAGAACCAGCACCAGAGCAGGATAATGAAAACATAACTGGCGAGGATTCAGGCGAAGAAGGTAAAGGCGGCCTGCCCTTGCTGACTGCGAAACCACAGCCAATCAAAACCTCTTTTGACGAAGCTCAAAAAGAGAGATTAGAAGCACAGCGCAAAAAAGAGGAAGCTGCACAAGCTGAAGCGGCCAGACTTGAAAGTGAGCGATTGAAAGCCGAGGCTGAAGAGAGAGAAGAGCAAACTTCAGCGCGCGCGGCCTATATCGCAGAGCAGGAAGACAACGCGCCTGAAGACACGCAGGATCGAGACGCATATATTGCCGATCAACAAAACGATGTTGATGAAACAATTTCGGATCGAGAGGCTTATATCAGGCAGCAGCAAGACGATACGCCGCCACCTTCGAATGAGCCAGATCCAGATCCAGATCCAAAACGGTAACTTGCCAATCACAAACACGATCACCGGCACAGATTTTCTGTGCTGGTGATCACTTGGCTTCTTATCGACTGAGAGCCATTTTTATGAGCAGATTATCATTCGAAAAATCTATTCCAGCTCTTTTCGCATTACTGAAAACTTCATCTTCGATATCGACACTGAATATCAATTCATCAAGCCGATAAACATCAAAATAAAATCTACTTCTGATCTTATATTTTTTAATATCAAACATGGGAAACCTCCTTTCTTTTTGGATTTGGGATAGCCCATGTATTATTTTATTTTTTTTAGTTTTTGGCTTGCGCAAAGGCACGAAGATGCATAGGAGAACAAAATAGGAACAAAAACCTATTTTCCAGAGCCCTTGCATGACGCGCCGAAGAGATTTGAAATTCGTGACGATCAAACCAGCCTACGAATTGAGGCTTGAGGATCTGCGCGAATGGCATGTGCTGGCCGTGACATGCGATAAGTGCGGCGCACAGGGCGTTATCAGCCCTGCTCAACTTCTGAAGAGAAACAAACCCTATATGCGTATAATTTTGCTTCAGAAGAAATTTCGCTGCAACCGCTGTAAGATCCGCGGCGCGTCTACGTGGAAGGTCGCAAAGCTAGCGCGCGATTAGTTGTGAGTAGAATTGACGAACCCGTATTTTCCCATCGTGCCACGAATCATTTACAGGTAAGCTTGTGAATAAGTTTGCTTAATGATTTGTTCACTATTTTACTTGTAATAACGTGAAGGAGTGAACTTTTTCACAAGTGGGGTTATTCACATGTTTACAGTTGCAATCGTTAATCAAAAAGGTGGATCAGGTAAAAGCACTATGGCCGAATGTCTTGCTGTGGCCGCAGAGCTCGAAGGTACAGCGTCCGCTATACTTGATCTAGATCCACAAGGGACGGTTTATGCTTGGTCAAAGCGCCGAGAATCGGCAAACCCGCCCGTTTTGTCCGTTACAGCCGCCAGCTATAAAGACGAATGGCAACGCCTGAAGGATGCAGGCGCAGAGCTGGTAATCATCGACACCCCTGCCCGTTTGCAAGACGTTGTTCTCAGCGCTGCTGATTTGGCAGATCTTATTATTGTTCCAGCCAAAGCAACAATCAAAGATCTTGAACGTGTCGAAGATTCTATAAAGCTCGCCTGTATGAACTCTGCCAAACCTGCATTTGTCGTGTTCAATCAGGTGCGCGCACAAAAAGGGCGCTCTGAAGACGCAGAGAAAGCAATCAAGTCGCAACGTTATCCTGTTTGCCCTGTGCGCATTGGCTTGCGTGTTGCGTTTGAAGATTCCGATATGACGGGACAAACGCCACAAGAAACAGAGCCTAGCGGCAAAGCAGCGAATGAAATCCGTTTGCTTTACAAATACGTTTCGCGCTTGCTTGCTCAAGTCGAGAGTGAAGGAGTGAACAATTTCACAGGTGAAGAAGTGAACAAATCTAAAAGTAAGAGGGTAGCAAATGGTTAAAACAAAACCAAACTTAGCGGCGGCACTCGCTCAGAAATACGAACCTGAAGCAGTTGCGCCAGCACCAGAAGTCACACCAGCACCAGCCAAGATTAAAAATCCGGGCAGGCAAAACCAAGTCAACATTGCGGGCTGGTTTCCTTTGCCTGTCAAATTCGCGCTCGATGAGCTGAAGCTGAAACGACAGCGCGAATTAGGCCGCACGGTTACTATTCAAGAGCTCATGGGCGAAGCCTACAATGAGATCTTCAAGAAATACGGCCTTCCTGAAGTTGCGCCTGTGCGCGAGGACTAATTTTCATGGGCTTGCCTACTAAAAAACATAGCTTACCAGCCGAGGCAGCGAAAAGCCGCCAATACGATCTGTTCAGCTCGTTTTTTGGTGATACGTCCACCTTATCAAACACGATAGAGCTTTGGGACGCTATCCCTAAATATGCGATGTCCGCGAGGCAGCAGAATGCCAAGCGGGACGCGCAAGGGCATTTGCAGAACTATAAACAAAGCTTTGAATATAAATCTGTCAACGAAGAGAAGACGATCAATTGCAAGCTGGTTATGCAGCCCGCCAGAATTGAAATGCCGGACGGTACGACAAAAGAGTATTTTCCGTCTCAATCCGAGGAGTTGATAGAAGAAGTTCTAACGAAGATCTTTACCGATCAACGCTACGGCATGCATGATGTGAAGAACACAGAGAGTTGGGTGCATTTCTCACTGCATATGATTAAAAAGGAACTCTCCGCACGTGGACATACACGCTCAATTACAGAGATCAAAAAATCTCTTGAAATTATGAGCAAGACTTTGATTGAGGTTCACATGGAGGGACGGGGCAGAGGGCTAGTGTACTCTAACCCCATATTGTCGAATATGACCCGTCAAACCATAGCGGATCTTGCCGAAAATCCTAATGCGAAATGGGCTACACAATTGCCAGCCCTTATTTCGAAAAGTATCAATGAGCTGACCTACAGGCAGTTCAATTATGATCGTCATATGAGCCTTTCCAGCTCTTTCTGCCTCTGGCTGCATAAGCGCCTTGTTAATCGCTACCGCAATGCCAGTATGTTAAACGACTACCACTTTCTTCTTTCCTCAGTAAAACGCGATAGTGGCCGTCTTACATATGCGCGAAATAGCGCAAATATTTCGGCAGTTGATGAAGCTCTAAAGGAGTTGCAGGAAATGAAAGTGTTGTCCCGTTGGGAGAAAACCGAGGAGAAAGAGGGTAACGCCATCACAGATGTAAAATATAACGTTTGGGCGACCGTTGACTTTAAGGATGAAGTAAAGGCCGCACATGCAAGATTAAATGATGCACATAGAGCCATAAGACAGGGGCAGGGCGGTAGGTAGACGGTGCAGACCCTGTAGGTAGACGGTGCAATAGGCTGTAGGTAGAACGTGCAGAGTGTTTTTTGTTCTCGATTCGTTTAGTCATAATAAACAATGACTTAGCCTGAATCGGTAGGTAGACGATGCAGAGTTTTCAAAAGGCAGTAGGTAGAGCGTGCAGACCCTGTAGGTAGAGCGTGCAGACTTTAAAATAGGCGGTAGGTAGACGGTGCAGACAACGGCGAAAAATCAAGACCTAGTAGGTAGACGGTGCAGACGATTTTTGTAAGTTATTGATTTTTAATGCGTTTTCCGAATTTTTTTGCCGCTATCCTTTTCCTTATTTTATTCTTATTTCCCATGGAAAAATCATACATCCATTTTAAAATTAAAATGACGCTCCTGCGCTACGCTTGGAGCTCTAAAAGGAAACCGCTACGCGGTTACTTTAAAGGAATTCGGCCTATAATGTGCGCTTTGCGCACGGCCTTATACTTATTTAGTGATTTAGACGATTTTGAACGTTCAGAATACAAATTAGAACCAACTACACAAACTGATAGATCGTAATGGCTTTCCGAGGAGGAAAGGCGGAAGATTCAGTGAAAAAATATTCCAGATCTTCCAATAATTGATAGATATTTTCAATCGTAATTAGGACTCAAGCTCACCACCAAAGCAGGAGCAATTAATCTGCTGTTGGATCTCTTTCAACACTTATTCAACATTACTCAGAACCAGCCTACAACCCCGCAAGGGGGTGTTCCGGCTGAACCATGCGCAATGCAGAAACGTTCAAGTGAAAGCGATACCATACGAAGCAGGTTTTAAAGCTGCACCGTCTACCTACTGCCTGTACGGGATAGGGTGTGTGTGGATAGTTTTTAACATTGAGTTCTAATCGCTGTTACTACCAATCCAAATAAAGCACTCTAATACTGTGATTTAATTTAAAGATTGAAGTAAAAAATGAAGCGATGAAGCAAACACGTACCATTGTTACCAATAGCAAAACATACAGCTTACCAATTGAGAATAAGGGAATTCCAATTGAAGAGCATATGCCCAATGCTGTTCTTCCTGAAGATCTAAAAGGTGCACGGGTCTATGAAACGGAAGATGGCCTAGTTATAGCCCGCCAGATCTTCAAATGATTGCCATGAAAATTGATCGTTTATATGGCATCCACGCGGTAGCGCTGTCCCTTGGGGGAGAGATAAAGAGGGGGGCTTAATCTGTTTAAATACTTTGACGTGAAATTTTATACCTGTATAATTTTACGTTACATAAAAACACAAATAAAATCAGAGTTATAAAACGAAAATAGAATCTATTAGGGTCAAAATATTCCATGCGCATAGCAAATAACCAAATGATGGATTTAAATCTGAAATCCGGTTCTAAGCCTCTTAGCATTGTTGGGATCAACAGTGCTAACGATGCAGCAGAATATAAATCGAGAGATAGAAGTTACAAATCCGATTTAGGACAATTTCTTACCCCCATACCAATAGCCAATTTTATGGCATCTATGTTTTCTAAGCGGTCTATTAAAAACTGTCGCTTATTAGATGCTGGGGCTGGGGTTGGAACACTCTCGTGCGCGCTTCTTAATCGTTGGAATTCTGAGGGAATAAAGCACAAGAACATTAGTGTTAATGCATTTGAAATTGATGATTCACTGATCCCGTACTTAGATGAAAACTTAACGAATTATACAGATGTAGAATCGACGATTCATTCAGAAGATTTTATTAGCAGCGCTACAGCTACGAGGAATTCTGAGAAATTTACGCACGCCATTCTAAATCCGCCTTACAAAAAAATTGGCAGTAAATCTAAACATCGTGAGCTTTTAAGATCAGTAGGTATTGAAACGGGTAATTTGTATTCTGCATTTGTAGCGCTTGCACTAAGAGAAATGGAAGAAGAAGGAGAGGTCATAGCTATTATTCCGAGAAGTTTTTGCAATGGTCCCTATTTCAAGCCATTTAGAAAATTCATTCTTGAGAATGCAGCAATCACTCATTTACATCTTTTCAAATCGCGCACTGATGCATTTAAAGGCGATGCTGTTTTACAAGAAAATATAATAATTGGCCTCAAACGAGGAACAGCTCAGAATGAGGTTATAGTTTCAACATCTACTGATAGCTCATTCTCTGACCTTACAAGCCATAAATATAATTTTGAACAGATCGTAACAACAGGCGACGCAGACCAATTTTTTAATATCCCAACTAAGCCTGATAAGGTTATAGATAATGACCTCAATTTTTTTTCGTCTTCGCTCGAAGATATTGGAGCATGTGTTTCAACTGGACCTGTTGTCGGTTTTCGGTTGAGAGAGCATTTGCGTGATGATATTTCGGAAGGGTGTTCACCATTAATATACCCTGCGCATCTGAGAAACGGATCTGTTAATTGGCCTCTGGAAGATGGAAAAAAGGCCAATGCTATTCATCGGAATGAAAACACCCAGAAATGGCTTTACCCAAATGGGTTTTATTGTCTTGTGCGTAGATTTTCCTCCAAAGAGGAGCGTCATCGAATAGTTGCGAGCGTTATTTCACCCGAGGTTTTTGGGCAGGCTGAATTTCTAGGGATAGATAACAAGCTCAACGTATATCACTTTGATAAAAAGGGAATATCTGAAAACTTAGCTCATGGATTAGCAGCTTTTTTAAATACCGATTGGGTTGATGAAGAATTTAGATTGTTCAGTGGCCATACTCAAGTTAATGCAACAGATTTAAGACGTCTTCGTTATCCGAGTAATGAAAAACTCATAAAGCTGGGAAAATGGATTTTGAAGCAGAACGAACCAACACAAGATGAAATCTATAAGCAATTGGGAATATCTGTAGGATGAACGATTTCGCAGAACAAATTGATAGTGCAAAGCAGATAATTACTGCACTTGGTCTCCCAAAAGCGCAACAAAATGAGCGTTCCGCTCTGTGTCTTCTTGCTCTTTTAAGGATGACGCCGGAATCAACTTGGCAGGACGCAGGTTCTCCTCTCATAGGTATTACACCTATAATGAGCTGGGCTTTGCAACACTATAAAAAGGAATATGCACCCAATACACGAGAGACAATTCGTCGTCAATCTATGCACCAATTCTGCGACGCAGGAATAGCTTTATATAATCCCGACAAACCTGATCGCCCTGTAAATAGCCCAAAAGCTGTCTATCAAATAGAGCCAAATACTTTAGCTGTCATCAAGACATTTGGCACTGATCAATGGAGCGATACATTAAATGGTTTTCTGTCACAAAGAGACACCTTGGTTTCTCAATACGCGAAGGAAAGAGAACAGGACTTAATACCGGTGCGAACTTCCGATGGTTTAGAATTAAAGCTAACCCCCGGTATTCATAGTGAATTAATTCGCCAAATTATAGAGGAATTTGCCCCACGTTTTGCTCCCAATAGCTTGTTAATATATGCAGGTGATACAGGTGCTAAGTTTGGTTTTTTTGATGAGAAACAATTATCTGATCTAGGGGTTGAAGTGGATTCCCACGGGAAAATGCCAGATGTCATATTACATTTTGTTGAGAAAAACTGGCTTCTGTTGGTTGAGTCTGTGACTAGTCACGGTCCTGTTGATGGAAAACGGCATAAAGAGTTGTCCGATTTATTTTCAGGATCTACAGCTGGTATTGTTTATGTAACAGCATTTCCTGATCGTTCATTTATGGGTAGATATCTTAGTGAAATAGCATGGGAAACCGAAGTTTGGGTGGCGGACGCCCCATCACATCTAATCCACTTCAATGGAATTCGTTTTTTAGGACCTTATGAAGATTAGTTTAAGGTAAGTGTTTTAAATTTATGGACAAATTAGAAAATGACCAATTTTGTGAAATTGTACAAAAATTTGTTTTACGGCAATTTTGTTCTTTTTGGTTTTTTTGGAACTCATTCAAAGAATTTACCAAAACTCTCAATCGCGCCAATTACAGTGCTAATTAAAACCAATACCATGGTTATGTAGTGACCTTGGGCGGGTGCTAAGAAGTGGATCGGTTTTTCTGAACAGTTTTGATCTGGTTTATAAGTGCGTTCTGACCCTTATTAAGCTGCCACCG
>JAEPMD010000044.1 GCA_017644105.1 Rhizobiaceae bacterium | reverse complement strand
GCACCGATCTTCCAAGTTGCAGATTATGGCCTCGTTGCTGACCTCTTCGACATCCTGCCAGAATTTGAAAAAGCGCTATAGCGCTATTCATTGTTGATCAGAATATAGCCCGCGCCATAGATAGTTTTAATGATTTTCGGGTCTTTTGATTTATCGCGTAGTTTAGAGCGCAGTCGAGAGATCCTCACATCAATGGCGCGATCAAAAGACAATTCATCAACGCGGCTTTCAAGCTCTTCGCGCAATTGATCACGGGTCACCACATGATTTGGGCGCTTTAAAAACACGTTTAAAAGCGCCATCTCACTTGATGATAAGCTCTCTTCATGACCATCATCATGAACAATGAGAAATTGAGACGGATGCACGGTCCATCCGGGTAATCTTGTCGTATCGCTTAATTGACGTTCCGGCAGTGTCGTTTGCTTACGGCGTAGTAATGCACGCACACGCACAATCAATTCCGGCATTTCAAAGGGTTTAGCCAAATAGTCATCAGCGCCAAGCTCAAAGCTTGCAATCTTATCCGATAAGCTGGTGCGCCCTGATATGACCAAAATCGCAGTATCATTTTTATCGCCAATTTTGGACAGCGTGGTCAATCCATCTTTATCAGGTAAACCAAGATCAACAATTGAGACCGATGGTTTCCAATTTGAAAGATCACGTTCAAACTCATTTGCCAGACTATAGCACTTTGTCACGAAACCCTCTTCCGTGAGAGATTCCGTCAACAGATCCTGCAATTGCAGTGAATCTTCAAGAATAGAAATTCGAACGGGTTGGGTCATGACTTTGCTCTTAACATCGCTGACACCAGTTGATCTGAATTAAAAGGTTTATCAAGCACCAAACATGTACTATCCGCACTTTTTCGCAATTCATCGCTTGCCGGTAATCCGGTGATGATCAGCTTGGGAATGTGATCTGGAGAATTATTGATGAGATCCAACCCCGTATCGCCATTGCCCAAATCTAAATCGGAAATGATGAAGGATAGACCTTCGACATTTGTGAGCTGTTTTGCGCTTTGCACATCACTTGCTTCGATGATCGTATGCCCGGCTTCGCGCAGATAATCACGAGCAGTTTTGCGCACATGATCATCATCATCAACAAGCAATACAAGGCCGGTTTTTTCAGGATCAACTGCCTGATACGGAATGCGCAATGTAATCGCAGCCCCATTCTGTTCACGGTTTTTAATTTTCATGTCCCCGTTACAGGATTTTGCAAAATCAAAAGCGGATGTGAGACCAAGGCCGCGACCCATCTTGGCAGATTTTGTTGTGTAAAATGGTTTAAGCGCGTTTTCCAAATCCTCATCTGAAAAACCTGGACCATTGTCCAACACAGAAATATGCAATCTATCGTTTTTATCTTTTTCAATGGCCACTGATACTTGCCCAACCCCGCGACAGGCTTCAGATCCATTGATGACAAGATTTAAAATCGCATCTTTTGCAAATCCCTTATCCAGCATGATCGTGCCATCTGGAAGATCACAGGAAAATTCAAATTCGACTTGTTCGGGCAAAGCCGCGCGGCATAATTGCTCAATGTTGCGAGCAAAATTTGCGACTTCAGTCGCGGCAGGTTGCGGGTTTCGTTGGGTGTCAAACTGATTGAGACTTTCAATTAAATCAGACCCCCGACGCGCGGCACTCTTGATCGTCTCACTTATATTTTCAAGCACCGGATCATCATGTGTCGATTTTGCGAGTTTATTTTGCTGCCCCATAATAATGGTTAAAAGATTTGAGAAATCATGCGCCATAATCGACGTCAGCTGATTGGCGAGTTCCTTACGCCTTGAATGAGCCAAAGCCCTGCGGGCAACAGCTTCTTGCGTGACGTCGGTCGACAGAATGAATGCGCCTTTGACCGTTCCATCCTCATTCACATCAGGGCTCATGGCCAGACGAATATAGCTCTCATTACTATGGACTTTAAACTCTGCAACGGCCGCCTCACCTTCGAGCGCCTTGATAAAGACAGGCTTCACATGTGGCCAAATTTCAGGCCCGAGCACAATTTCAATATCCTGACCCACAATGTCTGAAATTTCCGTTGGATAGATCCGCGCTAAATTGCCGTTGGAATGGGTGTAATGCCCATCCGCATTGACATGGGCAATATGTGCCGGGGTCATGCGATTGATAAATTCCAACCGCGCACGACTTTCTGTTAATCGCCGTTTGGCCACTTCGAGCGAACGCACAGTCGCTGCCATTTCTCTGTTGGCTTGTGCTAAATCTTCTGACCGTTCAATCAGCTCATTCGATAAGTTCTCCGCGCGCGATCGGAACAACTCCTCTTGCTTTTTGATCGGGGTAATATCGGTGAATACCGAAATCCAACCGCCATCTTGTAACGGGCAACCCTCGACAGAAATTGAGGTGCCATTTGCGCGGGTGCGCTCGAAATAATGCGGTTCGAATTTACGCGCAAGATCAACTTTTTCTGCCACAAACTGTTCGATATCATCGACAGCACCATATTCGCCGGATTCGCAGGCAAAGCACAAGAGCTCTTCAAATGTGGTGCCCGCTTTCATCAAGTTTTCTGGAATCTGAAACATGTCCTGAAAGCGTTTATTGGCCAGGACCAGATTCAAATTTTCATCATAGATGGTGATGGCCTGCGTGATCAGATCAAGCCCGGATTTCACCATTTCGGATAGTCTATTGGTTTTTCCCATAGCAAAATAAATAGCACTGAAACGACAAAACTTGAATAAAAAATCCGATATGAAAGAATTCGTTAGGATTGCGCAAGAATCTCATGTGAATCTTGTGTTAAAACTTTTTTAATCAATGAATATGGGCGCTTAAGAAGCTCATTCATTGAACAGGGAGGAAACATTGGCAGGACAAGCGTCAGCTCATCCGGTATCGTTGCCACATCTGCTCGCACGTAATGTCGCGCGATATGGCGATCGAACAGCATATCGAGAAAAAGAATTCGGCATATGGCAAACATGGACCTGGTCACAGGCCCATGACGAGATAAGAGCGTTCGCACTTGGTTTGCTCACGCTAGGTGTTAATCAAGGTGATCATATCGCTGTTGTGGGTCGAAACCGGCCTGCGCTTTTTTGGAGCATGATTGCCGCGCAAATGGTGGGTGCTGTTCCAGTCCCGCTGTATCAAGATGCGGTGGCTGAAGAGATAGTTTTCACCTTAAACAATTGCAGCGCAAGATTTGTTGTTGCCGGTGATCAAGAGCAGGTTGATAAGATTGTTGACGCACGCGATGAGCTGAAGAATATCGCACATATTGTCTATCTTGATGGGCGCGGTTTGCGCAAATACGACCACTCATTTTTGACCTCTTACAAAAACCTTCAGGAAAACGGATTGCAAAGCGGGCTCGAAGCGCAGCTTGCGCAACGGATCGAAGACTTAAAGCTCGATGATACCTGTGTGATGCTTTACACATCTGGTACTACCAGCAATCCCAAAGGTGTTGTCCTTTCTAACCGCAATATTATCGAAACATCGAAGAATACCTGCGAGTTCGATGATCTGACCGAACACGAGGAAATCCTGGCCTATCTCCCCATGGCTTGGGTCGGAGATTTTATCTTCGCAATGGGACAAGCCATGTGGTCAGGTTTCTGTGTGAGTTGCCCAGAAAGCCCGGATACCATGCAGCAGGATTTACGCGAGATTGGACCGACTTATCTTTTTGCACCACCGGCTATTTTTGAACGTCAACTGACGCAAGTGCTTATCCGCATGGAAGATGCAAGCAAAATCAAAAAAGCTATGTTCGATCATTTCATGGCTGTGGCGCTGGAAGTGGGTCCGAAGATCTTGGACGGTGAGAAAGTCAGCTTGATCGATCGTTTGCATTATGCGCTTGGCAATATCTTTGTTTACGGACCGCTGAAAGACACAATTGGTTTGCGGCGCATTCGCGTGGGATATACCGCAGGTGAAGCCATCGGCCCGGACCTTTTCAAATTCTACCGCTCTATCGGGATTAATCTGAAACAATTATATGGTCAGACGGAAGCGACGGTGTTCATCACCCAGCAACCCAATGGTGAAGTTTATAATGAAACTGTTGGGGTACCCTCACCCGGCGTTGAGCTTAAAGTCACAGATGAAGGTGAAATTCACTATCGTTCACCCGGGGTGTTTGTTGAATACTACAACAACGAAAAGAGCACAGCCGAAACCAAAACCAATGACAATTGGGTGGCAACGGGTGATGCGGGTTTCATTGACAAAAAGACAGGTCACTTACGCATAATTGATCGTGTCAAAGACGTTGGCAAAATGGCTGACGGGTCGATGTTTGCGCCGAAATATGTTGAAAATAAACTCAAATTCTATCCCGAAATTTTGGAAGCCGTCGTATTTGGAGCCGGTAAAGATCGCTGCATGGCATTTATCAATATCGATCTGACGGCTGTTGGGAACTGGGCAGAGCGTAACAATATTGCTTATGCGTCTTATCAGGAATTGTCTCAAAACCCGCAGGTATTGGACATGATCGAGAAGAATGTGGCGAAGGTTAATCAATCGATTGCTGAGGATGAAATGCTATCGAGCTGCCAGATCCACCGTTTTCTTGTTTTGCACAAAGAGTTGGATCCCGATGATGGCGAAATGACACGAACTCGGAAAGTTAGACGCGGGGTGATCGCGGATAAATTCTCCGATCTTGTCAACGCGCTCTATGAGGACAAGAAGACAATTTATACAGAAACTGATGTGACTTACGAGGATGGTCGCGCGGGTAAAATTTCCGCGAATTTGGAAATCCGTGATGCTGCAGTTTTGTCAATTGAGCAAAGGTTGGCAGGATGAATATTCAGGCAACAGAAGGATATGTCACAGAGGATGGTCGCAAAATTGGCGGCACAGTTCTGGATCTTAAAAACATCACTTTACGCTTTGGCGGGCTCACTGCGATCAATGATATCAGCTTTGATATCCGCAAAGGTGAAATTCGCGCCATTATTGGCCCAAATGGAGCTGGTAAATCATCCATGCTCAACGTCATTAGCGGGTTTTATAAACCACAAGAAGGCGAAGTTTGGTTCAACGGCAAGAAACGAAGCGCGGTGAAACCCTATGAAGTTGCGCGCCAAGGCGTTGCACGTACATTCCAAAATATCGCACTTTTTGAAGGCATGTCAGTGCTCGACAATGTCATGACTGGGCGGCTTAATCTGATGAAAGCCAGCATGTGGCAGCAAGCGCTCTGGATTGGCAAAGCAGAGAAGGAAGAAATCGAAAACCGGCAAAAAGTCGAACATATCATCGATTTCCTTGAAATTCAGGCCATTCGAAAAACACCCGTCGGTCGGTTGCCCTATGGTTTGAAAAAACGCGTTGAACTGGCGCGTGCTTTGGCTGCTGAACCCGATCTGCTTTTACTCGATGAGCCCATGGCGGGCATGAATGTCGAAGAAAAAGAAGATATGAGCCGCTTCATTTTAGATGTGAATGATGAATTTGGCACAACCATCGCCCTTATTGAACACGATATGGGGGTTGTGATGGATTTGTCTGACCGTGTTGTTGTGATGGATTATGGCCGGAAGATCGGTGACGGTGTACCTGATGAAGTGCGCAATAATCCTGAAGTGATCGACGCCTATCTTGGGGTGTCTCATGACTAAACTCATAAAAGAATTTAATTTACCTGGAGAGTGCCATGTCCGCTGATTTTTTATATGGCATTGAAGTGATCATTAACGGCCTCATGGCTGGCGTCTTATACGCATTGGTGGCACTTGGATTTGTCTTGATTTTCAAAGCATCCGGCATCTTTAACTTTGCCCAAGGTGTGATGGCATTGTTTTCTGCGCTCACACTTGTCGGTATCATGGAAGGCCAAGTGCCTTTCGCGCATCTAATAAACGCGATATTCGGCACGTCCATCCACCATTTTGGTTGGACGGTTCCTGCAGTATTGGCCATCATTTTAACTATCGGCGTGATGGTAATTTTCGCCTGGATGGTTCAGAAGTTTTTGTTCCGCCATCTCGTTGGTCAGCCGCATATCATTTTGTTTATGGCCACAATTGGCCTGGCATATTTCCTTGAAGGTGTTGGTGATTTGATGTGGGGGTCTAGCATAAAACGTCTTGAATTAGGCCTACCGCAAGGTGGTTCGCTCGCGATTGAAAATTTGACGTCCGGTCTGGGTGGCGATGATTTTTACGGCTTCTTTATTGATAAGCTCGATATCGTTGCCACAATTGTTGCAATCCTGCTGGTCATTCTTCTGGTCGCATTCAGCCAATTCACCAAATATGGACGCGCCATGCGCGCGGTGGCCGATGATCACCAGGCGGCGCTCAGCGTTGGGATTTCGCTCAACTTTATCTGGGTATTGGTGTGGTCACTTGCCGGATTTGTGGCGCTGGTTGCCGGTGTCATGTGGGGTGCAAAATCAGGGGTGCAATTCTCCCTATCATTGATCGCACTCAAAGCATTGCCCGTTCTGATGCTGGGTGGTTTTACCTCTATCCCTGGCGCGATTGTCGGTGGCTTGATCATCGGTGTGGGTGAAAAATTATTTGAATATCTTGTGGGACCTATGGTCGGCGGGGCGACGGAAAACTGGTTCGCCTATGTCCTGGCGCTGGTCTTCCTCATCTTCAGACCACAAGGGCTACTCGGGGAGCGGATCATTGAACGTGTTTAGAACAATAACAACGACAAATATCAGAGGGTTTCTAAATGCTCTATCGTGAATCTGGTGATTTTAAAACATCCTATAAAGCGGATAATCAGACCTTTCCGATCGCATTTGATCGCTATCGTTATTGGGTTGTCTTAGCTGTTGCATATCTCGTGATCCCCTTTGTCATCACAGACTATTGGGCCAATGCTATTCTCGTCCCGTTTTTGATTTATTCAATTGCCGCCATTGGCTTGAATATTCTTGCAGGCTATTGCGGTCAGGTAAGCTTAGGAACCGGCGGTTTCATGGCCGTGGGCGCCTATACTTGTTATAAATTGATGACGGCATTTCCGGACGTAAACATCCTCCTTCATATTGTCCTATCTGGTGGCGTCACAGCACTCGTTGGTGCAGCATTTGGTTTGCCGTCACTTCGGATTAAGGGGTTTTATCTGGCGGTAGCAACACTAGCGGCACAATTCTTTTTAGTGTGGCTATTTAACAAAGTGCCGTGGTTCTTCAACTATTCAGCATCTGGACAAATCAGTGCGCCAGAGCGCGAATTCTTAGGCATTGCTGTAACAGGACCAAATACGTCCGCTTGGGCAAGCTACCTTGTGTGTCTGGTATTTGTAACCATTTGCGCAATCATCGCACGCAATTTAACCCGCGGATCATTAGGGCGCCAATGGATGAGCATTCGCGATATGGATATTGCCGCAGAAATCATTGGCGTTAATCCGCTTCGTGCCAAACTAAGTGCCTTTGCAATATCATCCTTTTTCATCGGCATTTCAGGTGCCCTCTTCTTCGCCGTTTATCTCGGTGCGATTGAAGTGGGTGAAGCCTTTGGCATTAACAAATCTCTGCTCGTTTTATTCATGGTCATCATTGGTGGTTTGGGCTCGATTTTTGGCTCTTTCGCCGGTGCTGCCTTCTTGGTCTGTCTGCCCGTCATACTCAAACTGATTGGCGTTGACCTACTTGGATGGCCAACGGATCTCGTTGCACATCTTCAACTCGTTCTCATTGGATTTTTGATCATGTTCTTCTTGATCAAGGAACCGCATGGGCTGGCTCAATTATGGAACGTGATCAAGGAAAAATTACGTTTGTGGCCATTCCCGCACTAACCAGGAAACTAACGTTGTTAAACATATTCGGAAAACTTTGGGAGGAAAACCGATGAAAATGAAAAGTTTAATTGCCTTCGCACTATCAAGTGCATTTATAGCCACTCCGGCTGCGGCTGATCTTGTCATACCAGATCTAAGTTACCGCACGGGTCCTTATGCTGCTGGCGGAACACCATTTTCTGATGGATATCAGGACTATTTCAAACTGCTGAACAAACGTGATGGCGGTATCGGTGGTGAGCAGGTTCGCATTGTGGAATGCGAAACAGGATTTAACACCGAAAAAGGTGTTGAATGTTACGAATCTACCAAAGGTGAAGGTGCGCTTGTTTACCAGCCGCTTTCAACGGGTATGACCTATCAGCTCATTCCTAAAGCGACAGCGGATGGCATTCCCCTCTTCACGATGGGTTATGGCAGAACATCAGCTGAAAACGGTGCAATTTTCCGCAATGTTTTCAATTTCCCAGTGAACTATTGGGATGGTGCGTCAATTGCCGTTAAATATCTTAAAGACCAACATGGTGGATCGCTTGAAGGCAAAAAGATCACTTTGCTTTATCACAATTCAGGTTATGGCAAAGAGCCCATTCCAACACTGGAAGCTTTGGCTGCAAAACATGGCTTTAAGTTCAAAGCTATTGCCGTTGATCACCCTGGCCAGGAGCAAAAATCACAATGGCTGCAAATCCGTCGTGAACGTCCAGACAATGTCTTGATGTGGGGTTGGGGTGTGATGAACCAAGTTGCTATTCAAGAGGCGGCGAACATCAACTATCCAATGGAAAACTTCATGGGTGTTTGGTGGTCAGGAGCTGAAATTGACGTATTGCCAGCAGGTGGCGCATCTAACGGCTATAAAGCACTGAACTTCAGCCCGATTAAAGACTATCCTGTGCTGGAAGAAATTAAAGCCATGGGTGATTTAACGGGCGATGGTTCAAACGTTGGTTCAGTGATCTATAACCGCGGCATGTTGGCAGCTATGCTGACATCTGAGGCCATTGCCAAAGCTCAGGAAATTCACGGTGTTTCAGAAATTTCTGCACCGCAATTGCGTGATGGTCTGGAAGCGCTTTCTGTCACAGAAGCGCGTCTCGTTGAGCTAGGCATGGGCGGCATTTCTCCAGAATTTAGCGTCTCTTGCCAAAACCATGGTGGCGCTGGTCAAGCGATTGTTCAGCAATGGGATGCGGATGCAAAAGTGTGGAAAGCGCTGACGGATTACATTTCATCTGATCAAGACGTCATTGCACCGCTTGTGAAATCAGATTCTGAAGCATATGCGGCAGAAAATAAGATCGAAGCAGGCTGCTAATAATACCAATCTTCGGGGCGGGTTAATCCCTGCCCCGGATATATCAAATTACCCGTTCTGAAAGTTTTTGAAAGACGCTAAAACATGGATCAAAACGCTGAAAATAGCACCGATGCAATGCTTCAGGTCAATAATATCGAGGTCATCTACAACCATGTCATATTGGTTCTAAAAGGTGTTTCGCTCAATGTGACCAAGGGTGGGATCACCGCTTTATTAGGTGGCAATGGTGCAGGGAAAACGACCACGCTTAAGGCGATCTCAAACTTATTGCATTCAGAACGCGGAGAAGTGACGAAAGGCTCCATCACCTATCGCGGTGAAGCCATTGAAGATATGGATCCTGAGACATTGGTGAAAAAAGGCGTCATTCAGGTGATGGAAGGTCGCCATTGTTTTGAGCATCTCACTGTTGAAGAAAACCTTATGACTGGCGCTTATACGCGCAATGATGGTCGCGGCGCGGTGCAAGCTGATCTCGACATGGTTTATTCTTATTTTCCACGGCTCAAAGAGCGCCGGAAAAGCCAAGCGGGCTATACATCAGGTGGCGAGCAACAAATGTGTGCCATGGGTCGTGCATTAATGGCGCGGCCAGAAACAATTTTATTGGATGAACCATCCATGGGCCTTGCCCCTCAACTGGTTGAGGAGATTTTTGAAATCGTCAAAAGCTTGAATGAGAAGGAAAGCGTATCATTCTTATTGGCGGAGCAAAATACCAATGTTGCGCTGAGATATGCCCATCATGGTTACATTTTGGAATCTGGTCGCGTCGTTATGGATGGTCCGGCTGCGGAATTGCGTGAAAACCCTGATGTGAAAGAATTCTATCTTGGCATGGCTGAAGAAGGACGAAAATCATATCGCGATGTGCGAAGTTACCGCCGCAGAAAAAGGTGGTTGGCCTAATGACTGTACCCTTACAAATGCCCAATTCCAAAGATCAGCTAGAAGCCGAACAGCTTTCTATTTTGAAGAAGATTGCGCCTAGAGATGTGGTGATTAATGACTTGGCTGATCTCCAGAAACTGCCGGTTATCCGAAAATCTGATCTGTTGAAATCACAACGCGAAAACCCGCCATTTGGCGTGCTTAATCCAAGTGATGTGACACATATATTCCAATCGCCAGGTCCGATTTATGAACCCGGGCGCAAAGGCGGTGATAGCTGGCGTTTTGGGCGGTTCTTACAGGCCATTGGGATTGATCACAATGACATCTTGCTGAACACATTCTCCTATCATTTCACCCCCGCTGGTGCGATGTTTGAAAGTGCAGCGCGCGCCGTGGATGCGATTGTTTTACCAACTGGGCCAGGAAACTCCCGTCAGCAAGCGGAAGTCGCCTCAACTTTAAAAGCAACCGCTTATGCCGGCACCCCTGATTTTCTGACAACCATTTTAGAAAGAGCAAACGAAGAGAATTTTGATCTAAGTTCCATGCGCTATGCGGCAGTGTCGGCGGGGCCTTTGTTCCCCAACCTGCGCGCATCCTATGAAGATCAAAATATCTTATGTCGACAATGCTACGGAACAGCTGATGTTGGGCTTATTGCTTATGAGACGAAAGACCAGATCAACGAAATGCTTATCGATGACGGGGTCATTGTCGAGATCGTTTCACCCGGTACTGGGGAACGCCTAGAAGACGGCGAGATTGGTGAAGTTGTGGTGACTGTTTTAGACGAACAATATCCAATCATGCGTTTCTCAGTGGGTGATCTCAGCGCCTTTGCGCTTTCTAATGACTTGCGCCGAAAAATCGTCGGTTGGCGCGGTCGCGCGGATCAGGCAACCAAGGTCAAAGGCATGTTCATTCGACCTGAACAGGTCTCTACCATGGTCAAACGGCATGATGGCATCCACAAAGCACGTGTTGAAGTGAGCCATGAAGGTTTGAAAGACAGCATCAATGTTAAACTTGAGAGTGAGCTTGATGCGGATGTATTCAGCAACCTAGTTCAGGAAACCTTCAATCTTCGCACCAATATTATCTGCGTTGAAAAGGGTTCGTTGCCGAAAGATGGCGTGCTTGTATCTGATCTGCGAGAACTTCCTAACTAACTAATTTTGCGGGCGAAATATACGCTAAAGGAACGCGCATTTTTCGCGTGAGTGACCATTCATTTAATTTGTCACCATCTTAGTCTGAAGAAGCATGTTGACATTATATAGACGATCGGTCTAATTATTAGTAGATCTTGAACTTTGGAGCATGTGTTGCAACAGACGTCGAAAAAACGACCTCGTGGTCGCCCGCCTAAAGAGGCAGCTGGCTTTAGCGAAACTCGCGAAGCGTTGCTCAGTGCTGGTGTGGCCGCGCTGACGGAAAAAGGGTTTTCCGCAACCGGTATCGATGAAATTCTGCGACGTGTGAATGTGCCCAAAGGATCATTTTACCATTATTTTAAGAACAAAGAAGCATTTGGCGCCGAGCTTATCGAACGCTATGCGCAATATTTTTCATCTAAATTAGACCGCATTTTGCTCAACAAAGACCGCTCTCCGATGGAGCGAATGGATGACTTTGTAGAAGATGCTATCATCGGCATGCAACGCTATGATTTTACTCGCGGCTGTCTTGTAGGCAATTTAGGGCAGGAAATGGGTGTACTGCCACCAGCCTATCGCAGTCTGTTGGTTGAAGTTTTCCACGACTGGCAGATGAGAACCGCTGCATGTTTAAAAGAGGCCAGTAATATTGGTCAATTAAAGCATGATATCGATTGCGATGCGGCAGCAGAATATTTCTGGATCGGATGGGAAGGTGCCGTGCTCCGCGCCAAGCTCGAACAATCTGAAAAACCACTACGTCAATTTGCGAAAGGATTTTTTGCTGGATATGTAAATTGATGTTTTTTGGCCAATTAATAGACGATCTGTCTAATTAATATGTCAATAAAAACAATAAATTAACGCTGCTCATAAGTGGAAGGAAAGAGATTAAAATGACAAATTCTGATGATGATAAATTAGAAGGCGGTCCATTATCAGGGATTACGGTCCTTGATTTCTCTCGCGTCTTAGCTGGTCCTTATTGTACAATGGTCCTCGCTGATTTAGGTGCTCGCGTCATTAAAATTGAGAAATTTGGTACCGGGGATGACACCCGCGCGTTCCCACCTTTCATCGACGCAGAAAGCGCTTATTTCATGTGTTTTAACCGCGGCAAAGAGAGCATCGTGTTGGATATCAAATCTCCACGAGATAGGGAACTGTTAGAGAAGCTACTCGATACATCAGATGTTCTGGTTGAAAACTTTCGCCCCGGCGTGATGGAGCGGTTGGGCTATGGTCCTGAACGATTAGCAAAAACCCATCCTCACCTTATCTATACATCGATTTCAGGGTTTGGCCATTCAGGCCCTATGTCAGAACTACCCGGTTATGACATGGTGGTTCAAGCCATGGGCGGTGTGATGAGTTTAACCGGTTGGCCAGGTGAGCGCCCTGCGCGTGTTGGCACAAGTTTTGGCGATCTTGGCGCCGCCCTTTTTGGTGTCATCGGTATTTTGTCCGCGCTTTACAAACGTACAAAAAATGCCCAGGGCGATCGCGTCGATATTGGCATGCTGGACTGCCAGGCAGCCCTCATGGAAACGGCGCTTGCGCGATATGATGTGGAGGGGAAAGTACCGACTTGTACCGGTGACTGCCATCCTTCATTGGCGCCATTTGAAACCTTTGAAGCAGAAGACGAACGCTTTGTCATTGCTGCTGGTAATGATCAATTATTCCTGTTACTCGCGGACGCATTAAATGCACCTGAACTCACACTCAACCCAGCTTTTTCAACCAATGATCTGCGCGTACGTAATCGCGCAGACATGGTGATTGAAATTGAGAAAGTAACAAGGACAAAATCTGTCCAGCATTGGCTTGATGCGTTAAATGAAGTCGGTGTGCCGTGCGGACCAATTAACTCAATCGATCGACTTCTCGATCACCCACAGCTGCTTTCGCGCAACATGATTGTGCAGGTTGAAGGTGAAAGTGCGAAGCCGTTTCGAACCGCCGGAAACCCGGTCAAAATGGCAACATATAAAGATTTTGACCCCAAAACAACCAAAAAAGCCCCTGCCCTTAATCAGCACCGAGAAGCCATTTTGGCGGAAGTCATGGCAGATGAAGAATCCTACCAGCAATCTATCGGCACCCCGACGCAGGTGAATGATCCAGCTGACGATGACAATCCGTGGATAGCCTATAACGCTGCGTCTTAAAACCAATTACCCGGAGAGAGAACCAAGATGACTAAAACCAAAAAACAGACCAACGCGCCAACCCAACTAAAACCTGTAAAAACGGTGCCTGCACAGCGCGAAACATTGGAAACCATCTTTGTGGAGCGACGAGAACGCGTTGGTTTAATCACCTTAAACCGCCCCAAAAGCCTAAACGCGCTGAATCTTCAGATGGCGTCTGAGGTCATGTCACAATTGAAAAAGTTTGATGAGGATGACCGCATTGGCGCTGTAGTCATCACCGGTAGCCCACGTGCATTTGCTGCTGGTGCTGATATTGAGGAGATGGCGGAGAAAACATTCGTTGAACTGCTTCAAAATGACATTTTTGCCGACTGGGATCAGATGCGTTTCGTCAAAAAACCGGTGATTGCAGCGGTCAGTGGATTTGCCCTGGGTGGCGGGTTTGAGCTGGCGATGCTGTGCGACACGATTATTGCAACCGAAGATGCCCAATTTGGCCTGCCAGAAATTAAGCTTGGTATTCTTCCCGGTATCGGTGGTTCTCAACGCTTAAGCAAATCAATCGGCAAGGCACTAGCCATGGATCTCATTCTGACGGGCCGCACCATTGATGTGCATGAAGCAAAATCAGCAGGGATAGTTGCGCGCATTGTGCCATCAGGGGAATTACTGCAAACCGCACTTGAAGCGGCACACCAAATTGCTGGATTAAACGCGCCGGCAGTTGCAATGGCGAAAGAAGCTGTCAATCGCGCCTTTGAAACAGGCTTATCAGAGGGCGTTCTTCATGAAAGACGATTGTTCCAGGCAGCGTTTGCAACAGATGGACAAAAGGAAGGCATGGCAGCTTTTGTCGCCAAACGAGCACCAGTATTTCGAAATTGTTGACCTAATATCGGCCCCAAAATCTAATTCGAAAGACGTCATATGTCATTTGTAACTGCGGAAAAAATAGGACTGGCTGGTGTGATCGGACTGGACCGTCCGAAGGCTTTAAACGCGCTTGATTTATCCATGATCAGAGACTTAACGCGTGCTTTGGATAAGTTTGAAAGCGATGCTGAGATTAAGCGTATTATTCTTCGATCAAATCATAGCCGAGCGTTTTGCGCGGGTGGAGATTTACGACGCATTTGTGCCTTAACATCCGCTGGATTTTACGACGAAGCTGAACTCTTTTTCCAAACCGAATATGCGCTCAATTTGCGCATCGCGACGTTTTCAAAACCCTATATATCTCTAATTGATGGTATGTGCATGGGTGGGGGTCTAGGCCTTACTGTTCATGGGCACTACCGCATAGCGTCAGAAAATGCTGTCTTTGCCATGCCAGAAACTGGAATTGGCTTTGTTCCCGACGTGGGTGGCAGTTATTTTCTCCCAAGAATGCCCTATCGCGCCGGCTATTGGATGGGTTTAACAGGCGCGCGGGTTCGAAATTTTGATGCGCATGCTTTAGGGCTATCAACACACATGTCCCGCGCAGTAATGTTTGATAAGATATTTGAAGCATTGTGTTCTGCCAAAAGCGCGCCAAATCAGGTTCTGGAAGAATTTTGCGGTGTGTTAGGCTACCAAACAAGTGTCTTAAACCTTGTTTCTGCCATTCAGTGTTTTGAAAAACCAACACTTTGCAGCATTCGGGATTATCTTGCCAATACCAAATCCCCCGAAGCTCAACATGCAAAAGATGCATTAAAATCAGCATCCCCTCGCAGTCTCCAAGAAACTATGACACTGTTAAGACGCGGAGCCAATTCGACGCTTGAGGCATGCTTGGCGCGCGAATTTAAGACAGTTCAGCGGGCCATTCGTCATCCAGATTTAAATGAAGGCGTGCGCGCTATTCTGATCGACAAAGATCATGCCCCGCATTGGCCATCCGCTAAAGTTTCCAACTCAGCACAAAAGCTGAGTATATGTAATAATAATATCCAACCGCAGGCAGCACTATGACAAAACAAAACCAAAATTATGACTTTATCATCGTGGGTGGTGGATCTGCTGGATGTGTGCTTGCAAACCGCCTTTCCAAAGATCCCAAAAACAAGGTCCTTTTGCTCGAAGCTGGCGGAAAAGATAATTATATCTGGGTCCATATTCCTGTTGGATATTTATATTGCATGGGAAATCCTCGCACCGACTGGCAATATCAAACCAGCGAACAAGAGGGTTTGAATGGACGCGCGATCAATTATCCACGCGGTCGCGTCTTGGGCGGCTGCTCTTCAATCAACGGAATGATTTATATGCGCGGCCAGGCCAATGACTACGACCAATGGCGCCAGATGGGGAACACGGGCTGGGGTTGGGATGATGTTCTGCCATATTTTAAAAAATCTGAAGATTATTATAGCGGCGCAGATGACATGCACGGCTCAGGCGGTGAATGGCGCGTAGAAGAACAACGCTTATCTTGGGAAATTCTCGATGCCTATCGCGATGCCGCTGAAGAAATCGGCATTTCCAAAGTTGAAGATTTCAATCGCGGAGATAATGCCGGTTCGTCCTATTTCCGAGTAAACCAAAAAAGCGGTTGGCGTTGGAATACATCGAAAGGATTTCTTCGCCCGGCCAAAAACCGCCCTAACCTGAATATTGTCACACATGCGCAGGTTCAACGCGTTGTCTTTGATGGCAATCGTGCAACGGGAGTTGAGGTCAAACGTCATGGCAATCTTGAAACCTATCACACAAGTAACGAAGTGATCTTATCCGCGGGCGCCGTCGGCTCTCCGCAGATTTTAGAATTATCCGGTATTGGAAACCCCGACCATCTGAAGAAGATGGGCATCGACGTAATGCATTCGTCAAACGGCGTGGGTGAAAACCTTCAAGATCACTTACAGATCCGCGTGGCTTTTCGTGTTGAAAATGTCAAAACACTCAATCAGCGCGCGGGTTCATTGCTTGGTCGCCTTGGTATTGGTCTGGAATATATGCTCTCCCGCAGCGGACCTATGTCAATGGCGCCAAGCCAATTGGGCATATTTGCAAAATCTGGACCTGAGGTTGAAACAGCAGATCTTGAGTTTCACGTTCAACCATTATCGCTGGAGAAATTCGGCGATCCATTGCATCCCTTCCCGGCCTTTACCGCCAGTGTGGTGCCCTTAAGACCGCAAAGCCGCGGTACAATTCATATCCAATCAGCCGATGCGTCAGATCATCCAAAAATCGACCCCAATTATTTAAGCGCTGAGGCTGATAAAAGAGTAGCTGTACGCGCCATTCGCTTGGCTCGTGAGATTGCTGGTCAATCGACCATGGAGAAATACAATCCATCTGAGATTAAACCAGGAAGTGCCTATCAATCAGACGAAGACTTGGCCAATGTCGCTGGCGAGATTGGCACAACCATCTTCCATCCCGTCGGCACCTGCAAAATGGGTTCGGATGATCAGGCGGTCGTTGACGTGGACCTGAAAGTTAAAGGGCTTGAAGGACTACGTGTCGTGGACGCGTCCATTATGCCCACAATTCCCTCAGGTAACACCAATTCACCAACTATTATGATTGCTGAGAAAGCCGCTGATATGATCTTAGCTGCGCGGTGACAGGTGCGCACAGGAAATTTGCAGGCACCCTATCATAGCCCACTGCTTGCCCCTGGGATTATATACATCATCATCCATGAATGATTGATCGCAGCCTCTAGGAGCTGCGAAGCATTTCCTGATTTGGAAGATCGAACACCTTGATCGGTGGTTGGGCCTGATAATATTCGTGGTCCGTAACCAAATATAGAGATCCCGCATAAACGGCTAAACCCGATGTATCGGCTGCGTAATCCAATGCAAAGACTTGCGTAACCACATTATTCTCGATCGCCAGGATCATATTATTATTGGTGAGCGCAAAAAGAGTATTGTTTGACCATGCGCTCCCCAAAATATCGCCGAGCTTGGCACCTAATATACTGGTGTCAATTTGCGTGGCATTGGAAACATTGCCATCTAAACCAATTGTCACCGTTTGAACTGCACCATCTTGATCTGCATATAACGCATAGAACAAATCATCAGCTTGATTAAATGCGAGTGCCTGCAGCTCAATTTGAGGACTAATTGCTTGGTTAAGCTCCAGTGTTTTAACGGGCTGAATCCCATTCTGGCTAAGCTCAAGTAAGGTCAATACCCTGCCTTCATGACCAATGACTGCTGCGAGTTCATCATCCACCCAGGTCACACCCTCATACAAGCCCTGTCTGAGCAATAAGGGGGCCTCTTCGAGCTGTAAGCGTGCTTTCTCGTTGCCATCTAAACTGAGCCAGAAGACATCGGTGGTATCTCCGACAACGAGTATTCCCTGCTCGCTAATACTGATGCCGGAGGGTTGCAACAATTCAGCAGGAACGGGAAATTCGGATTGGGCGGGTAGAGTAACTTCATATTCAACGCCGGAATGTTCAGGCATGAAGTCACTTTGATTAACAGCATCCCCAAATTCAAAGACAAAATCGATGAAGGGCTTGTGATTAAATAACCCCTGATAGACACCTTGATAAACACCAACACCTATTACCGCAAACGTGAACGCGGTGTATATCGATCTTTTAGCTAACTTGTTCATAGTTTCAGTACAACCTTGCTTTATTGTTATAGCCCCGATGAAAATTGCCCCTTAATTGTCGAGGCGGCTTTCATTCAATAAAGACAAGCTGAATCTTACCTGAACGGATATCTCGACCGCTTAAGGTCCCGTTCAGATTGGGCGTTAGAAATCCATCCCAGACAATAATCTTCTTGGATTTCATCAATGATTTCATATCGCTTAGTAAATAATTATCAGCTGAACATATTTGCTTCTTCGCGTAGTTCTGTGCTCAGACAATCGCAAACCGTTGGCTGTTGTCGAACGCAAGCATTGTTGATGCTGGCCGTATTATTTCCTATGACCATGTCAGTGGCGTTAAAATAATGGCAAAATTCATTTGCTTTTTTATTTGTCCACTTTTCCTTGTTACCGCGACATTGCTGGACAGCTTGATCGCTTACGCGGTGCTAGATGTATCTGAGGTCGTACGAAATTCAGGTGTTTCAGTTGCTTGGTTGGGAAATAGCGCCTGGATGGCAATCATAATTCTCATACTGGCGATCATATCGGCTGTATTTTCTAATGCATCCGCACATCCATTAACACGCAAACAAGCCAAATTATTTTTGCAGTTATGTATCGTGATTTTTTTGATCATCTTGATAAGTAGCGTGTTTGCTCAATTGCTAAAACTCTTTATCGGGCGTGTGAGACCTATGTATATTTCAGAGTTGGGAGCGTTCTATTTCAACCCGTTTTCTCTGAGCACTTCATATCATAGTTTTCCATCCGAACATGCAACTACAATTGCAGCTGTCATGATGGTATGCCTTCGCCTTTTTCCAAACTATTGGAGTTTATTTTTCCTCATAACGCTTTTGAGTGGCGGCGCTTCCGTGATTAGCGGGTCCCATTACCCATCAGATGTGATTGCCGGCTGGTTGTTGGGCGGCATGATCAGTTTTATCCTACTTGAAGCTTTTGAGGCAGCGCGAATAATACCGACATTCGACAGTTTAAGATGGCGATCGATAAGCCAGATGAACGGCAAGATGTTCAAAACTATTTTCTTTTCTGTACCACTGGCACGCCTGTCTACAGATGTGAACTTTCTTAAAAACGCGATAACTTTACTGATGATCATGTTTGTAACGCTTGTTATCTTCATCAGCTACCCACAAATAGATCTAAAAATTTCCGCCTTATTTTATGATGATTTCCGGGGGTTTTGGCTTTCAACAATTTCGGAATTAAATTTGATCCGTTCCTTGTATACGGCGACAATATTTTGCGTTTTTCTTGGCGCTCTGTTCCTTCTTTGCCTATCGGCAAGAGCACCACATTTCATGCAAATACCTTGGATCATCTGGAGTTATATTGTCCTCGCGCTTATGATTGGTCCGGGCTTAATTTCCAACGCTATCTTCAAGTCCTATTGGGGTCGCGCTCGCCCTGCTTCGATTGACGAATTTGGTGGTGAATCTCGCTTTACCCTGCCCTTCGAGCTCACTCAGGAATGCGAAAGTAACTGTTCCTTTGTTTCAGGTGAAGGCAGCGGAATTGCCATGCTCGTGCTCGTCATCATTTCACTTATTTGGCCCTATCTGCGCAAGAAACCATTTTATCTAGCTCCAATTATTGGCATTGCTTCATTTGGCATTATTCTCAGAATAATGAAGGGACGCCACTTTTTCAGTGACACCGTTTTCGCAGTCCTGTTTATGGCGCTGGTTTTACTTGTTTTATATCGCTTACTTGAAATTGATCGATATCGCAGGGCGATCACATGGTCCGCACTTCGTCATGACATTATCAACTGCTCAAAATATTTGACCGGATCCCATTGGCAATCCGTCTCCATGCGGAGAGATTTGATCCGCGTCTTTCATTCAGTATCTGTGGTATTCACAAAGCCTGCTCAAATATTGAAAGCAACGATTACCTCAACGCGGTTTTATTAAATAGAATTCAGTCGAATACATCAGCCTAAACAAGATTGTTGGATCCTGTCTTTAAATAGAAGGACCACGCGCAATCCACCGAGATCAGACATTTCCGGTTTGATGCCGATTTCAAGGCGCTCACAAAGCTCGACGACAAGGGATAAACCAAGACCATAACCTTCGGACTGCAGTGCGCCCATGCGCTCAAATCTTTGTGTTGCAGCCCAAAACTCGTCTGGTTTTAATCCAGGCCCATTATCGTCAACAGCGATAATTAATTGGTTGGTTTCCAAGCGCATGATGGAGAGTGTGACGATACCGGGGCGCCCACAATATTTGACTGCGTTGTCGACTAAATTTTCAATGATCATTTGCAGCAATTCTCGAGGACAGCGTATCTCATCATCATAAGTCTCAAAGGCCACACCCAGGTCCACGTCAGACTCAATGGCCGTTTGTGTTCGCATTTCGATTAACTCGCGAACCATTTCGGATATTCGAAATTTAGAACTCAATGCTCGATTATTCTGGATCGTTTTTGCTCTTTCATGATTAAGCATTTGTGAAACCAATCTGCTCGTTCGCAAGGCTGCAGATCGAATGCGATTAATGGCAAGTATATGTTCTTTTTCAAACCCAGTTTCCGGCAATGCCTCAATCTGAGCGATGATACCAGAAAGTGGCGTGCGCAATTCGTGCGCGGCATTACCGACAAATCTTCGCTCCTGTTCGAGAGCCGTTTCAACTTTTCTCATCAATTGATTTAATGCCGCCCCCACATGAACCACTTCAAGAGGCAATGTTTCAATTTGGAGCGGTTTTAAATTGCCGGAATCGCGAGATCTGGTTTCGGACGCAAATTGAAGTAATGGTTTTAAGGAAACACGAATTGCCGTTAACGACCATCGCCAGAGCATGAGTGCAAAAATAACGAAACATAAAACCGTACCGACAACGATTTCCATCATTGAAAGTGCAATATTTTTGCTCGCAAAACCGACAGTAACGACTGTCGAACTTGCGGCATCGGAAATATGCAGCAACTGGTAGCTTAATCCATCTAATTTAAGCTGTGATTGATCAATATCGGGGCGTCTGTCTGAACCAAGAAGATTGGGGGACGAATAAAGCTCAACGCCATTTCGTTTCACGAATATGATGTAGTCAGCATCGTCATAAAATCAGGTTTGATTGAAAGATCTTGTGTATCAATCGCCAAGTTGCTTGCCAGGCCCAGAATGACCTGAGCCACATGCGCACGCGAATTAAAATGGGCCTCGCGGAATTCCAACACGGCAAAGATTGTGACGACAGCAAGCAGGGCCGATAATGTTGAGAAAATCGCAAAGAGTAACCTGCGATTAAGGCGCGTTTCTATCGAATTCATAAACGCTCTAACGGCGCGATATATCCAATTCCGCGCACAGTCCGTACATATTCAGCACCAATTTTGCGTCGAATTTGAGAAATGAAAACTTCAACCGTATTGCTTTCAGCTTCCCCATCCCATCCGTAAAGATGCTCTTCTATTTGCTGCCGGGTTAAAACACGCCCTTTGTTCTCAATGATATAACACAGCAAACTGAACACCTTTGGGGTGAAGGAAAGCTGATTTCCAAATTTCTCTGCTGTTTTTGCACCCGTATCAATTCGCAGATCACGATATTTTATGTAAATCGATTTTGTTGGCACCTTTCTGCGTGCCAATGCCTGGCAGCGCGCAAATAATTCTCGCATATCAAACGGTTTGGTTAAATAATCATCCGCACCCATGTTAAGCGCGCGCACTCGTGCATCAATCTCATATTGTGCTGTGAACATTAAAATTGGAATGCTCAATCCCCTATTGCGAATATCATATAGGAAATTCAAACCACTTCGGCCCGGCAGACCGACATCTAAAATCAAAACGTCAAATGCATTGCATAGATCGTGAGATACTAAGTCCTCGCAATCTGTCATGTGGTCGATATTAAATCCCTGTCTGGTAAAGTGGGATATGATTGCAGAGACAGTTATTTCATCGTCTTCTATCAGGAGAACGCGCATGTTTTCACCGTTTTGGAATTCTTTGTGATGGTGCTAGCCGAGATTTCAGACGAGTGAAATGCCAAAAAGCGAACATTGCCATATTGAACACGAGGGCTGTTACAATCGTTGGCCAAAGCGCAATTGCGCCAGTGTCACCCCAAACCAGATAGCCAAATAAGAGTTTCATAAAGCCACCCATATTGGCGATCAAAACGCCCAGCCAGAAACTTCTTTGCCAAAGTGCTGTTGCCAAAATGAATAAGAACGCGACAACTAATATTGCAAACCCCACCATTTCTAGTGGCGATAAAGCTTCCAACATGTCTCTTTCGGCCTTTAAAAATTCAACAACATAAGATTTGGGATTTTGTGGTGCCGGGAAGATAATTGCACTGATTGGGAAGAAGATGGCCAACATGAATATGATCACAGGTTTTCTAAACCAAGCGGCTATGCAGAAACCGATAATTATGAGAGGTCTGATATACCAACTCCATTCATTGTGGTGTCGTGCCCATGCCCAATCTGCAAACAGTTCTAAGCCGTCCAAGTTTGTTCATCCTTTTTGGTTAGAGGCTATTTTATGAGAATCGTTCATCTTCAACTTCCAAGCGAGGCCGTTCATCAATATGTTGAAGGACGATCAAACACTGCATATTGAAAGCCAATCTGCATCCGGCAAATGTTGTAATTAAACCATCATCCGACAAATGACATATGACACAAATGAGCAGCTATATTATAAGAATTCGAGGGAATATATGACACGAAGCACTGAACGTTTTGCCATTTTGATCATCATTTGTTTTCTCTTGTTCTCGGCAGCAATGGACATCGCCGACGACTTGAAAAATGGTGACACTTTTGGCCTTATTATTTTAGATCTGATCGCAGTAACGGCCCTTATCTCGTTACTCGCATATATTTACGTGCTTCAACCGTTAAAAACGCGCTCTGAGAACCGGCAATTGATCAGACAAACGAACACCCAGTCAGATGACCTTGAGCGTTTATCGCTGCTTGCCAGAAAACAGCTGGAAGGGCTTGGACAGTATATTAAGGTTCAGTTTGACAATTGGGGTTTGACCTCAGCCGAACAGGATGTTGCTTTGCTCTTGTTGAAAGGTTTTTCCATGAGAGAAATCTCGCAAATTCGAGACGTGTCAGAACGAACCATTCGCCAGCAAGCAACGGTGATATACGGAAAATCTGAACTGAGCGGTCGCGCTGCATTATCTGCATATTTTTTGGAAGACCTGCTTTTACCCACAAACGTGGGCGAAACGCGGATACCCCAAAACAAGGATAATTAGCAACTAGGCGACCATATCCAACATGTCTGAGAAATTGTGCATCGAAATATGTTGCTTATCCCAGCACGTTTTGACCGTGTAATCGTTGTGCTTTTTGAAGACGTCTTTTTCAATATCTGCGGCGACAACCACGATATCTTTTCGATATCCTTTTTCGCGGATTTGGGCGACGGTCTCTGTAAAATCAGGATACGGGGGAATGAGACTATCGAGCAAAATGAGATCTATCTCTTGTGACGATAAAATCTCGCTCGCATCTGCTACATCAAGCGCTGGAATGATTTGATATCTTTCACTTTTGAGCACATAACAGGAATAAAGTTCATGTTGCAGAGGGTCATCGTCAATCAGCAATATATGTTTCATTTATTCTCCCCTTTTTTGATCAAAGTATTTCGAAATCAACGCGGGTGATTAAACCAAAATCTGAGACTCAATAAACTTTCAATGAAACTCCCGAATCGGAATGTATACTGCCTGTTAGCAAAATCGTTATTCTGCAAAATGTCAAATTACGCAAATTTTTCAGTGCCTTAATACTAGATATCACTGGTAATTTTTTATAGTAGTTCGATTGGACCTCTGAATTTAAGACTTCAAAATGCCCAATGAATTAAGAAATCTGTGAACAAATACCGATGGGCAGGTTTATTTCGCGTTTTATCAACCACAGATTGTTTGGCTCATTGCGTTAAGTGTTAAAAGTTATTAGCTTTTAGTGAGATTCACGTGTCGATTCGGTTTCAAGCTACCTAGTTTTATGTGTCGTGAAATCTGACTGAATTAGAATATGAAGGAATATTATTTGCAGAAAATTGATGCTGCCCATGAAGCCGAGGAACTCAGAGGAGAACTTGCAGATCTCATTTATGCAATCTCTCATGACTTTAATGCACCTCTGCGTCACATTGATGGTTTTGCAAAACTAATTAAGAAAAACAATTCTGAAGTTCTGGATGAGCAATCACTTGGGCATCTGAACAATATAATTAGCTCATCTGAACGCCTGTCAGCCATATTAAACGGGATACTTTCTTTATCTCGCATCAATACCCGTCCGGAAGAATACGAGCGAGTTGACCTGAGTGAATTGGTAAAGGGTCTTTTGGCAGAGAGGGAAATCCTTGGACCAACGGACAGTACTAATCAGGTGGAACTGGGAGATCTACCGGTCATATCATGTGATCGTGAACAAGTTACGCTTGCGCTCAATGCCCTTTTAGAGAATGCATTTCTTTACAAGAAAGAAGATGAACCAAATTTAATTCAGTTATCTCATGTTGTGGATGATTATGGGGTTAAGGTCTCCATTTCCGATCAAGGAATTGGAGTGGATAGCCGTTATTTCAAAGAAATTTTTAAGCCCTTGCGTCGCGCGGTTTCGCAATCTGATTTCCCTGGAGACGGCATTGGATTGGCAATCGTTGACAAAGTCATGCATAGGCATAACGGTTCGGTACAAATTGAATCTGTGGTCGACAAGGGCACAAAAATCACTCTTGTTTTCCCATTGGACGTCACTGAAAACGATTAGATGTTACGTGAAGCGCCTCTTATCTGTAACCATCGTTTCGGACGATGGTTGGTTAGAAGTGGTTCGGTTTTTCTGAACAGTTTTGATCTGTTTTATAAGTGCGTTCTGACCCTTATTAAGCTGCCACC
>JAEPMD010000043.1 GCA_017644105.1 Rhizobiaceae bacterium | reverse complement strand
CCGGTGGCAGCTTAATAAGGGTCAGAACGCACTTATAAAACAGATCAAAACTGTTCAGAAAAACCGAACCACTTCTTGCTGGGACGGTTGAAACATTTTGGACAAAGACGAAAGCCGCAAAAACTATGACAATCACCGTCTGGAATTTGCTGCTTTGAATGCGTAATGTTTTAAAGGGAAAAAACTTTTTGGTTATTCCACTTAACGCTGGCCGACTATTCGCAATGAAATTGTAAACACCATCTCCAAATCCTCGCATAAAATTTGGCGACATTAATTTGCTCAACGGCCAGAGTATAAAAGATTGCGCGACCAGTTGGGTGAGCGCCGACCATTTCAGATGGTGTGTGTTATCCTTTTCAACAATCCAACTATTTTGCGTCTCCATTATCACATTCATTTTTGGATCATCTTGCGCAGGCTTAATCTTCACGTCTTTTAGAGCCAGGAAAACGCGCAAAATATTGCAAATTTTGAAGCAAAAATCACATGTTCCATCATACCAGATGGTTATGGATTTTGCCGACCTGTTCATCCGTTTCGCAATCTTGTCCCAAACCCAACCAGGCATGAATAACAAATTCATTGTGATTGAAATAAGCGGGAATAATCCAATCTCTAAGAATAGGAAAAAACCGATATGCATCGTGATGAATGTGAGCATAATGACTACGCGCAATTGTTTGTGAAAAATCGGAGAAAAGATCAATATCGGCCCAATAAACTCAAGGGCTAACACATAATATGTGAGTCCAGACAATAGCGTTTCAAACTCTCGAAACCAAAGCGCAAATGGCGTGACTAAATAATCAAGTTGAAGTGCAAAATAGACCGCTGTTCCGCCGGGAAACCATCGTGCGTCAGATTTTAAAATCGCGCTGAAAAAATACATCGACATGCCTTGAATAAGGATCGCGATTGTTGCTGCGCTAAAGAAAGCATTGGGTTTCTCTTCATTCTGCGGATCAAGTGCTGCATCGATGGAATATCGTGCGCCCAACGGCAAAAATATCGACCAGAATGTCAGCAATAAGATGAGATTGTCTTCGCCTGAAAGAACCAGAATGTTTCTGTTTTGAATTGATATGAGGAAAATCCAACTCAATACAGTCATCAACCTCGTTTTCCAGCCAAGCAGCAGGAATAAAGCAATTAAACCGGCTATAATAAACAGCACCGCTTGAAAGGTTGCTGAACCATTGGCCATGTGCAAACTGAACGAGCTATCAGAGAGAAGGTCCACCAAGACGGAACGCGGCAGGACACCAAAATCGGTATAATGCGCCACCAGATCCCGACTTCGGGAGATGAGATCTAAGATAATGGCGGTAGACAAAAATATTCGAAACAATGCGAGTGTTCGCAGATCAATCCCGAAAATTGTCGAAAATCTTGTCAAATGACCGCCCCATGCAAAACACCAGCTGGTGAAAGCTGATCTCGTCACACCACGTTAACATGATTCTCCCACTAGGACGTTCAATTATCTTTCATGGTGCTGAAGGGTATGTCGGCTTTTGTTTTGGTGGGGATTTTATCTCTTAAGGCAAGCCCTGTGATGACCAGCAACGCCCCAGATATCTGCAATAAGGTCAAGTTTTCGCTTAACAACAGGCTTGCAAACAAAATAGCAAATAGGGGCTGTAAGCTCGTGATCATTGTCGCCAGAACAGGGCCGATGATGTCAACAGCATAGAAAAAGCTCAATAACCCAATAGTAAAAGATAATCCAACACTTACCACGGCGGTCCAGCCGATAGTTGTGCTAGGAAACATCAGTTCATTTCCCAGTCCAACATTCCAAATAAGAAAGATCACCGTCGTTGTGACGACCATTATAAGATTTACGGTAATGGCGTCACTTTTGGGTAAGGCTTTGGCATTGAGAAGTATCATTGCGGTAACCGCCACCGCAGCAAGCAGCGACAGCAAAATGCCCTGTGCATCAAACCCTTGGATATCTATTCCAACCGCAATGCCCAACCCGATGAATACAATGATCGAGAAGAATATCTGCCTGCCGGTGACGCGGTTAAGCCCAATGAAATGCGCGGCAAACATCACCAGAATTGGGTGAAGAAAATATAAAGTTACTGCAATGCCGACAGGGATAGTTTGTACCGCGCCAAAATAACCATAGGACATTGCGGCAAAGCTTATACCAGAGGCGACGCATAAGATGATCACCTTAGAACTAGGGGCGGCAAGACGACGTTTCAGCAATAAAATCAAAACACAAATGCCGATCATTACAAATCCGCGTATCACCATAACCGTTATCAAATCGGTTCCTTGACCATAAGCGAATTTGGCAAGGCTGGGACCAATAGCAATCGAGGCTGCAGACAATATTGAGAGTCCTATGCCGTAAAAAACGGCATATTTTGGTTTAGGCGACATTTTATACTCGTTTCAGAAGAAACCATCCCATTGGTGCTTCCGGACGCAATGTCAATATTGGCGTAAATCCAGCCATACTAGCTGCCATGAGGTTCGTGATGCCACCCGTTTCTGAATTTGCGTTACCAAGCCGCTCGACGACATCTTCGTTGCTGCTACAGAAATCTAAATTCACATATTTAATCGCGGAGGTTTTTAACAAAGGCTCTGTTGCTGGATGTAGATATATTGTTTCAAATTCGGCTTTATTCCCAAAAGCTTTTTTACCAACGAGAACGAGTGGTGGGATGGGTCTTATCCGATAATCTGCGATGGTTAACCGGGTATCCATTAGGAAGCTGTTTAATTTGGGATAAGCAACTGGAACAAGAAAGAAGGAAGCTTCGCCGGAAAGCACAGCGTCGCAGGCTGATTCAAAAGATGAGACACCTTGAATGTCTGATTGGGGATACAAAGCCTTAGCCGCATCAAGAGAGCAGGTTACCGCTGTTTCAGATTTACCTAACGTCCTAATTGTCTCATTTCCAATGTAGTCTGGTGACCAAGAATTGGGTACCCAAGCTTTATCCGCAAATTCTTTAGAGCTAGCTTGACGCTCATGGATCATAGAATGTCTCCCTTTTGAAATCAGCTAAGTGCTGACTTGGGGTGTGTTGACGTTCACTTCATCACTCAAGCAAAGGATTTGTTGCTAAGTCCCGTTCTGACTAAGTCATCAATTCCCTTCTTGACAGACCTTGGATAGAATTTGCGTTTTCTATTTTTTTGACTATCCGACAATGAGTTTTTTGTCTCATCGTGATCAAAATAAAGGCATGTACAAACCCGCGGGCCTGCCATCTTTAAATCTGGAAATAAATTAAGAGTGTAGTTTATTATGAGTAGTTAAGAAGAGATATTACACTATAAAAGTGTGTATGTAAATGAATATATATTGCGCGTTTTTGTGGTCTGGGATTTATCCAAAGGATTATGGTTTTAAGTTATCAGCAGCTATCTGAAGACCGAAAGCTACGGCACGTGATAGCGAAGCAGACGATCAATCCGTAACTGCTGATATACAGATAAACTAACGAGCGGATGAAATGGGTTTTAACCAGACAAGTGTCTTGGTATATCCCCAAACGATTAAACCGATAATGACAGACAATACAGCCAATGTCGTCAAACCCGCTTTAGCAATCGATGCGGTACTTGCAGCGTGAACTAGATAAGTCTGTGGTTCGGGCCAATTCAGGATCATCATAACGATACCAGCATTCTCTAAATAGTCGGCAACGGCGGCTCCAAGTGAAAGCCAGACGCCGATGTTTGTTAGCATTCGTGCAACATGTTTTGCTGCAAGCCATTTTAGAATTGATATCAAAGTGATAGCCATAAGCGCAGGATATATGAGATCCAGAGGAATCTGATGGGTCAGATAATATCGATTGCCTTCGGCTCCTAAAGCATCGAGTAATGCGTTTGCCTGTTCGAGCGAATATCCGCCGGGGCGCATATCAAAAGGTATAAGCCCAGTGAGAGTTTCGATATACTGCAGCGTAATATTAATCATCACAAAGTAGATACACGTCGCGGCGAGCCCAAAACCAATTGCAAGCCGGCCATATTGTCTTGAAGATTTTATCTGTGTCATTGTTGTTACCTTTCGAGTTTTAAAATGTCATACTGCAGCCAGCTAGCCGCGGCATTATCATTTGATAAGGACTTTGCAGATTGGAACTTTCGACGTTTTTAAACAGCTCATCTAGCAAATTGGACAAAGACTCCATGGGGCTGCTGGCGAGTGCTTGGGAGGTAAAACATGTGACAAAAGAAAGTTGTGTCGTTAATCAGGGTGCAAAAAACTCCACGGAGATTATTGTTCTCGACGGCAACCTCTCTAGTACTATCTCTGATCCTGAAGGCCGTTCTGTCTGCGTTGGGTTTTATTCAAGTCCTCAGGTGGTTACGCCTAATGTTGCAAGAACACGAAACGGCGTCTCACTGGTTTCTATTAACGCGAATACAGATTCACTTATCGCGCAAATGGAAGCCGCCAAACTAACTGAATTGATGTTAGCATCAGAACCCATTCGGGAATGGGCCAATGGCATTTTGCAGCGTGAACTGGCTTATAAGGCTGAAAGAGAATGGTGTCTCTCGGCGCTTGGAGGTGCTGATCGTCTTGCTTGGTTTCGCAAAACACACCCGCAACACGAAGAATTATTTAGTCATTTCCTAATCGCATCATTTTTGGGCGTAACACCTGTGACGCTTAGTCGACTTCGGAACCTTGGGACGGATAAGATCAAAAGTTAGTGCGCAAACTTCGAAAGAGCCCGCTAAGGTGAAACTAAGCCCAAACCAGACGCGAGAAACGCGCTGTCCTTCCATCCCACGAGCTGACTGAACATCACGTTTCGCAGCAAGATGAAACCGCGCAAAACAATGGCTGAATGAATTATCTAAAGGATAAGATAATACCTAAGTTCTAAAACCTGGTTCTTCCTCATCCAAAATCGCCATAAGCGCGTCAAAGTGTTTTTGCCAAGGTTCGCCGGGGTAGTTCTCCCATTCTTGCGCGGTGGATTCAGCGACATTGTCGCCCAAAACCTTTAAAGGAAGTCCGGTTGCAGCGGCTTTTATATAGGTCTCGCAGGCGCGTTCGAAATAATAGAGTTCATCAAATGCGCGCGCCACGCTTTCAGCGGCAGCCATGACACCATGATTTCCCATGACCAATATTCTGTGAGGTCCAAGTGTTTTTGAAATACGTTCACCTTCACTATCAAACCCCATACCCTCATAGCCGTCATCATAACCATATCGATTAAAGAACCTGGCTGTGTTTTGGTCGATAGGGGGTAGGAAAGCGTCTTTGAGGCATGAGAAAACTGTCGCGTTCATTGCATGAACATGCAAGCATGCGCGTGCTCTTGGTTCGTTGCGATGAAATGCTGAGTGGATGCCCCAAGCAGTCGGGTCTGGGGCACGTTTTTGGTTCAGTGAAGCGTCAGGATTATCTGCGTCGCATAGCAAAAGATCTGAAGCTTTTACCCGGCTAAAATGTATGCCAGCTGGATTAATTAGAAACTTTTTTCCGTCGTCGGAAACTGCCAAGCTAATATGATTGGCTACGCCCTCATGCCAGTTCTCTCTGAATGCGAGGCGAAAGGCTGCTGCTAACTCGCATCTCTCATTTTCGTAATCCATTTTAGACACCTTTCCTATTCATCGGATTACTTTACCTGACCCTGTTGTGTGTGAAAGAGAAAAATCAAGCGTTGTTTTATACCATCATCCTAAGTCAAACCAACATTGGGGCGTTCGATGATTTCACGCAAGGCAAAGCTTGAATTGATTTTCACCACATGGGGCAGGGAGGAGAGCCAGTCTCTGTGGATGTGTTCGTAGTCTTCCAGATCCTTTGCTGCGACTCTCAGGATATAGTCATATTCGCCGGACATGAGATAGCAGACCAAGACATTGGGGCAGCGTTTAACGGCCGCTTCAAACTCTTTCAATGTTTTGGCAAATTGGCCGGAAAGCGAAATATGCACAATGACCATCATTTTGTGACCGAGTGCTCTGTGTGATAATCTTGCTTGATAGCCTTTGATTGCACCTTTTTTCTCCAATATATCAACGCGGCGTGAGCAAGCGGATTGGGAGAGATTAACGGCTTCCGCAAGTGCAGAATTTGAAATGCGTCCGTCCTTTTGTAAGATTCGCAATATAGAGATATCTACAGTATCAAGATTTTCCATTCGAATAATTCCTCATTTAAGGCCTTCATATTCGATAATTATTCGAAATTCGTGATAATTACAATTGTATAAGCAAAGATTCTCCATTTCAAATGATGTTTAATGGACTCAGCTAGAATTGAAAATTCCAATTAGAGGAGAATGGCGATGCGTGTAGGTTGCCCTAAAGAGATTAAAAACCATGAATATCGTGTTGGCCTAACGCCATCATCAGTTCGTGAATATGTTGCCCATGGTCACGATGTGATTATCGAAACTGGTGCCGGTCTTGGCATTGGTGCTGATGATGCAGCTTACCAAGCTGCGGGTGCCAAAATTGTTGGCGAAGCTGCTGATATCTTCGCGCAGAGCGACATGGTTGTGAAGGTGAAGGAACCTCAGCCATCTGAATATGCGCAGCTTCGTGACGAGCAACTCCTTTACACTTATCTTCACCTGGCTCCAGATCCAGAGCAAACAAAAGGTCTTGTTGATTCTGGCTGTACAGCTGTTGCTTATGAGACAGTGACTGACAATCGCGGTGGCTTGCCGCTTCTAGCGCCAATGTCCGAAGTTGCTGGTCGCTTGGCTCTTCAAGCTGGTGCAACTGCACTTCAAAAAGCAAATGGCGGTCGCGGTATCCTTCTAGGTGGCGTACCTGGCGTTCTTCCTGCAAAAGTAACAATCATCGGCGGTGGTGTTGTTGGTCTTAATGCTGCGAAAATGGCTGTCGGCCTTGGTGCGGATGTGACAATTCTTGACCGTTCATTGCCACGTCTTCGTGAGCTTGATGACATCTTTAACGGTGCAGTTCACACACGTTACTCAACAATTGATTCACTTGAAGAAGAAACATTCTCAGCTGACCTTGTTGTTGGTGCTGTGTTGATCCCAGGTGCTGCAGCTCCAAAGCTTGTGACACGCGAAATGCTGTCTGGCATGAAGAAAAGCGCTGTGATTGTTGATGTTGCGATCGACCAAGGCGGTTGTTTTGAAACATCAAAAGCAACAACACACTCTGAGCCAACTTATGAAGTTGATGGCATCGTCCACTATTGTGTGGCTAACATGCCAGGTGCTGTGCCGATCACATCAGCACATGCATTGAACAATGCAACACTGCACCACGGTCTTCAATTGGCTGACAAAGGTCTAAAAGCAATTGCTGAAGATCAAAACTTGCGCAACGGATTGAATGTCCATCGCGGCAAAATCACAAACCAAGCTGTTGCTGAAGCTCTTGGTTATGACTTGTTGACAGCTGAAGATGCTGTACGCAACGTCGCCTAACTCCTCCTGAAAGGTATTGCGCCTTGGAAACGCCGTCCGATGTCCTTCGGGCGGTGTTTTTTTGTGGTCATGACTTTTCAGGGACTACTTTAAAGTCGCGAGCATCTCATCGTCGGTGAGCGGCAGGATCTCAGTTTCCGTGCGCCCGATGGGTTGGAATCCAAGTTTTTGATAAAGCCCTAGTGCGGATGGGTGATCAAGCGTGCAAGTGTTGACGGTGATGCTGTTGGGTTCGCTGGACCATGCTGCGTCAATTGCCTGGGCGAGAAACCATTTTCCCAAACCGCGGCCGATTGCATGTTCCATCATGCCAAAATAAGCGAGATCCACGCGTTTTGAATTGGATCGATCAATTTCAAAAAAGCCCGATGGCACACCATCAAGATAGAGCACATCTATCTCGGTTGTCTCACGATGGATGATCTCTGAGAGTTCATCATTTGATAACCGATGGCGCGCAACCCAATGCCATTTGCCGCCAACGCGATATTGCAGATATCTGTAAAACTGCAATGGCATATCTTTGGTGCCCATGAGGGCTGCATTGATATTCATTGGCCGTGTGTAAGATTTCACCGGTGGTGTATTCATCTCAAGAAAAGTGACGACAGTCGGTAGTGGTTTTGTGGTTGTCGCGGTCACCGATTATTCTCCCGTTTCCACAGGCGTATCCTGGCGCGCACCCCACTCAGACCATGAACCATCATAAAGCTGAACGTCTGTTTTGCCGATCGAATTAAGCGCCAATGTGATCACAGCTGCCGTCACCCCAGAGCCACATGTCGTGATAATTTTTTTGTTAAGATCTACAGATTTAGATTCAAAAATATCTTTTAACTCATTGAGAGGTTTGAGCTTTCCATTATCTGAAAATCCAAAAACAGGTGTGTTTTTAGCACCCGGCATATGGCCAGATCGCATACCTTCACGTGGTTCGGCTTCTTCGCCTGTAAAACGACCAGCGCCACGTGCGTCTAGCAATTCGGTGCCATCATCTCCGGTCGCAGCGAGCATATCATCGATATTTGCCACCGCATCCTTGTCAAAATATGGGGTGAACTCGACGCTAGGGTGCGCCACAACCTCACCGTTGACAGGAAGGCCATTTGATTTCCAATTGTCAAAGCCGCCATCGAGCACAAACACATTTTCTGCGCCCATAGTTTTAAACATCCACCAGACGCGCGGTGCGGTGAACATGCCAAGCGCATCATAGACCACGATGAGATGCTCTTCGGATATGCCTAATTCACCCACGCGCTGGGCAAAATAATGCGGCTCGGGTAGCGCGTGTGGCAATGATGATTGTTCATCAATTATGCTATCCTGATCAAAGAAGACCGCACCCGGAATATGGTTTTGCGCATATTCTTCTTTGGCATTTCGATTTTGCGCAGGCAGGAACCATGAGGCATCCACAATGCGGATATTCTCGTCAGTTAAATGATCCTTCAGCCAATCAGGTGATTTCACAAATGGGCTCATGTTCGTGTCATCCGTCATAATAACTCCCTGAATGTTTTGATTTATTGTTGAGGCAGATCGCCAAAGCGAATTCTAAAACGTCGGTTTTCCTTGCCCTTTTTCTCAATCTTGCCGATGTGAACTGCACCCACTTCTTGGGTTTCGCTCACATGAGTTCCGCCGCATGGCTGGCTATCGATCGAGCTGTCTTCGCCAATGCAGACGAGGCGGATATCGCCGACACCGCGTGGTGGTTTGACATTTTTCGATTTCACCAGATTGGGATTAGCATCGAGTTCGGATTCTGAAATCATTTGATTGAAAATCGGATGGTTTTGCTCAACGAGTGCCATCATTTTTGCCGTTATATCAGCTTTTTCTGGCGGTTCACGCATATCAAAGTCAACGCGACTTTCATTTTCACCCACTGCGGCGCCTGTGATGGGATAGGGGCAAACGACCGATAGCAAATGACAGGCAGTGTGCATACGCATCAGCTTATATCGGCGTTCCCAATCCACATGCAGGATTATTTTTTCACCAATTCCTAAAGTCGGGCTGCCTTCAGCCAGAATATGGACGAAATCATTCTTTGTTTCACCATTCATTGTGGCTGTAACTTCAATTTTCGAGCCGTCTTCGCGTTCGATGAGCCCGGTATCACCCGGCTGCCCACCAGAGGTCGCATAAAAGCAGGTTTGATTGAGAATGATACCGCCCCGATCATTGATGCCCACCACTTCAGCAACACATGTTGAGAGATAGGCATCGTCTTTAAACAGGGCTTGAGTGATCAACTTATAAACCTCAGAGTCTTATGTTTCGGCAACAAATGGAATTTCGAAATTCGGCGATGTTTCCATCCATTCCGGCACTGGTAGATCCTTTGACCGCAGGAATTCAGGATTATAAAGTTTGGATTGATATCGATTGCCGTAATCACACAAGATGGTGACAATCGTATGTCCCGGGCCCATTTCCTTAGCCATGCGAATCGCACCGGCGACATTGATCCCGGTGGAAAGCCCCATGCAAAGACCTTCTTCCTTCAAAAGGTTGAAGATGATTGGCAAACCTTCCTTATCCGATACGTTAAAGGCCATATCAGGCGTATAGCCTTCAAGATTGGCTGTGATCCGACCCTGGCCGATACCTTCTGAGATCGATCCACCTTCAGATTTTAGTTCGCCATTTTTATAGAAGTTATAAAGCGCAGCGCCATCTGGATCGACAATACCGGATTTGAATGTGCTGCTGCGCTCGCGCAACGCCATAGACGTGCCAACGAGTGTGCCACCAGATCCAGATGCACAGATAAAGCCATCAATTTTACCATCGAGATCGCGATAAATTTCAGGGCCTGTCGTATCGATATGCGCCTGACGATTTGCAACATTATCGAATTGGTTGGCCCACACAGCGCCATTCGGGCTGGTTTTGGCAATTTGCTCGGCCAAGCGGCGTGATACATGGATATAATTGTTTGGATTTTTATAAGGCAGGGCAGGTACTTCAATCAGCTCGGCGCCCATGAGGCGCAAGGCATCTTTTTTCTCTTGTGTCTGCGTTTCCGGGATTACAATGATTGACCGATAACCCAAAACACGCGAAATCATGGCAATACCAATACCGGTGTTACCCGCTGTGCCTTCAACAATTGTTCCGTCGGGGTGAAGCTGGCCGCTTTTCTCCGCATGGCGGATCATTGAGAGTGCGGCACGGTCTTTCACCGATTGACCTGGGTTTAAAAACTCAGCCTTGCCCAAAATCGTACAACCCGTTTCTTCCGAAGCGCGTTTAAGCTTCACCAGAGGGGTGTTTCCAATTTGATCTAATACATTTTCTGAGACTGACATGAGATTCCAAAGCCTTATCAATTAACTATGGTTAAGTATTTGCATCCAATTATGACAAATTTCAAGGAATGAAAATTGAAGTTTTGGCTGAATTTGTGAATAATATTGCCAAGTTGCGGATTTATTTATTGAAAAACAGGAAATAATCGGTTTTTAGTTAGTCAAATGATCCGAATTGAAACTGTTTTCGTACAGGTGTACAAATAGAGAAGACACAAGCGGCGCGAGTCCTTGTACGAGACATAGTAGACAAAAGAAGATTTAGTATGACTTTAAGTCAGATAGATGCAGTCGATACACTTATGGCGCAATATGCGTCGGGCGGACTTTCAGCCCCTGCAAGTGTGTTGGTCGAAGCGCATCTGGAAATAAAACCTGATAATCGTCGTTTTGTTGGCGATCTTGAAACCATTGCTGGTTTGTCGCTTGAGCAGGTCGCACCGACTGAGATCGATAATACAAGCGATGCACTTTCTGCCATTTTTGCCTCTTCACCCGATTCGGTCGCAGATGTTTCTGAAATCGAAGAAGATGAGGCTGATGATGCAAGATTGCCATTGGCACTCCGTCGCCTGATTGGCATGGATATCGATGATATTCCATGGCGCACAAAGCTCCCGGGCTTTAAAGAATATGACATTGGCGAGATTGATGGATGTCACGTCAACATGTTCTGGATCAGACCTGGGCGCACAATGCCAGCACATACACATAAAGGCTGTGAGCTTTCAATTGTGCTTGAAGGTGCCTTTAACGATGAGCGTGGCCGTTTTGGCCCTGGTGATATTTCGATTGCGGATGCAAGTGTAGATCACCGTCCAACCGCTGAGAACGATCGCCCGTGTATTGGGTTTGCTGTTCTTGATGAAGGCGTTACGCTCACCGGCTCATGGCGTCAGCTTGTTGGCGATCTGATTGGCTAATCGATAAATCTAATGATCGGAGATCATATGTCTCTTTACAACGCGTCTCCCGCGGATGGTGTCGCTTGGGTTACTGGTGCCAGCTCGGGCATAGGTTATGCTTTAGCTCTGCAGCTTTGTGATGATGGATATACGGTGATTGCCACCGCACGCTCAGAAGACAAACTTGCAGAATTGGTGCAAGCGGGCGAGGGCCTTAAGGGTGAAATTATCGCTAAAGCAGCTGATGTAACCAGCTATGACGAAATGAAGGATATTGTGGCATGGATTGGTGACGCGCATCAAAATCTAGCCTTAGCTATCCTCAATGCTGGCATCTATATCCCGGTCAGCGCGGATAGTTTAGAAATTTCCGATTTCCAGAAAACATTTGATGTTAATCTCACCGGCGTTGTGAATGGACTTTTGCCAGCAATTGAACTGATGAAAAACCAAAAGCGAGGTCAGATTGCGCTCGTCTCATCAGTTACGGGTTATGGCGGCTTACCAACAAGCGCCGCCTATGGCGCGACGAAAGCTGCTGTGATTAATATGGCAGAAAGCCTCAAATTTGATTTGGATAAAATGAATATCAGAATTCAAGTCATCAATCCGGGTTTTGTTAAAACCGCTGCAACGGATCAAAATGATTTTAAAATGCCAGCTATTATTCCGGCAGAGGAAGCGGCAAAACGCATCAGTGATGGCTTGCAGCAGGACAAGTTTGAGCTGACGTTCCCGAAACGCTTCACATATTTCTTGAAGTTTATAAACCTGTTGCCGTATCGGCTTTATTTTGCTTTGGTTGGCAGAACGTCAAAATAACATTCTGCCAGTTTCTTATGCGCCATAGACGATTTGCCTGACATTAATATTGCCGGAGCGGAAACCTGCTTCGCAATAAAACAGATAAAATTCCCATAGCTTTTTAAAGCGCTCATCAAAGCCCAATGGCTTGATGGTATCCCATTTCAGCCAGAACTCCTCACGCCATTCCGCTAATGTGCGTGCGTAATCAATGCCAAATTCGCGATTATCGAAGGTTTTTAACCCTGCCGCTGCGCCCAAACCTTCCAGCGCATCATCACTTGGCAACATGCCACCAGGGAAGATGTAGCGTTGGATAAAGTCTGGGTTTTCGCGATAATGATCGTAGTTTTTCGGATCAATCGTGATGACCTGAATACCCGCGCGTCCATGCGGTTTTAAACATTGGCGTATTTTATTGAAATAAACCGGCCAATATTTCTCGCCAACAGCTTCAAACATCTCAATTGAGATGATTCGATCGTAAGTATCGTGTTCATCGCGATAGTCTTGGTACTTGAAGTCCACTTTATGAGATAGGCCAAGCTTGGCCATACGCTCTTCAGCGAAATTCAGCTGCTCGCGGCTCAACGATAATCCAGTAACATGGCAATCAAGCTCAGTGACCGCAAATTCAGCAAATCCACCCCAGCCGCAACCAATTTCTAAGATGCGATCACCTTTTTGCACGCCTGCAGCTTCCGCCAACGCGCGATATTTGGCGGTTTGCGCGCTTGCCAAGTCTTCGACACCCGCTTCATACAGTGCAGATGAATAGGTCATGGTTTCATCGAGCCATTGCGCGTAGAAGTCATTGCCCAGATCATAATGCGCAGAGATGTTTTTCTTCGCTTGTGTTCTGGTATTGGAGCGTAGCCAATGGCGGAATCTTTCAACAGTTCTTAATAGCCCACGTGCACGTTTGGTAATGCTATCTCCCACAGTTTGGTTATAAACGAGGAGTTCCAAGAAGCTTGCGACATCAGGGCTTTCCCAATCGCCGTCCATATAGGCTTCTGCAACACCAATTGTTGAATTTGTTAAGGCTTTGTGCAGCAGATTCCAATTGTGGAGGACAAGCGTAGCGTCCGGTCCGGCTGTTTTGCCTTGAATTTTTACAACACGTTGGTCTGGCAAATGAATAGTCAGTGTGCCAACTTCCAATTTGCTTAATGATCTTAATGCAAACTGCGCTCGGGCAGGCAGCCCTTTAACAATATTCGCGACATTAGCCGTCGATAAAATGTTGGGATTTTCTGCTCCAGATCTACTCGAAGTCATTGTATCCATGACCAAATGTCCTCCATTTTAAAACTCAAATATGCGATGCGATTTATTGTTTTGTTTTGGCATGCATCATCATACCGAAGTCTTTTTCGGATTGGCCCGGGGAACAACTTGTAGTCCCTTTAGCCAGAGCCGAAGCGCCTCAAAATGTATTCCTGCGAGGATTTTCCATGTTAAAAATGGAATTTGCAAGAAAAATTTCAAAAGCGTACTCGTTTTCATTGCATTTTTACGCGCAAAATACGTTGCAGCCAGTATTGGTTTGTTATTTTGCTTTTCCAAAATGCGCCACGACATTGTTTCCTTTGGCTCGGACATGGTGAAGTGATAGCGCATGTCCATTTCAATGAATGGAGAAACATAAAAGGTCTTATCAGCCTGCTGTTTGATATGGGCTTTGGTTAGATTATTGGGGTCAATTTTACGGGTATAAAGGTGTTTTTCACCGAATGTATTGCGCACTTCATAGATGACAGCACCAATTTCGCCGTCAGGCCCGTAAACATAGAAAACCGAAAGCGGGTTAAAGACCTTGCCCAAAATTCGTGGATAACACCCCAAAAGTATGCGGCTGGGCTGCCAATTCATGCCTTCTTCGGAAATGCATCGCGATACATGCTCTCGCAAAGACAGTTTGCTTGCCTTTGGCAAGTGATCGCTTTGGTGGAACGAGAGTAAGTTGAATTTGTCGATGGAAAAGACGCGTGACATTTGCCCGGCAGCTTCCAACTGATCAACGTCAATCAACAGCGAATAGACTTTATATTGGAACCGATGCTTTTTGGGTTCCATGCGCGCATGCATTACATCGCCATGGTAAAGCCAGGCCGGCGCATTGCTCAATTTGGTATCGCTTTGCGGCACGTCTTAACTCACTTCCAGCTTTCTTTCATCATGGCGAAGAACTTCTTCGATAGATGGTTCGCTTTGCCAAGGCGCATAGCATCCAAGTTTATTGGCAACATTTACAGCGCTGCGTAACCCATCTTCATGAAAGCCCGAACCCGTCCAGGCACCCGCAAACCAAGTTGCGTTTTCACCCTGGAATGTTTCAAGAGTTTTCTGCGCAATCATCGCTGTTTTGCTGAACTGAGGGTGATCATAATTATATTCACCAAACGTCAATTCAGGGGCAGGCGGACGTTTTGGATTGAGCGTCACAAATAATGGTTTGTCTTCGTCAATGCCTTGAAGACGGTTCATCCAATAGGAGACTGCCACATTTGCATTGTTACTTTCTTTCGACGAAGAGAGATAGTTCCAGGACGCCCAAACATTTTTGCGTTTTGGCATCAGGCTTTGATCACGGTGCAAGTAGACCTTGTTCGCACCGTATGGAATCGCTTCAGCAATTTCTTGTTCCGCCAAAGTTGGTTGATCGAGCATATTGATCATTTGATCTGTGTGGCAAGCAAACACGATCTCGTCATATGAAATGGTTTCACCTGTCGTATCGAGCACTTTGACATCTTTTCCGTTGCGGATGACTTTTTCAACGCCACAATTGAGTTTCACGCGTGATCCCAGATCATCATGCAATTTGTTGAGGTAGTTTCGGCTTCCGCCTGTGACAGTTCGCCAAGTTGGGCGACGACGATGGAGCAGGCGGTGATTATCGAAGAAATTGACAAAATGAAGCGCAGGGAACTCCATCATCTGATTGGATGAGGAAGACCAGATTGCGGCTGCCATAGGCATGAGATAATTGTTTTGAAAGCCCGGAGAAAAGCCGCGCCAGATGAGGTATTCACCAATAGAGCGACCTTTGAGGTGCCCATTATCGCGATCTTTAACGCAAATCGTATTGAAACGAAGCACTTCGCGCAGCATGTTTAAAAATTCTGGGCGGAAGATATTGCTCTTTTGCGCAAAAAGCATCGCAAGTTTTCGACCACCCCATTCAAACTTTCCAAGATCTCGCGACAATGCAAAGCTCATGTCACTATCGTGGGTCTGCACGTTTAAGTGATCAAATAGTGCCGTCAGGTGCGGGTAATTCAATTCATTATAAACAATAAACCCGGTATCAACCGAAATGGGTATGCCATCATAGTCGATGTCGACCGTTGCCGTATGTCCACCGGCAATTTTGTTTTTCTCGTACAAGGTCACATCATAATTATCCCGCAGCAGCCAAGCGCAAGCGCTTCCTGAAATTCCAGATCCGACGATAGCTATCTTCTTCTTTTGCATGAGGTTCTTTCTGACTTATATTAACTGCTTAGGCTGCTTGTTTCATTTGACCATAAGCTTCCAGCGCACGATTTCGCGCAAAGCTATGATCAACAATTGGTTTGGGATAATCTGTCCCGAGTTCCAAGGATATGGATTTCAAGACATCCTCAGGGGTCTCCCAAGGGGCGTGAATATATTTCGCATCAAGATCTTTAAGCTCAGGCACATATGTTTTGACATATTCGCCGTGCTCATCGAACTTTTTACCTTGGATAATCGGATTAAAAATTCGGTAATAGGGGCTTGCATCCGCACCAGATCCGGCAACCCACTGCCATCCGGCGGTATTGTTTGCAGGGTCGGCATCGACAAGCGTATCCCAGAACCATTTTTCGCCCTCGCGCCAATCAATCAAGAGATGCTTGGTCAAGAAGGATGCGACGATCATGCGTACGCGATTGTGCATATAACCGGTCTGCCAAAGCTCGCGCATGCCTGCATCAACAATTGGGTATCCGGTTTGACCTTTTTGCCAGATACCGAGCAATTCGTCGTTTTTGTCCCACTGGAATCCATCAAAGGCGTTGTTGAAGTTAACTTCATCAAGGTCTGGATTGTGGAACAGCAAATGATAAGAAAAATCTCGCCAAGCAAGCTGACGTCTGAAAGGCTGAGTGCCCGATACATTTTCGCTCGCATGCCAGATTTGGCGCGGTGAAATCTCACCAAAAGTCAGATAGGGTGAGAGTTTAGATGTGGCATCAAGCGCGGGAAAATCGCGCTGTTCTTTATAGTTAGCCGCGCCATTTTGAAGGTAATCGTTCAAGATTTTCTGGGCCGCGCTCCCACCCGGGGTAAATCTGTTTAAAATGCCACTCGACCAATCTGGGTTTGTCGGCAAAAGTTTCAAATCATTTAGGTCTATGCTTTCTAAGCCATTTGGGGCTTGAGGCATGGATGTTGGCGCAGGATAGGGGGCTTGTACTTCAATTGTGGCATCGAGTGTTTTCCAAAACGGAGTGAAAACCCGAAAGGGTGTGCCGGATTTGGTCGTCAGCTGCGTCGGCTCGTGTAAAAGATGCCCGGAAAAGCTTTCGGCATGAACGTTTTGGATTTTGAGCAAGCTTTTGAGTTTTGTGTCGGTTTTAATCGCATCCGGCTCATATCTGCGATTCCAGTACACAGCTTTTGCATCTGTTTGATCGATTATATCTTGGAGGATGGCTTCTTCATCGCCGAAACGAAGAATCAATTCATTCCCTAGATTGCTAAGATTGAGAATCAATTCATCAAGCGCGTGATGAAGCCAAAGACGTTTGGCAGCGCCGAGTTTGCGAGCTGCATTTTCATCAAAAATGTAGAGAGGGACGACGCTTTTATGCTGGCAGGCCTTTAAGAGAGCGGCATTGTCAGATAGGCGCAAATCATTGCGAAACCAGATAATAGCGGTTGTCGCTTGTGTTTCGCTCATCATAAGCCCTTTGGTCTAACGTCTTCATTTCAATCACCAATTCTGATCACATAATTATGTGACAGTGTTGGTTTGTGTGATTTTGTTTACGTAGTAACGCCAGCGCTAGATCAAAAGTTTCAATGAAAAAGTAACAAATGGCACAACTTTATTGTTAAAAACGATAAAGTCAGGGGCAGGGTGCCACAATAAATGCTTTGTTTTAGGGGAATTTGTCGAAGTGGCTCCCCGGGCCGGACTCGAACCAGCGACCAATTGATTAACAGTCAACTGCTCTACCACTGAGCTACCGGGGAACATTATCACTTCGGACGGACGGGCTATAACAAATAGATATCTCGTTTGCCAAGTGTTTTATTGAAAAAAATGCATTATTATTTTTCCAAGTGTCAGAAACCCATTTTTGCAGGCAATTTGCTCATTTTGTCCTTGCTTTAAACTAAATCTCGTTTTATCAGCGCTTCACACCAGCATTATCTCAATGTTGGTCAGCGTGAGGCCTCGTGGCGGAGTGGTGACGCAGCGGATTGCAAATCCGTCAACCCCGGTTCGATTCCGGGCGAGGCCTCCAGATTTCCCTTCACATTTGCACCCCAAAGCAAATATTGCTTCACATCTCCATTTAATGTGATGATAAGCCTGAAAAACCCATTGCATGTCTCATTTGTGACCTTGAAACTCTTTATTGGCCGAAGTAAGAGACATTAAAGTCTAATCTTGGAGATTAAGCATGGAAATCGATTTCGCGATTGCGCGCCAGCGAATGGTTGATAATCAAATCAGAACGACAGATGTAACCGCACATGAATTGCTAGATTCATTGTTGTCTGTGCCGCGCGAAGCATTTGTTCCAGAAGATATGGTGCCACTTGCATATATCGATACAAATATAAAATTGGGTGCGTCTGGCCGGTCCATGCTAGAGCCATCTCCATTGGCGAAATTGCTTCAGGCTGCTGAAGTTACATCAACTGACAATGTTTTAGAAGTTGGCACTGGCACAGGATATGTATCTGCAGTGTTGTCTTCCATGGCTGATCAAGTGACCGCGCTTGAAGTTGATCCTGAGCTTGCAGAAGAGGCAAAGGCCAACTTGGCTGAAGGATATAATAATGTCTCTGTGGTCACAGGCGCATTGGCGCAAGGTCACAAGGCGAATGGCCCTTTTGATGTAATTTTTATAAATGGTGCGATTGAGATTGAGCCTGCATCGCTTTTTGATCAATTGGCTGACGGTGGGCGTTTGATCGCTGTTTTGGGTCACGGCCTGGCTGCGCAAGCCTTTGTTTTCCAGAAAGAAAATAATGCTGTCTCGTCACGTAAATTATTCAACAGTGCAATCCCTGCTTTGCCAGGATTTGAGCGCGTTGAAGAGTTCGTATTCTAGGCATTTACACTTGTTGCTATTTGGCAACGTTTTATTAAGAAATTTAAAAGTGACAGCGCGCGTGTTGCATTGCGCGCGCAATACCCCCATTGTCTAGATCAACGCGTAAACTGTTTATCAGGTAGATTATTAGTTATGGCTTGGAATCATTTCAAAAAATCCTCAACAATTTTGGCCGTGTGCTTGCCAATTGTCATGGCAACCGCAAGCATTGCTCAGAGTGAGACGATCATTGGGGCGATGTCCCGTGCTTACGATAACAACCCTGATTTGGCGGCTGCGCGCGCAGGTCTGCGGGCTACGGATGAAGGTGTTCCGATCGCAAAATCAGGCATGCGTCCTACACTGTCTGGCACCGTTGTGGGTGCAGTAACTGATGTAAATGGCACTTCGACGGAAAGCCTTACGGGCACAGTTTCAATCACACAGAAATTGTTTGATGGTTTTGCGACAAGAAATAATGTCGGCGCGGCAGAATCAGCCGTATTTGCTGGGCGTGAAGGTTTGACGTCGACTGAGATCAATATTTTGCAATCAGCGGCACAAGCCTATGCGAATTTGGCGCGCGATAATCAACTCGTGTCGATCCGTCGTCAGAATATCAAATTCCTTCAAGAACAACTCAACGCCGCGCAATCTCGTTTGCGGGTGGGTGAGGGCACAAGAACTGATGTGAGCCAGGCTCAGGCGCAGCTTGCCTCCGCAAAGGCATCATTAACGGATGCGATCGCGCAAGCAAAATCATCGTCTGCAGTCTATGTACAAATCATAGGCGTGGCGCCGCGCAAAATTTCACAACCGAAAACCATTTCGCGTTTATTGCCAAAAACGCTGGATAGCGCCGTTGCACGTGGATTATCTTCGCATCCAACCATTGAAGCTGCGCAATATAATGTTGATGCTGCTGCATTCCAGATCAAAGCCAATAAAGCTGCGTTATTGCCAGGCGTTACTGTGCAAGGATCTGTGTCCCAAACAGATTCCAATGTGCGAACATCGACTTTAACAGGTACTTTATCCGTGCCCATTTATTCGGGCGGTGCTAATCATGCACGTGTTCGTCAGGCCAGACAAACACTAAAACAACGTGAGGCAGAAGTGCTTTCCGCGCGCAGAAGTGTTGAGCAATCGATTGTTGCCAATTGGGTAAATTATGAGTCGGCACTTGCCACACTTGCCGCAAACCGCGCTGAATTAAATGCTGCGCAATTAGCGCTTAGCGGTGTGATGGAAGAACGTCGGGTCGGCCAACGTACGACTTTGGACGTGCTTAATGCACAGCAAACTGTGCTAAGCGCGCGCGAGAGCATAGTGCAATCTCAGCGCAATGCAGTTGTTTCAAGCTATGCTACACTTGGTGCCATGGGGCTACTGACGGTTGATTATCTCAAGCTCAAAGTCGCCCGTTATGACCCGGACCGTCACTATCAAGCCGTGAAAGATAAATGGTTTGGTCTGCGCGTCGTTGAAGACTAAGAATTAGGTGATTTTTGGCACAATTTATGTCTGCGGTAACGCTCGTTGTCGATGATTACGATCGCGCGATTGATTTTTATGTGAATACGCTTGGATTTGAATTGGTTGAAGATACAAAACTATCTGAGACCAAACGCTGGGTTGTTGTTGCTCCTAAGCCGGTGCGTGCAGCTTCATCATCTATTTTGCTGGCAAAAGCTGATGGCGATGCGCAAACCGCTTGTATCGGTCAGCAAACGGGTGGGCGTGTGAGCTTCTTTCTGCGCACAGATCAGTTTGATGAAGATTATGCTGTTATGGTGAAAAATGGGGTCAAATTTATGGAAGAACCCCGCGATGAGGTTTATGCCAAGGTTGTGGTGTTTGAAGATCCCTTTGGGAATCAATGGGATTTGCTACAGCCAAAGGGCAATTGAGCGGATTAACCAATACGACGAAAAGTAGTGTATAAACACGCAATGTTCAGAACAGGCAATTTTCCTATACAATTAAATGATCTATCGTGATTCGAAAATTATCATTTCGTTTCCATTTGTATGAATTAGGTGAAATAAATGTCTCAAGCTCCTGCACAACGCGAAGAACCATCCATGGAAGACATTTTGTCTTCTATTCGTAAGATCATTCAAAGCAATGATGATGGCGATACCTATGGCAGCGAAACTGCATCTGCAGAAGTGGCATCTGAACCTGTTCAGCCTGAACCAGAAATTCAAGAAGCTCCTGCCGCACCTGTACAATCTTCTGTACAAGCGGCTGTTTCTGATGAAGGTGAGCTTACCGCTGCGCCAGACCGCGCGCGTGAAGTCGTATCTAGCAAAGTAGAGCCAGCATCAGAGTCGGAAATTATTGAACCCGTTTCAAAGGTGGAAACACCAGACGTGCAAGCACCGACGAATTCTGCGCTGATTTCGGCAGGTTCGCAGGCTAAGGTCGCAGCCTCCTTTGCGCAGCTTAACGATGCGATTACCGCCAGCTCTTCACAGTCTTTGGAAGAAATGACCAACGACTTGCTCAAACCAATGCTGCAAGAATGGCTTGATAACAATCTGCCAGGTTTGGTGGAAAAGCTTGTGCGTGAAGAGATTGAACGTGTGGCACGGGGAGGCCACGAAAGCTGAAGCGATTCTACATAGAATGAGGAAGGTCGCTTTAGCGGCCTTTTTTTATGCTCGAACCTGACGAATTTGCACCTGCAATTCGTTGAAAACTTGACTTATTACCCTGCTTGGGATTTACGAAGGTGGAAAATTTCATTTCTCCATAATTGGCTATCAAAATGCTTGAAAAAAACTATGACGCGGCTTCCGTTGAGCCGAAAATTGCAAAAACTTGGGATGAAGCTGATGCTTTTAAAGCTGGCGCTGGCGCGAAAGACGGCGCGGATCCTTATTGTATCGTCATCCCTCCGCCAAATGTGACCGGTTCACTTCATATGGGCCATGCGCTCAACAATACACTGCAGGATATTCTTGTTCGTTTTGAACGCATGCGGGGCAAAGATGTTTTGTGGCAGCCCGGCATGGACCATGCAGGCATCGCTACGCAGATGGTTGTGGAACGCAAACTCGCCGAAGATGGTAACAATCAAACGCGCCGTGAGATGGGTCGCGAAGCATTTGTTGAGAAGGTTTGGGAATGGAAAGCTGAATCCGGTGGCACAATCTTTAATCAGCTTAAACGTTTGGGCGCATCATGTGATTGGTCGCGGGAACGCTTTACAATGGATGATGGCTTATCCAAAGCAGTTCTTGAAGTCTTTGTAACGCTCTATAATGAAGGCCTAATTTATCGCGGCAAGCGCCTCGTAAATTGGGACCCGAAATTTGAAACTGCGATTTCTGATCTTGAAGTTGAGAATATCGAAGTCGACGGCCATATGTGGCATTTCAAATATCCTCTGGTTGATGGTGCGACATATGAATATGTCGAAAAGGATGAGGATGGAAATGTAACTCTGCGCGAAACGCGCGATTATATTTCAATTGCCACCACACGCCCTGAAACCATGTTGGGTGACGGCGCGGTTGCCGTTCATCCATCCGATGAACGTTATGCGCCTATTGTTGGCAAATTGTGCGAAATCCCGGTAGGTCCTAAAGAACATCGCCGCTTTATTCCGATCATCACGGATGAATATCCAGATCCTGATTTCGGATCAGGTGCGGTGAAGATCACCGGTGCTCATGATTTTAATGATTATATGGTTGCCAAACGCAATGATATCCCGCTTTATCGCTTGATGGATCGTCAAGCAGGGATGCGCGATGATGGTGCGCCATATTCGGATGAAGCTGCAAAGGCAAAATCGATTGTCGAAAAGGGTGAGTTGCCGAGCGAATCTGCGGTTGATGAGATCAATCTTGTTCCAGAAGAATATCGCGGGCTTGATCGCTTTGAAGCGCGTAAGCGCGTTGTCGCGGATATTACAGCCGAAGGCTTGGCTGTGATGACCAAAGACGAAGAAGGAAATGATATTCCTTTCGTTGAGAATAAGAAGATCATGCAGCCATTTGGAGATCGTTCGGGTGTTGTTATTGAACCCATGCTGACTGACCAATGGTTTGCAGATGCGGAAACGCTGGCCAAACCGGCACTTGCGTCTGTTAAAGAAGGCCGCACGAACTTTGTGCCGAAATCATGGGAAAACACATATTTCAACTGGATGGAAAACATTCAGCCTTGGTGTATTTCGCGTCAATTGTGGTGGGGTCACCAAATTCCTGCCTGGTATGATGCTGATGGCAAGGTTTATGTTGCAAAATCTGAGGAAGAAGCACAAAAACTAGCGGGTGAGGGCGTTGCGCTGACCCGTGATGAGGACGTGCTTGATACCTGGTTCTCATCGGCTTTATGGCCGTTTTCAACACTTGGATGGCCGGCAGACACGGAAGAGCTGAAGAAATATTATCAAACGGATGTCTTGGTCACTGGTTTTGATATTATCTTCTTCTGGGTTGCCCGTATGATGATGGCCGGTCTTCACTTCATGAAAGATGATGAAGGTACTCCGGTTGAACCATTCCACACCGTTTATGTCCATGCGCTGGTGCGCGATAAGCACGGCGCCAAGATGTCGAAATCCAAAGGCAATGTCATCGATCCGCTTGAGTTGATCGATGAATATGGTGCGGATGCCTTGCGCTTTACGCTTGCCATTATGGCCGCCCAGGGGCGCGATGTGAAACTCGATCCTCAACGGATTGAAGGTTATCGCAATTTTGGTACCAAGCTTTGGAATGCAACGCGCTTTGCTGAAATGAATGGTGCGGCTCTTGATCCAAACTTTAAGCCAGAAAATGCTAAATTGCAGGTCAATCGTTGGGTTTTGACCGAGCTTTCCAACACTATTGCAGAAGTCACTAAGCAAATTGGTGATTATCGTTTCAATGATGCGGCAAGCGCGATCTATAAATTCACATGGAACTTGGTTTGTGACTGGTATTTGGAGCTGTTAAAACCTGTGTTCCAAGGGGATGATGAAGATGCAAAAGCAGAAGCGCGAGCATGTGTGGCTTATGTATTGAATGCCATTTATCGCCTTTTGCATCCGTTTATGCCTTATATGACCGAAGAATTGTGGTCTGTGGCTGAAGCAGGAGACGCAAAATCTGGTCTTTTATGTCACGCTGCATGGCCGCAAGACGCGTTTTCCGACGCTGATGCCGCATCCGAAATCAATTGGCTGATTGATTTGGTGTCTGGTTTGCGTTCGGTGCGTTCTGAAATGAATGTTCCGCCATCCTCAAAAGCGCCACTACATGTTACGCAAGCTGACGACGCAACAAAGAATCAGCTGATGCGTCACCTACCTGCGATTAAGTTGCTGGCACGTGTTGAGGACATCGTCCTTGATGGTGAAGTCACCAAGGGCGCTGCGCAAATTGTTGTGGCAGAGACGACTTACAGCTTGCCACTTGGTGCTTTGATTGACCTGGACGCAGAAAAAGCACGACTGGAAAAGGCAATCGGTAAAGTTGAAGTCGACTTGGGTAAAGTAAATGGTAAGTTGAAAAATGAGAAATTTGTTGCCAATGCGCGGCCAGATGTTGTGGCCGCTGAAAGAGAGCGACTCACTGAGCTTGAAGGGCAAAAGGCTAAATTAAACGAGGCTTTAGCCCGGGTTTTGGAAGCAGAATGATCGAAAAAATATGGCCGTTTTTGATATTGTCAAAGCGGCCATATTGCTGTTTAAGGATATCTGGGGAGGATGAGTGTTGCTTTCCCGCAACATTTTGGGCGAAAAACAGTTTTATTGTTCTGGCATAATCGCAATTTGCCCATTTCCAGCCACAAATAAGGAGCAAATCCATTAGGACTAGCTTCTATCCAGTTTAGATGCTTGATTAAGGATAATAATGATAACCAAGTATGACAAACTAAGTTCTGGCCATTGCCAAGTTCCCTTTGGCGATGACATTCGTTTGTTCAAACAAGGCAATCTCTCCCTAATCAATGCTATTGAAGCTACACCAAATGTTCAGTTTTCTGCTTTAAGCTCAGCCGAACATTTTGAAGATTTGAAAGTGCGTTTGACGGCATTTGCTGAACGTATACTTGGAAATGATGTGAAAGCCATCGCTTACTTAGCTGATGGTCGTGCGAAAGAAAAAAACTGTTATGCGGATATCTAAATCCAAAATAGCGAAGACTTTAATTGTGCCGTTTGGCTTGGCGCTTGCGTCTGGTTTGATGGTGAGCAACTCTTTTGCATTTGACCCAAAATCCAAATCAGCTGAAGTCAATGAAGAATCCGGTCCGTTGGATCTCTTTAAATTTGGCTTTAAAGCCTATCAAAATGGTGAAAAGAAGCAGGCGATAGAAGCCTATCGTTATGCTGCGGATAAAGGCCATCGCGGTGCACGTTGGGCGCTGGCAAATATGTATGCCTTTGGCGATGGCGTGGTCGAAGACGATTATGAGGCTTATAAGAACTATCAGCAGATCGCCCGCCAGGGTGTGGAACCGGGTTCTGAAGATGTTGGTTATTTCGTCAATGCGATTATGTCGCTGGCTGATTATTATCAGCGCGGTATTCCTAACAGTCCCGTTAATGTGAATTTCAAAGCTGCCCGTCAGCTTTATTTCCAAGCTGCCTCTGCCTTTGGTGTGCCAGAAGCGCAATATCGTTTGGGTCGCATGATCCTCGATGGTGTTGGTGGGGGTAATAATATCCGTCAGGCCAAGAAATGGCTCAACCGCGCGCGGGCAGGTGGGCATCCAGCAGCCTCTGCGGTTTACGGTAATATCCTATTTGAAGAAGGTCAGACCGTCCGTGGTTTGGCAATGATCACAACTGCCCATGAGCGCGCTGCACCCAATGATAAGGGCTGGATCTTGAACCTTCAAGAACGTGCATTTGCGTTAGCTGATGAGGCTGACCGCCGCACAGCGCTAGCCGTTGCGGACGATATGCTCAAAAACGGGCTAAACTAAAATAATTCGCGATTAAATGTTGATGTAAGCTGCGACCGGTACGTGATCGGATGGCTTTTCCCATGCACGCACATGTTTTTCTACGTCTGCTGTTTCAAACAGATTTGCAGCTTCTGGTGATAACAAAAGATGATCGATGCGAATGCCATTGTTCTTTTGCCAAGCACCAGCTTGATAGTCCCAGAATGTGTAGGTCTTGTCTTCATCATTGACCGATCGCAATGCATCCGTGAAGCCAAGATTGACGAGTTTCCGGTATGCTGCGTGAGATTCGGGTCTAAAGGCTGCATCACCTTCCCAAGAATTAGGATCTTTGCAGTCATGCGGTTCGGGGATGATGTTGTAGTCACCGGCGAGCACAAGTGGTTCTTCCAGCTTTAAACGCTCAGCGGCGAATGCTTCTAGTCTCGCCATCCACCCCAATTTGTAGGGGAATTTTTCCGTCTCAACCGGGTTACCATTTGGCAGATAAAGCGATACAACGCGAATTACGCCTTGCGGTGTTGAATAAACGCCTTCGATAAAGCGTGCTTGTTCATCTTCGTCATCACCGGGAAGGCCACGATTGACTTCGTCAGGGCTAATCTTAGATAAAAGCGCGACACCGTTGAAGCTTTTCTGACCGAAGGTCTCGACGTGATATCCCATGGCTTCAAACACTTCGCGCGGGAAGTTTTCATCAACTGATTTGATTTCCTGCAAGCAGGCGATATCTGGCTGCGATTCCTCTAGCCAAGCCTTTAGATTATCCAAACGGGCTTTAATGCCATTGATGTTCCAGGTAACAATTTTCATATGGAAAAGCTCGTTCCGCAACCGCATGATGCAATTGCATTGGGGTTTTTAATCTGGAATGATTGCCCCATCAGATCATCGACGAAATCAATTTCCG
>JAEPMD010000042.1 GCA_017644105.1 Rhizobiaceae bacterium | reverse complement strand
CAGCTGTGAGTTATCTCGGATTCGTACAAATCGCAGCGGCAAGACTATGGACAAGACAGTTTGTCAACAGAACCTAGTTATTTTTATTTAACACAGCTGACAAAAAACTAACAATTAATCCAAGATACAAGTATCCGATTAGTGCTTGTGCAGACGCAACTAGCTGTAGATCCGCTTTGGGTTGGTAATCTCCGTAGCCAAGCGTTGTCCATGTGACAAGGGAAAAATACAAGGATGTTGCGGCATCGATCTCATTTAGGCCAGACCCTGCTTGCTCCATATAAACATTACATTTCTCAAATGTTTTGCTTTTGCATCCCTCGTCATCGGTATCTGGTACTTTCAAACCAAATCCTCGGTAAATTGCCGCAAACATTAGTATCAAGGAGCATGCATGTAACGATATCACTGTTAACAACTGATGGTTTTCAACTTGATCGTGATAGAAATAATATGTGCTCAAACCGAGCACCGTTAATGTGATTAAAAGACATATGACAATGAATTGAAGATCATTTTCGAATAGCGGGTATCCTACATTAAAAAGTACCAAGGCCATGCCAAACGAACCAAATACCGAAATTCGCAAGAAAATCGAAAAACTGAACAATACACATCCCCAATACTGTATTTCCAAAAATACATAAGTATAAATATTAACAATACTTTACATGTACCCAAGCAATAATCAACCAATATTTGAGTTTATTTAAAAATACAACCTTTTCAGAGTTTAATTAGACCAATGTTAACTCTTCAACTCAGCCGCTTTTAAAAACGCGTCGCTACCGGCCTTGATCAAGGCGATGTCATAACTGACATTGACGAAATTATAGCCCCATTTTGCATATTTGATGCTCGTTTCAGGCGTGCCAGCAAAAATACCAGAGAGTTTGCCAGCGTCTTTGGCCCGTTTCGGCATCTCCTCAAGCTGTTTTTGCGTTTCAGGCATATCACCATCCACGCCAGCGCCATTTGCATAATCAATTGAGAAATCAGACGGGCCTACAAATATACCATCAATCCCATTAACTGAAATAATGTCGTCAAAATTCTCATAAGCAGCTTTGGTTTCAATCATCGCGAAGGAGAGCGTTTTTTCGTTGGCAATCTGCAAGTAATCGCCCGCTTCCACACCATGCAATTGGTTGGCTCGTCGTGCCCCCCAGGAGCGCGAACCGATGGGCGGATATTTCATATAACTGGCAAATTCTTCCGCATCTTCTTTTGAATTGATCATCGGCGCGATCACCGCTTCAAAACCAAGATCTAGCGCACGGCTGGCAGCATCAAATCTATTGACTGGCAATCGCGTAATTGGGATTTTGCCAACGCCAATAATGGCTTCAGAACAAGTGACAATTGTGTCATCAGAATGCGTACCATGCTGCATATCAATAACAACGCCATCAAAATCAGCCAAAGCCAATTGCGTGATAAGCTCGCGCGAACCTAATTGTGACCAAACGGAATAGACCGTCTCCCCTTTTCGCAATCGATCAGCAAATGTCAGCATCTTTATTCTCCTCCGCGTATTCCACTCAATACAGGCCATATTAAACGGGCACTAAAAAACCTGCATCAGATATCAGATCCGATGCAGGTTCAATATGCAAATCTTATTTGCCTATTTTATTCACTTTTGTTTGTCTTATTCACTGGTGATCTGCTCTTCAGCGACACCCAAAAGCCAAACCATTTTTTCGCGAATATCATCATCAGAGACATCATCGCCAAGATCTGCGCGAACTTTGTTGAACACATCCTCGTCACCAGCTTCTTCAAAATCTGATGCGATCACTTCTTTAGCATAGGCATCGCCATCTTTGCCGAGGATCTCAGCTGCCCATAGGCCCAAAAGCTTGTTGCGACGCGCTTCAATTTTAAACTTCAGCTCCTCGTCATGTGCAAACTTATTTTCAAACGCGTTTTTACGATCTTCAAAACCACTCATGGTGTCTTCCTGTCCTTCGTGTTTGGCTCCCTAATCATCCAGGTTAAGCCTTATAACTATTATATGGACATTTTACCTGCAAAACGGAAGACCTGAACCCATAAAATCGATGAAAATAATTTCATTTGTGACTAATATCAAAAACAGCACGCCGAGACGTTGTGAAATGCCGGTTTATAAGCTACACAGCGCTCGAAACCCTAGATTCTCACAAATTCTCGCCAGCTGGTTGGCAGATCAATCGAGTTTACAATGAAAAATAGACGCCGTATCTATGAGGGCAAGGCCAAAATTCTCTATGAAGGTCCTGAGCCCGGAACGCTTATCCAATTCTTTAAAGACGACGCAACTGCCTTTAACAAAAAGAAGCAGGACGTGATTGACGGTAAAGGCGTATTGAACAACCGAATTTCGGAGTTCATCTTCACGCATTTGAACCAAATCGGCTTGCCAACGCATTTCATCAAACGCGTCAACATGCGCGAGCAATTGATCAAAGAAGTCGACATTGTGCCGCTTGAAGTGATTGTACGCAATATTGCAGCCGGTACTTTGGCAAAGCGTTTGGGCCTTGAAGAAGGTGCCGTGCTTCCACGTTCGATCATCGAATTTTGCTATAAAGAGGATGCATTGGACGATCCGCTGGTCTCTGAAGAACATATCACGGCTTTTGGCTGGGCAAGCCCACAAGAAATCGACGATATCATGGCAATGGCGATCCGCGTCAATGACTTCCTCACGGGTCTATTTGCCGGTGTTGGTATTCAGCTGGTTGATTTTAAAATCGAGTTTGGCCGCTTGTTTGAAGGTGATCAGATGCGCATTGTTTTGGCTGATGAGATCTCACCGGATTCCTGTCGCCTTTGGGATGTGAAAACACAGCAAAAGCTTGATAAAGACGTCTTCCGCCGTGATCTTGGCAGCCTCACTGAAGCCTATCAAGAAGTTGCTCGCCGCCTTGGCATTATGAATGAAAACGAAGCGCCGCGCCCATCTGGCCCAGTGCTGGTTAAATCTGACAATGACGACTAGTTTGGAAAGATTAAGATGATCAAAGCTCGTGTCACAGTTACACTTAAAAACGGTGTTTTGGACCCACAAGGTAAAGCAATCGAAGGCGCATTAACTGGTCTTGGTTTTAACGGCCTTGAAGGCGTTCGTCAGGGCAAAGTGTTTGACCTTGAAATTAATGGCGATAACAAAACCGCAGCTGGCAAAGACATTGAAGCTATGTGTGAAAAGCTTCTGGCCAATACCGTGATTGAAGATTATTCGATCGAGATTTTATAACTATAAATCAAAGCGCGCCCATATTAGACGCGCTTTTTCTTTATCAGTTTGATTTCCAAAATTTAGGAAACATATTATGAAAACAGCAGTTCTTCAGCTCCCGGGATTGAACAGAGATCGTGATATGCTTGCCGCGCTCACGCTTATTTCAGGTCAGGCCCCACAAACTGTTTGGCAAACCGAAACGTCCATCGATGATGATGTGGATCTGATTGTGATCCCCGGCGGTTTTTCCTATGGCGATTACTTGCGCTCTGGTGCGATTGCGGCGCGGATGCCAGTAATTAAAGCCGTTATTGAAAAGGCGAAAAAAGGTACACGCGTGATCGGTGTTTGTAACGGTTTCCAGATCCTTGTTGAAACCGGCATTCTTCCTGGCGCTTTGATGCGCAATGCGTCGCTGAAATTTGTCTGCCGTCAGGTTAAACTTGAAGTGGCAACCACGCAAAGCGCGTTCACAGAAGGTTACTCAAAAGGTCAGGTGATCGATTGTCCGGTTGCTCATCATGATGGCAATTACTTCGCTGATCCTGAAACACTTGCAGATCTCAAAGATCAGGACCGGATTGCATTCCGCTATGCTGAAGGCACCAATCCAAACGGTTCGATTGATGACATCGCCGGCATTTTGAGCGAAAACCGCAATGTTTTGGGCATGATGCCTCACCCCGAAAACCTAATTGAAGCTGCGCATGGCGGTGATGATGGCCGACGCCTGTTTGAAGGCGCGCTCAATTTAATCTCCGCTTGAGGCGGGGGGTAATATCCGCATAACACGAAACAACGATTTTGACTGATATGACCATTAACAACACATATCCCATTACCGAAGACCTTATCGCATCGCACGGCTTGGCGCCTGATGGATATCAGCTAATTTTGGACTTGATTGGCCGTGAACCAACCTATACCGAGCTTGGTATTTTCTCTGCCATGTGGAACGAGCACTGCTCTTATAAGTCATCGAAAAAATGGCTGCGCACATTGCCAACAACCGGCGATCGCGTGATCCATGGTCCGGGTGAAAATGCCGGTGTGGTTGATATTGGCGATGGCGAATGTGTGGTCTTTAAAATGGAAAGCCACAACCACCCATCCTACATTGAACCCTATCAGGGCGCTGCGACCGGTGTTGGCGGTATTTTACGTGATGTGTTTACCATGGGTGCGCGCCCTGTTGCCGCAATGAATGCACTGCGCTTTGGCGATGTCAGCCACGAAAAAACCAAACACCTTGTATCAGGTGTCGTCTCTGGCGTTGGCGGTTATGGCAACTCTTTCGGCGTGCCAACGGTGGGTGGTGAAGTAGAATTTGACGCGCGCTACAATGGCAATTGTCTTGTGAACGCATTTGCCGCTGGTATCGCCAAAACCGATGGTATTTTCCTCTGTAAAGCCGAAGGTGTGGGCCTTCCGGTGGTTTATCTGGGCGCAAAAACTGGCCGTGATGGCGTTGGCGGTGCAACCATGGCATCCGCCGAATTTGACGAAACCATTGATGAGAAACGCCCAACAGTGCAAGTGGGTGATCCATTTACAGAAAAATGTCTGTTAGAAGCTTGTCTTGAATTGATGCAAACGGGTGCTGTGATTGCCATTCAGGATATGGGTGCTGCGGGTCTAACCTGTTCTGCCGTTGAAATGGGTGCGCAAGGCGATCTAGGCGTTGAACTTTATCTGGATGATGTGCCGGTGCGCGAAGAACGCATGACAGCCTACGAGATGATGTTGTCTGAAAGCCAAGAGCGCATGCTCATGGTGCTTGATCCTTCCAAAGAAGAGATCGCCAAAGAGATCTTCGTTAAATGGGGTCTTGATTTTGCGATTGTCGGCAAAACAACCGACGATTTGCGCTTCCGCGTCTTCCACCAGAATGAAGAAGTTGCAAACTTGCCAATTAAAGAACTTGGCGATCAGGCACCTGAATATGATCGCCCATGGCGGGAGCCAGGTCTATATTCGCCCCTCCCCGCTGACCAAGTGCAAGAGCCAGAAGATTATGGCGCGACATTGATGTCCATATTGGCTTCCCCTAACCAATCATCTCGTCGTTGGGTGTGGGAGCAATATGATACACTTATTCAAGGCAATTCACTGCAAATTCCAGGCGGTGATGCTGGTGTGATCCGTGTTGATGGCCATGCAACCAAAGCACTGGCATTTTCGTCTGATGTGACACCGCATTATTGTGAGGCTGACGCTTATGAAGGCGGCAAACAAGCAGTAGCCGAATGCTGGCGCAACATCACAGCAACAGGTGCCTTGCCGCTTGCATCCACCGATAACCTTAACTTCGGCAATCCTGAGCGCCCTGAAATCATGGGGCAATTCGTGAAAGCCATTGAGGGGATCGGCGACGCCTGTCGTGCGCTCGATTTCCCAATCGTATCTGGCAATGTCTCACTATATAACGAAACATTTGGCGAAGCGATCTTGCCAACCCCAACTATTGCCGGTGTTGGTCAATTAGACGATTGGGCCAATATGGCGAAAATTGCAGGCGCGAATGAGGGTGAAGTTGTTATGCTCATTGGCTGCGATGGATCGCATTTGGGCCAAACAGTTTATATGCGCGATATTTTGGGTGAAACAGCAGGCCCACCGCCAGAAGTTGACCTGACAGCTGAACGCTATAACGGCGATTTTGTTCGCTCAGCGATCAATAATGGCCAAGTATCAAGCTGTCACGATATCAGCCAAGGTGGCTTAGCGCTGGCGCTTGCTGAAATGTGTATGGCCGGCGGCTATGGTATGGAAATTGATCTCACTGACGTTCAAATGCCATTGCATGGCCTGTTATTTGGTGAAGATCAGGCACGTTATGTTGTGACCATTGAAGAAAAAATGGCGCAATTTATTGCCAATAATGCAGCTGATGCCGGCATTCAATTCCGCGTATTAGGCAAAGTTGGTGGCGACAAGCTTGTCGTCAAAGATGTGCTTGAACTTGATGTCGCTGAGATGAAATCAGCGCATGAGAACTGGTTCCCAGACTATATGGCGTGATTTAGGAAGGCGCTGATCAGATCAGGAGCGAGTTATCAGCTGCTTCCCATTTGATTTAAGTGCCTGTATACACCCTTTTGAGAATTTAAAACCGCTTTAACGGCGGTTTAGTTATAGGGCGCAATGGTGCAGACCTGAACTGGTCAGCATCGAAGAAGAAAGAATTATCCAATGTCAATTACTGAGCAAGAATTGCTAGCCGCACGCACAGCTTGGGGCGAAGGTCTCATTTTGATCTCAAAAACCTATGAGGCAGATGGAATTGAAAAAGCAAAACAAGTTGCGGGGGAGATTTTGGATACGGCCTATGGCTATGACTTGGGTCGAGTTTTATTCAAACCAACATTGAGCGGTGGAGAAACGACCTTTCGCCCCACTAAAAAAGGTGCACTATCTTATTTTGTCGGACATGATGCTGACTACCCGCGCGATGGTGGCTTTGGTTTGAAAAACTGGCGCGAGGTCAGATATGAAACGGCTGCAAGTTTTACCGATGGTAACGTCGGTATGTGGATGGGCTGGGCGATCATGACAAACAAAGACGGTCAGGTAACCAAAGTTGATAAGAGTTTTGGATATAAAAAAGGCCCTGACGGGACCTTAAAAATTGTTCTGCACCACTCATCGCTGCCATTTGAAGCTTAAGCATTGGGCGATCAACGGCTAAGACCAATTGGCGTTTAATATCAATGAGGCATAAAGAGCTCCAAGTGTAAAAGTATCAAGAGTATTTGGTACCATGCTTCTTCAACTAGACATTTAAACAAAGTTTAATATGCTAACCCGCAATGGCTATTATTGTGGGGGCGATGATGAAATTTGCGTATCAGTTAATTTTGGTTTTGGCGTGTTTGGTTCTTTCAAGCAATACAGCAAATGCCCAAAATCGTGTGGCATTTCTGGTTGGTAATTCTGACTACCAACATGCAACTCCTTTGAAGAACCCAACGCGCGATGTGGATTTGATTAGCCAAACGCTTACCGTGTTAGATTTTAAAGTTGCCATGCATAAAGATCTAACGCGCAGTCAGATTGGAAAAGAGCTCGGTTCTTTTTTAAAAGAAAACAAAGGTGCTGATGTCACGCTTTTCTATTTTGCTGCCCATGGCATGCAATATGAAAATCAAAATTTTCTTCTGGGTGTCGATGCTAAGCTAGAATCCGAATTTGACATTGAAACGGAAGCCCTCGATCTTCAACGCGTACTAAGGCAGCTTAAAAAATCATCCAAGGCATCGCTTGTTTTTGTTGACGCCTGTCGTGACAATCCGTTGGCGGACGAGTTTTACAGGTCGAATTTCTCTGAAACCCGAGCACTCAGAACACGCGGGTTAGCTCCTTTAAAATCTTCATATAATGGCGCGATGATTACATTTTCCGCAGCACCTGGTCAGGTTGCCTTTGATGGCGATGACAATTCCCCTTTTGCTGCGTCACTCGCGCGACACCTGCCATCTGAAAATGTTGAAGTTTTATCACTCATGAAACGCGTTATTCGTGACGTCAAAGCTGAGTCAAACAATAAACAAGTCCCAATGGTCAGCAATGACCTCACCACTGAAATATATCTTAAATTGGGTTCTGACGGTGCGGGTTCATCCATTGCCTATCAGCAAGAAGAAACCATGTTTAACGCTGCCACTGCCATTCAAAACACTCGCGCATGGGATTTGTATTTTGACAAATTTCCCAACGGATTTTTTAAAGATCTGGCGTTGATTGAACAAGAACGACTTCAGTTGGCTAGTGTGGCTCAAGAGACTGGGATCGATATCGAAAGTGCCAAGCCGGAGCAAATTGTGGCTTTAAAACGCACAGTTGATGAAAAATCCGAAATCAAATTGGGTTTAACGAAAGATGATGCCAAACTTATCCAAGCCGCTTTAAACACGCGCGGATATAACGCCGGTGCCGTTGATGGCGCAATTGGACGTGGGACACGAAAGGCCATTGCAGATTTCCAGGCGGCGGTTAATTTGCCCTCGACTGGCGTTGTGACGGCTGCCACTGCTGCGGCATTGAAAGTTGAACTATCAAACGATGAAAGTTCAAATATTGCGATCGTTTCATCCACAAATGCGCGAAAATATGATCCAAAACAAATTGAGTTGATCGAAGATGATCCGCGCCTAATCAAGGCAGCGAAAGCACTTAGACCGTATGAATATGTCTATGGCTATCATGAAGGCCATTTATATATCGCCGTTCAAATTTGGCGCTTGTTACAGCTGGATGAGGCAAAGAGAATTGCTGAAAATGCGGGTGGATATCTAGCGTCGTTAAACTCACGAACAGAAAATCAATTTGTATATGACCTCATTCGGCACGATCAGCGTTTTTGGAAGATATCCTCTAATGGGCATGGCATTTATGGGCCTTCATTTGGCCTGTTTCAACCTAACGGCTCCGCAGAGCCCAAAGGGGGATGGCAATGGACATCGGGAGAAGAACTGAAATACCAGAATTGGGTGAAAGGTGAACCCAGCAATTCCAATAACAACGAATATCTGGTGTCCTTTAACAATGACACATATCCAAGACAGCACGGGGGAAAATTTCTGCCTGCACCAACTTGGGGAGATCTTCCTCATACCGAGCGATCACTTATAATCGAGTTTGATTAAGATCATCAAGCTGCAACCCGCTTTTTCCGTTTTGCCAGATGATAAAAGCGTCTCAGAGAGATAAGTAACAGAGCAGTCGCAAGATATATTAAAGGTTCAAGTGCCCAGGTCTTTTTGATCATCACATAATGAACCGCGCCTAAAATGACGGCTGGGTAAACAATCAAATGTAGTTTGTTCCACCCGGCAGCGCCGAGTTTTCGGATGGAGAGATTATTGGATGTTAGCGCTAGGGGCAGTAGAAGCAAAAACGCAGAGACACCAATCGTAATATAAGGCCGTTTTATAATGTCGGTGATGATTTCCTGCCAGTTAAACTGCATGTCGAGCACGATATAGACGGTAAAATGCGCGACAACATAGAAAAAACCAATAAGGCCTAACGCCCTGCGATATTTGATTAAATTGATCTTGGCAAAACGCATTAGCGGAGAGATCGCAAGCCCTGCGATTAAGAACTGCAAGGCATATTCACCTAAGCCATTCTCCAGGACTTTAACAGGATCAGGCCCGAGTTGATTTTGCACGGCGCGATAAAACAACCATACCCCTGGCACAATACCCAAAGGATAAATCAACCAACTTGGCAGGAAAGTCCATGCTTTATGCTGTGCCATAATGAATTAGTAGAATTTAGCTAGATCCATGCCGTCATAAAGCGAAGACACTTCATCTGCGTAACCGTTGAACATTTCGGTATCCCGTTTCTTGGCAAAAATGCCTGAACCTACAATACGCTCAGCCTTTTGGCTCCATCGCGGGTGATCAACATTTGGATTTACATTAGAGTAAAATCCGTATTCTCTTGGTGCCAAAATATTCCATGTCGTTGGTGGCTCTTCTTCCGTAAAGCTCATACGAACAATGGATTTTATACTCTTAAATCCGTATTTCCATGGAACAACCAAGCGAACAGGTGCGCCATTTTGATTTGGCATGGCTTCGCCATAAATACCAACGGCAAGAATTGTGAGGGGATGCATCGCTTCATCCATACGAAGGCCTTCAACATAGGGCCAATCAAGACCACCAAATCTGCGTTGCCCGACCATTTCTTCTGGGCGGACTAAGGTTTCAAACGATACATATTTAGCGCTGCCTTGCGGATCATAGGCATTGATCACATCGCGGAGAGGAATTCCGACCCAAGGAATAACCATCGACCAGGCTTCAACACACCGCAAACGATAGATGCGCTCTTCAAGATCGAATTTCGATATTAAATCATCTATATCGAGCTCGCCGGGTTTGTTTGTCAGTCCATCAATTTTGATATTCCAGGGATTGGTTGTCAGAGCGCCGGCATTCGCGGCGGGATCTCCTTTGCCTGTGCCAAACTCATAAAAGTTGTTGTAGCTTTTGATATCTTCAATTGGGTTTGGTTCGTCAGATATCGAGTATTCACTCTTGGATAATTCCCAAGGTGTTGTCATGGCATTTGATGTGTTAATGGCAAGTCCACCAGTTAAAGCCGTAGCAGACGCAACACCTGCTGCTTTCATGAAGCTACGTCTGTTTAGAAAGACGTTCTTGGGAGTAATTTCCGACGAAAGCGGTTTGGGATATTTGTAGACAGTCATATATATTTTCCTCAGCTCACTGCTTTTTTACGCGATAATCGCGCGAAACCACAAGACACTTACCGAACACCATCCATCAAATTTAGGTGAACGCGATTGGGCGACCCAAATTTGAAAGACGATGCAGTAACATAAGATACCCAAATCCTACGTAGTAATTTTTAAGGTAATATACTTGGATAATTCTAAGTATTTATGGAATTGTGCGTAAAAATGAGAATATATTGGGACAGATGAAGAATTGATTCGATTTTGTTGTAACAATACAGGTTCGAAGCGCTTAAACCTTTTGGAGTGACGATGGGGGTCTTCTTTTTATGAGCCCAACGACAGCACCCATTTTTTCGCATTCCCGGCACAGCTGGGTCATCACAATTGTCGCGCTATGTCTGGCATATACTGCGTTTAGCTGGCTCGGCTATTTTCTTGTTATTCCACCGGGTATTGTGTCTGTCATGTGGCCTTCGGCAGGTATTGCATTGGGGTTTGTCTATGTGTTTGGCACCCGAATTGCGATTGGTGTGTTTTTAGGTTCATTTCTAACACACGCTCTGCGTTATGGCGTTCCAGATTCAGAATCTTTATGGACTGTGATCTCAATCGCTGCCGGAGCAACTCTACATGCCACATTCGGCGCAATTCTTATTCGAAAATTCTCAAATAACCCTCTGCATTCTGGCAATCTTCGTGAAATACTGATTTTCGTATTTTGGGGTGGCATTGTAGCCTGCTTGATCTCAGCCATGATCGGCACGTTCTCAATCGATAGAATTGCGAATTTCTCCCCTTCCGATTTTTGGCTTCAATTCGGAACGTGGTGGCTCGGCGATACGCTTGGTGTGGTCATGTTCGCGCCGCTTGCGGTTTTGTTTCTGACCAAAACACATGACAATTCCCTAGCATCTATCAATTTTAAAGCACTGGTCATTATCCCTGTTGTGATTTGTATTGTGGTATTTTCGCTGCTTTTTGATGCAGCTAAAAAAGAACTCGAGTCCCACACTTATGATGAATATCAACGTGAAACAGCCAACCTTGCCAACGAGTTTTCACAAACGATTGCGGTTAATATCACCACCGTAAAAGCGACAACCGCATTCCTCGCGGCAGCAAGTGATATGACCGCCGATAGTTTTAAAATTTTTACCACGCCACTGCTCAAAAACTCAAACGGCTTATATGGACTGTCCTGGTTGCCCAAGATTGAGAAAGGCGATCGAAATGTCTTCACACAAGCCATTCGGGATGAAGGCTATCCAGATTTCGATATTCAGGCTCGAAACGATAAGGGGCAGCTTCAATCTGCAAAACAACGCGAAGTTTACTATCCCCTCGCCTATACTGAACCTTATGCACGCAATAAATCGGCCCACGGGTTTGATGTATATGGTCAGGATGGCATTTCCAGAGATGTGCGACGGGGCATTCTCGATCTCGCCAAAGCGATGAATAAACCGCGGGCGACGAGTCGGTTCTCGATCGTGCAAAAACAGGATGAATATGGATTTATCATCTATTCCCCGGTTTATAAGACGACAGATACCAACACTCCTGAACACGTTGGTTATATCAATGGTATCTTCGTTTATCCTGATCTTGTGGGAAGTTTGACAGAGAAGCTGGCCAGTGTGGGGACAAATTTTTACCTTATTGAAGAGCGCGGCAATCAGGATCCGTTGGTGCTCTACGATTCACGAACATCTGACAAAAAAGAAGGTCCCGATGATAGTTATGACCTTGAGGGTGTCAAACATACCAGCCATGATTTGAACGTCGCAGGCCAGACCTGGAAAATGATCTTTACGAAAAATTGTCAACTGATCACGGGAGATTATTTGCGTTCGCTTTGGTATTTTGCCATTGGTGGTTCCGTTTTTACATTGCTGTTGTTTATAATCCTTACGATGATTTCAGCACGAAATGACTCAGTTGAAAAACTCGTTGCACTCCGAACAGAGGAACTTAATCGCGCTAATGAAGAACTGGAGGAATTTGCTTATCGCACATCACACGATCTGCGATCACCAATTGTTTCATCCGTTCAGCTCCTCAATTTAGCTGATGACGCCATCAAAGATAATGAGACGGACTTTGCAACAAAAAGCATTGCTCACGCACGCCAATCGCTCAGCAAACTTGAGTCACTCATTTCAGATATATTAACGCTGACAGAAATTGGTAGCCAAAATGAAACCGAAGCTGTTCTGGATATTGCCCAGGCAGTTGATGAAGCTCTGGCAAAACTTGATCATGCTGATGGTTTTGCGCGCTTGACTGTGATTAAGGAAATCAGTCTTGAAGAGCGCGTTATCATTAAACCCTCCCGTTTCAAGCTAATTTTGGAAAACCTGATATCCAATGCTGCAAAATATCAAGATCCGAAAAAGGATGAGCCGTATTTGAAAATAAATTGTTTTCGTGTCGGAGAAAAATTGCATTTACATGTATCCGATAATGGCCTGGGCATTGACCCGCAATATCGAAAACAAATGTTTGAGATGTTTAAACGCTTCCATCCAAAAGTGGCAATTGGCAGCGGGTTGGGATTGTATCTTATGCGCAAGAGTGCTCATATATTAGGTGGAGATATCGAGTATGTACCGCTTGAAAATGGCTCTTTGTTCAAGTTGATAGTACCCGTCAGAATAACAGATAAAGGGGATGCGAGTTGACATTGGTAACAGTCATGGTCGTTGATGATAGTGAAGCGGATCACTTCATCTGCAATCACACACTTAAAAAATATAATCCAGATATCAAAATTATCGTGGCGTATGATGGTCAAGAGGCACTGGATATTCTCAGCGAGGCAGACGATCATCCTCAAGTCATCTTTCTCGACATCAATATGCCTCGTATGAATGGTCATGAGTTTTTAGAAAAATACACGGAAACATATGGCGATCAAAATGGTTCCGTTGTGGTGATGCTAACGTCCTCGGATCAACAAAACGACAAGGATAAATCAATGGCCCATGACGCTGTCGTTGATTACTTCACCAAGCCGCTTTCGGTTGCAGCTGTCGAAACACTTTGTAAGGAAAATAAGAATATCTGCGAATAACGAGAATTTTGTGAAATGGACATGATGTCAGACAAACAAAAGCTAGAAAAACTCGAGAAGGAATTCGAGGAGTTTCTCTACATCATCTCTCACGATTTTGCAGCGCCTATTCGTCACATTAATGGTTTTGTGTCGATCATTCAGCAGGATAGCAAAGACCTGATTGATCCGGACACAAACAATTATCTAAATAACATTTCGAAAAGCGGAGACCATTTGGACGCGATGTTGAAGGGATTATTGACCCTTTCGCGCTTAAATACGCGCCCTGGCAAGAAAGTTGACACATCGCTTAAAGGTCTGTTTGAAGCAGTTTGGGAACGCGAATTACGAGGTATAAGACCAGAAGAAGCGATACTCACAATCGATGACCTGCCCGATTATGTGGGTGATGAAGATCGGCTAATGCATGCATTTCATGCCATATTGCAAAACTGCATTTTATATCGCGATCCTGAAACTAACCTTAAGGTTGACATATCTTGCCGTTGTGATGGCCACATGCATGCCATCTCGATCAAAGACAACGGGACGGGAATAAATATTCCAAGTATCGAAAGAGTATTTAAGCCATTTTATCGCGCTGTACCTGCTTCCGCTCAGCCCGGTTTAGGCATGGGGCTAGCCATTGCCAAAAAAATTATTGAACATCATGGTGGTCTCATAGAGATCGCGAATTTGGAAAATGGTGGCGCGAATGTCACCATATATTTACCTATCGAAAGCCCGGATGAAAAGCTCGCATCTTAACAGGCCACGCCCTTGATTAAATCCCAGGATCAGCCTATCTCAGGGCAAACAATTCGGGACCAGTGATATCAAAATGGCAAACATTAATATCTTACGCGCCAAGCTTTATAATTTTACAGAAAGCGAGCTGTTTGGACGCTCCATTCTTGTTCTCATTGTTATCAATGCCATTATATTAGGAATGGAGACCAGTGGCACGATCATGGGTTCCATTGGTCCATTTCTGCATATGTTGGATAGGCTAATTTTAGCTGTTTTTGTCGTCGAAGTCATACTTCGCCTGATTGCAGACTTTAAAGGGTTTTGGCGTAACCCCTGGCGGATCTTTGATTTCGTTATTGTGACAATTTCGCTTATTCCTGCAACCGGCGCACTTTCGGCCATGCGCGCGTTTCGGATATTGCGTGTCCTGCGCCTCGTCAGCCAAGTCAGAGCCATGCGCCGCGTGGTGACTGGTCTTTTATCAGCTTTACCGGGAATGGGGTCTATTGTGCTGCTGCTTGGGCTGATTTTCTATGTCTACGCAGTCATATCCACTAAGATCTTCAAAGAGGCATTTCCTGAATGGTTTGGTTCAATCGGAGAAAGCTCTTACACTTTATTCCAGATCATGACACTTGAAAGCTGGTCCATGGGCATTGTACGCCCGGTCATGGAAGAGTTTCCGTTATCATGGATGCTATTTGTACCATTTATCATCATGACAGCCTTTACGGTTCTGAACTTGTTTATCGGTGTGATTGTGGACGCTATGCAACAAGAACATGAGGCTGAAGCGCGTGCTGAACGAGAAACAATGATGAGCGAAAACGAGCAAATGCTCATTGAAATACGTGCCATGCGCAAAGAACTTCAAGAGCTTAAGGCCAGCTTGAAATAATCATCACATTTTATTTCCAATTTGTTGCATTGTAAATTTGTTGCGATCTTGCAAGGCTTTGCGGTAACATCATGGTGCGTATGAGATTCGGTTTTATCTCAATTTAAATGATGTTGCGCGTGAATTTTGGTCTAGCAATTATTGCAGGAATTTAGGTTGCTCTACCCAAAATGGACGGGTTGTAAAGGAAAATACCATGCCAATGGATGCAGGCGAAATTGAAAAATTGATCAAACAGGCTTTGCCTGATGCAACTGTGACCATTCGCGATCTTGCTGGTGATGGGGATCACTATGCAGCAGAAGTCGTGTCTGAGAGCTTTCGAGGGAAGACACGCGTGGCGCAACACAAAATGGTTTATGATGCGCTGCAAGGGAATATGGGCGGTGTCTTACATGCACTTGCTCTGCAGACAAGCGTGCCTGAATAGGCTTTAAATTGGGATAAAGCCTTAAAATATAAGAGCCGAAACGGCCATATAATCAGTCCACGCTTAAACGGGAACGCCTCTTTTTCGAGGCATAAAGAGTGGGAATATGGTCGAATACCGAATGAAATTTCGGTCGATGGCGTATGCGGCTGCGCTATTGGCTTCAGGGGTAAGTGCCGCTTTATCACATAGCAATCAACCAAAACTTGTTGCACCATTAGACAAAGGTGACAATTACAATGTTGACGAGATGCTGGCAAAAGAGTCTCAGCTCACCGTCAATAATGCGTTTTTCTTTGTTAAGGTGGACAGTCCTGATGGACAATCCAAAACGGTTATTTCCAACAATGTGCCCTTTATCCCGGATCATGTATGTTATGGCTGGATTGTGCATTTGGCGGGTGAGGATCGTCTGGTAAAATTCACAGAGATTTACACTTCTTCGTCAGCACCAGAATTTTGGTCAGGTGAAGATGATCCCTATGGCGCACAGGAAACCTCTGCCGATCGCAAATCCACACGCACTGAAAAATTTATCACCACCTATAAGGGTTGGATTGAAAATTCATGGTGTGTCGATAAGGGCGACCCATTAGGTCCGCATAAAATGGAAGTGCATGTGGATGGTCAGCACGTTAAAACCTTTGATTTTCAGATGGTGAAAAAAGAAGTGTTTCAAGCGATGGAACTGCAGTAGTTATCCTGAGCAATTATGTTCCTTTGATGCATAACCCTCAATGGCAATGATATGTGTTGTCTTTTCGCTTGTGATGACATCCGTCACTATTTGTACGCCCACCATGTGCATTAGCAGCAGACATGGCCATTATTGATGCGATAAATGCAACTATAACAAATAATACTGTTGGTCTCATGGTTCTTTCCTCCCGTTCGAGTACGGGTGTTACACCTATTTAAAGTTCATGGCTACAAACTCAATAATCGTTAAGGTTGTTTTCTGAATTACTGATTCTTCTACTAATTTAGTTTCACGGGTACATTATGCAGTTAGATGAAAACCCACTCCATTTGACCTAAATCAACGTCAAAAATCCCATTTTCTGCTAAAATATCTCCAAATTTGAACAAAATGAGGAGATTATTATGTTATCTGACGCATTAACGCCTCCATCGCTTACCTTGCGTATTGGCATAGGAAAACTGATCGGCTTCGTCATAGGTGCATTGGGATTTGTCTTTCTTCCTTATATCGCACCTGAAAGTTCGATGATGCTGCGGCTTGGCTTGTTGTTATGGTATACAACCCTTGGCGCAATCATTGGCGTGTTTGGTGTATACACCCATCATCCAGTTATTAATTTACCCCTTCCCTGGTGGTTTAGAGCACCGCTTATTGGCGGATGGATGAATTTCGTCCTGGTTTTATTTGCCTATGATCAATTTGCCTATCTTATGCAGGCGGTCACAGATTGGGGCGCAACCTTAGGCATGGGAACTTTAACGTCTCCATTTTGGTTTATTGGTGAAGGTGCATTAATTGGATTGCTCATGGGTTGGGGTTGCACTCAATTGGCTGGCGAAGGCCGTGAACTCATGCATGAAACAAGTCGTTAACGCCATAAAATAAGGAATTTCTGATATATGTGAATAACTTGGGCGTATATTTGGTTTGTATGCGCTTACTTAACTTCTAGTACCCTATTTCTAATATTTTCTTTGACTTTACCTGTATCTCTGGCAGTGTGTCATGCATGAACTTATGATTCGGTGTGAGTTCATACTGCGGGAAATTCAAACGGGGCATTTGGTTTGGGTTGATTTGGGCATGAATTTTAATCGGCTGAGCGTTAAAGAACTTGGGCTGCTGGATAGAATGGATGAAGTATCGTTCACCCATTTAACAGAGCTTGCGTCAAGCATATTGTGTGTGCCAGTTTCTCTGGTATCCATTATTGATAAACCCAATGATCGTCAGTTCTTTAAGAGCATGTGTGGCCTAACAGAACCATGGTTGTCTCGCGGAGAAACACCGCTCAGCCATTCATTTTGCCAACATGTGGCACACGACAATGCGCCGCTTATCGTCGAAAATGCACCTGAAAATGGGCGTGTAAAAGATAACCTCGCCATCCCCGATTTGGGTGTTATCGCATATTTGGGTGTCCCAATCCATGACCCCCAAGGCCAGGCCATCGGCGCGCTATGCGCGATCGATTCCAAGCCCAAAAAATGGAACGATGAAGATCTCGCAACTCTTAAAAAACTAGCCTTATGTGTGGATGATGCTATCCGTTTGCGTGCCTCTTTAAAGACAAGTGAGGCTATTCGCGAGGAACAGGCTGATTTCACCTACGCGATGTCGCACGATATCAAGGCACCCATTTTCACGCTCAAAACGCTCTTGAGTGAACTCGGTCCGCTTTTTGAGGAGAACAATTCTGACGAGCACGCTGTGTTTTTAGAAAAAGCATTGCAAGCCACTGACCGGATGGAACAAAAAACCACTGATATACTTAGATATGCCTATATGGGCCGTGAAAGAGATGAGATAGAAGACGTTGATCTCAATGTGGTCACGTCTGAGGTCATGGATGATTTGAGCGGTCTCATTCAAAGTAGCGGCGCGACTATCAAAGTAAGCGAACTACCCACAATCGTGGCAAATGGGTATTACATGCGGGTCTTGTTTCAAAATCTATTATCCAATGCGTTGAAATTTCAACCTCAGGGCCAGAAACCCGAAATTACAATCAATGCAGATGGTGATGTGTATGAAAATGTAATTCACATCACAGATAATGGTATTGGGGTGGATGAGAAATATCAAACTCAAATCTTTAAACTATTTGGTCGCTTACATACCCAACAGGATTTCCCGGGAACCGGCCTTGGTTTAGCACTGAGTGCAAAAATTGTTAGCTATATGAACGGCGAAATCTCAATCCAATCCAAAACTGGCAAAGGCACGACTTTTTCAATCGTTCTGCCTAAGCGAGATATAGATACAGTTACTCAATGTTAGACACCGTACTACTCATCGACGATGATGAAACAGATCACTTTTTTTTCAAACGATTGGTACACAAAACCAATCTGATCAAAGACGTTATTTGTTTTCACTATGCGGATGAAGCCTTGCAATTTTTGCAATCCCGTGATCGACCCAAAATCGACGTCATATTTTTAGATATCAATATGCCGCGCATAAGTGGTTTTGACTTTTTGGAGGAGGCGACCACTTCCCTGCCCAAAAGTTTCAACGAAAGTGTAAATGTTGTCATGTTGACGTCTTCCGACGCGCCCCAGGATCAAGCGCGGGCGGCTGAATTTGACGTTATCAAAGCCTATGTTAACAAACCTTTGGATGCGGATGGGCTCGCCAGTATCGTAACTGAGGTTGTTTAAGGAAAAAATGCCAGCAAAAAAAGCCACTCCCTAAAGAGTGGCTTTCTCGCATTTTGGCTCCGGAAGAGGTCTCGTCGATATTTGATTTTCTAAGCGATCAAATCAAACAAGCATCCGGTTCAATGGTTCTTTTATAAAGACTGCTCCACAAAAGTACCGTTAAACAAAGACCCAACCTCACCAGTTAAAATGCTCGACATTGGACCACCTCCTTTCAATACGTTAAAGATGGGCTGAGTGTGAACGAGAAAATCGATTCTGACAATCGTTTTATCCAAAAAAAGTTTTTTCGGATTTTTTCAATATTGGGCATGGACCAATCACGTTCTTCCTGATCGCTGACACCTTTCGAGATTGACATATTTTGCGACTTGAAAACTTACATCAAAAAGCTCATATATAGCGAAATACAATTACCCCCTAAAGGATAGTACAATGGCTGGCATTGCAGACCTAATTGATAATGAAGTGAAAACTAATGATGTTGTTGTCTTTATGAAGGGCACACCAGATTTTCCGCAATGCGGTTTTTCGGGCCAAGTGGTTCAGATCATGAACTATCTCGGCGTTCCTTATAAAGGCATAAATGTTCTTGCTGATGATGAGCTTCGCCAGGGCATTAAAGATTATTCAAACTGGCCAACTATTCCTCAGCTTTATGTCAAAGGTGAATTCTTGGGCGGATGCGATATCGTACGCGAGATGTTCCAAAGCCAAGAGTTACAGCAACATCTTGAAGCCAACGGACTTGAGCTGAACATCGCGGCAGGTTAAGCTGTTACAAATTCAGGTTAAACACCTGCAATTATGATTCTGAAGAGGCGCTTAAGTGCCTCTTTTTATTTTGGAATCTCGCATTTTGGGAGGCCTGACATGTCTATAGATACGACTGAAAATCAAAAGCTATTTGAACTCCGCGGGGCAAAGCGCGCTGGGTTTTCTGAGCTGGCTTTTACCGTATTTATCGCAGCCACGGTGTCAATCATCGCATTTTCGGTGGACATCATGCTGCCAGCACTTTTAGACATTGGAGCCGAATATCAGCTCACGGATCCCAATGATGCGCAGCTAGTTATTGTCGCCTTTATCTTCTCACTTGGGGTTTCGCAATTATTCTTTGGACCGCTGACCGACGCATTTGGGCGCCGGCTCATTCTCACGCTGGCTTTACTCTCTTTTGCGCTCACATCATTAGCTGCGCTATTTGCACCCAATTTTGCAACGCTCTTAATTTTGCGCGCGCTTTCTGGCGCCTCTGCTGGTGCGGCTCGAACAGCTTCACAAGCAATTGTGCGAGATTGCTATTCGGGCAATGACATGGCGCGAGTGATGAGTAATGTGATGGCTGTCTTTATGATTGCACCTTTGATTGCACCGGCCATTGGTCAATACATCATTTATCTCGCAAATTGGCATTGGATCTTTTTGTTCTTGGGCGCTGGTGGTTCGCTCACATGTCTGGTGGCTTTTGCTCGCTTGAAAGAAACTCAAGACCCCAATGAACGCATGGCATTATCCATTTCGCACGTTTTGGATGCATTCCTCGAAAGTTTGAGATATCGCCGTCCCGTCGGCTATTGCATCGTTGCGATTGCCTTTTCAGGCGCGCTCTTTACCTATGTGGTGACGATCGCTCAGGTGTTTGGCGAATTGTATGAAATGGGCGACAACTTCATCTATGCCTTCATGATAGCAGCAGCCGCAATGGCCATAAGCAGCATCATCAATGGTCGCCTAGTCAAAAAGACCCCGCTACGCGTGATCGTGCATCTCTCGATTTTGGCATTCCTTGTTGTCACATCGATATTCTTTATCGCTGCAAATTTCGCAAATGTACCATTTGCGCTCATGTTGTTTGTCACCATCATGACGATGGGGCTTTTTGGATTTGTTGTCGCCAACACAACAGCCATTGCGCTTGAACCTTTGGGTCATATTGCTGGCACAGCCTCATCAGTCCTCAACACAATGTCCGTGAGCTTTGGTGCGCTTATTGGCGGCATATTGGGCCAGCTTTATGATGGCACCATTATTCCCATGGCCAATGGTTATCTGATTTTGGGTGTGGTGAGCCTGATTGCAGCTTTATGGGCAGAGCGCTGGTCTCTTACACTGAAGTCTTAGCGGATTAACGCCACAATTCGTAACGCAGTTCATCCCACATATCTTTGTTGGGCGCGTGGATAAGCCCGCCATCGATGGTCTGTGGACGATATTCACTGCCATCAAAGCGCGCTGAATAACCGCCTGCTTCACTATGAATAAGCGTTCCGCCTAAATGGTCCCATGGCATCATTTTGCTATAGAGTAGAAAATGCGCCTTCGCGGTGGCTAGAATGCGATAATCATGTGCAGCACAACGATAACCAAAGAAGTTGAGGCTTCGCGCTTGATTGGACAAGAGCCTGACCCGCATATCATGATCCAACCCGGTCCAAGAGATTGAACCTGTTGCTTGATCAAAGCTTACGGGTTCTGACACTTTTAAACGGATTTCCTTGCCATCGGCCTGGCGATAAAACCCGCCCTCGCCTTTGCGGGCGTAAATTGTGTCATTCATCACTGGGTCATGAATGATTGCACCAATGGTCTCGCTGTCTTTGACGATGGCCAGCATTGTGCCAAAGATTGGTGCGCCGCTTGCAAAGTTAAATGTGCCATCGATAGGGTCTATGACGAAGGACATGCCTTCCCATTTGTGGTTTTTCAAAACATTGGCATCTTCGCTGGCAGATTCCTCACCAAAGACAATGGCATTTGGAAATTTGGCTTTAAGTTCCTTGGTTAGAAACTTTTCTGCCGCGACATCAGCAATGGTGACTAGATCTGATGCATTCGTCTTTGCCTCAATATCACCGCCTTCCAAGCGTCTGAAATGCGGCATGATTTCCTGAAAACCACAAAGTGCAATGAGGGAAATCAGGTCATCAAAATCCTGGTCTGTAAGGGTCATTATGTATCTTTCTCGTCAATACCGATATTTGCAAAGTCAAAGAGCTTATTATCAAGCATATGTGACGGTCTGATGTTACCCAGCGCTTTAATCATACGATCTTTGCGGCCCGGCATTTTGGCCTCAATATCATTGATCATCTGTTTCATGACATTGCGCTGCAAGCCATCTTGCGAACCGCATAGATCACAGGGGATGATTGGGAATTCGAGCGCTTGTGCGAACTTTTCTAGATCATCTTCAGCACAGTAAACCAAGGGACGCATAACCATCACATCACCCTCATCATTGATCAGCTTGGGCGACATAGATGCCATGCGCGCGCCATGGAAGAAATTTAAAAAGAACGTCTCCAACAAATCTTCACGGTGATGACCTAAGATCAACGCGTCACATCCCTCTTCGCGTGCAACACGGTAAAGATGCCCCCGACGCAAACGTGAACAAAGTGCGCAATATGTTGAGTTTTCTGAAATCTTATCGGTCACGACTGAATAGGTGTCCTGATATTCAATGCGATGCGCGATATTATGTTTGTTGAGAAAATCTGGCAGAATATGCTTTGGAAAATTCGGCTGCCCCTGATCAAGATTACAGGCCAAAAGATCGACATTGAGCAATCCACGCCATTGCAATTCCATCAAAATTGCTAAGAGCCCATAAGAGTCTTTACCGCCTGAGAGACCCACCAACCAGCGCGGGGGTTTACCATTTGCGGTTTCCTCTGCACTTGGCAGCATTGAAAATTCTTCAAGGGCTTGACGCGTATTGCGGATTAGACGTTTGCGTAGTTTTTTAAAACTCAAACTATCTGGCGCATTGGCAAATAACGACAGTTCATCTTTGGCCCCTGCAACCTCGATCGCTTCGTCTTGTTTTGATATTTCTGGGACAATATTCATTTCGAACACATTTCTTAAAATCAGAATATGCTGGTTTTAGCGATTGCGCGGCCAAATAACAATCAACAATATCAAAGCTACATACTCATCAAAAGAAAAAGCCCCATACTCAAATGAGCACAGGGCTTTGAAAATTCTGAAATCTTTCTGACTAAGAAAGAATTAGCGTGAGTAAAACTCGACCACTAGATTTGGTTCCATGATGACAGGATAAGGAACATCAGCCAATTGTGGCAAACGAACCAATTTTGCTGTCATTTTGTTGTGATCAACTTCAACATATTCTGGAATATCACGCTCAGCTAGATCTTTTGCTTCCAAAACGATTGCAAGCTGTTTTGACTTTTCGCGGATTTCAACAACATCACCAGGCTGCAAACGGTATGAAGGAATGTTTGTGCGAACGCCATTGACCAATACGTGGCCGTGATTGACGAATTGACGCGCAGCAAAGATTGTTGCAACAAATTTAGCGCGGTAAACAAGCGCGTCCAAACGAGATTCCAAAAGACCGATTAGGTTATCTGGTGTATCGCCTTTACGACGAACAGCTTCGTTATAAATTGAGCGGAATTGCTTCTCGCGGATTTCGCCGTAATAGCCTTTTAGCTTCTGCTTGGCACGAAGCTGGATACCAAAGTCAGACAATTTGCCTTTACGGCGCTGACCGTGTTGACCTGGGCCATATTCACGACGGTTGACTGGTGACTTAGGACGGCCCCAGATATTTTCGCCCATTCGGCGATCGAGTTTGTATTTAGATGCTTGGCGCTTGCTCATCGCATTTCCTTTCAAAACAAAAACCCCAACACCACCATGGTGAAGGGTAGGAAACGCGCCCTCCTCTGACCTCTATTGAAGTCTGACAGAATGCTCACCTATACGCTTTGGGACCATTCACGGGACACGTAAAACAGCGCGAATGAATGAACATCCGCGCTTGGGATGGCTATTAGAGGCTAATCTGGTCTAAGTCAACTCGAATTACGCAATAAACCGAACTTAGTCGGCTTTCACTTGATCAGCGATCCATTCGAAAACCCGTTTTGGACCAGATGTGGCCTTTGTATAATCGCGGCTCATAATGTGGCCGGCATCACTTTCGACCACATGATCCATCATTTTAACCAGCAAACCATTTTCGACAACCTGGTCAATTAAACCCAGCCAACCCAGTGCAATGCCGTGGCCGGCCATCGCGGATTGAGTCACCATGTCATAATTATTGAAGCTGACATAATTGTGCTCGCGCTCACCTTTCACACCCAGGGCATTGAACCAACCTTGCCAGGTTTGCCATTGCGCTTGTTCAGGTTTTGAAAGGCTTAGCAATTGATGTTGTAGCAATTCTTCTGGCGTTTTAGCGATACCATGCGTTTCGATATATTTGGGGCTACACACAGGTGTAACGCGTTCTTTTAATAACAGAATATCGTTTGCCATCATTTTGTTTAATGGCCCGACATGTATGGCTATGTCGCAATCATCACCATTGACTTCTTGAGGCGATTGCGACGCCAGGATCTGAATTTCGATCTCGTCACCAAGCTCTGATCTTAAATGCGCTAAACGCGGCAGCAACCAAAATGTCGCAAAAGAAAAATCGGCCGAAATGCGGACGCGAGGTTTAGATTTTCGCACCTGCAAACGCGAAACAGCTTGTTCCATTTGGGTCATAGATGGACGGATAATATTTATAAGGCGCGCGCCTTCATTGGTCAGAGAAACACCACGATGTTCGCGTTTAAACAGCACGATTCCGAGTTCAGTCTCAAGCGCTCTAATGCGCTGGGACATGGCACTTTGGGTTAATCCAAGACTTTCGGCCGCGCCTGTGAAGTTTCCATTTCTTGCAACAAGATCAAAGGCATAAAGGCCAACAAGGTTATGACTAAGTTTCCTATTAATGGAATTAATGTCAGCCATTAAAATTTACCCTCTACAAATCGATTTAATTATGTAAGACTATTAAAATTCTATTAATTTGGTGATTGGATTTATCCAATATGTCAAGCTAATAGTGGGGTCGCATTCGGGGGAGGAGCACAAATACTTATCGAGGTTTTTATCAATCTTGGTGTGGAGGGTATTTGTGAATATACTAGGGGAGAACATTTTACATGAGTATTAAACCTGCATTGACTGATCTACCTATCAAAACCGCGGACAGCGGTTATTATCAGGGATTTAGTGTCAACGTGACCGTCGTCAGTAAGATCATCATCAGCATCTTGGTTGTATGGTGTATTGTTTGGCCGACGGAAGCTGGAACAATTTTAGGCGAATGGAACACCGCCATTTTGGCGCAATTTGCTGCATGGTACATTTGGGTGGTCACAGCCTTTGTGATTGTCTGTATTGGCCTAGCAATTTGGCCAACAGCCGGACGCCTGAAACTGGGCACCAAAGAGGAAAAGCCTGAATTTTCGAACTTCTCATGGTTCTCCATGATGTTCGGCGCCGGTATCGGTGTTGGTATGTTAACCTGGGCTGTTGCCGAGCCAGTGGCTCACTTTAAAAACAACCCTGCGGTTATTCAGGGCATTACAAACTCGTTAAATGCGGACAATGTGCGCGAAGCTTATGTCTGGTCATTCCTACACTGGGGACTAGGCGCATGGGCTTGTTACGCAGTTGCTGGTCTTGCACTTGCATTCTTTAGCTATCGTCGCGGTTTGCCGCTCACAATTCGCTCGTCTTTGACACCTTTGTTCGGCAAGTCTTTGTCAGGCAATCTTGGTCATTTGATTGATATTGTGGCCGTGGTTGCGACCATTTTAGGTGTGGCACAAACACTTGGATTTGGTGTGGAGCAATTCGTAGCGGGTCTGACACGGATCGGCATTGGCGGTCTTGCGCTTGAAGACGGTTCAGCAACTACGCTTGGTATTATCGTTGCGCTTCTAGTGATCATGGGTGCATCAACGCTGTCTGCTATTTCTGGTGTTGGTAAAGGCATCAAATGGCTTTCAAATATCAACATGGTGCTATCGATTTTCCTACTTGGTTTCTTCATTCTATTTGGGGCAACCTGGTTCGGTGCAACAGCCTTCTTCGTTGGCATCTGGGATTACCTGATCGCGCTGCCATTCCTGAGCGTGAATGTTTACAGCTCTGATGGTGTTGAAGGATCACAAGCCTTCTTGCTCACGCAGTGGCAAGGTTGGTGGCCGGTATTCTACTGGGCCTGGTGGATCGCATTTGCGCCATTTGTTGGCTTGTTCCTAGCGCGTATTTCGCGTGGACGTTCGATCCGTGAATTCGTTCTTGGCGCGATGATTGTGCCTTCACTTATGTGCTTCATCTGGTTCGCATGGGCTGGTGGTACAGCGATTGATCTTGAGTTGAATGGCACAGCTGGCGGGCTCATTCTCGATGCCGCAAATGGTGATAAAATCTTTGCTATGACAGAGTTTATGTTGGCACCAATTGCACAATTCTTGGCATGGGGCATGGCTGTGATCATCGTGATCTTGCTCATGACATTCCTTGTCACATCTGCTGACTCGGCTGTTTTGATCGTGAATACTATCAGTGCAGCGGGTGATGAAGGTCCAAAAGCACGTCCACACATCCTGTTCTGGGGTGCAGCGCTTGCGCTGGTTGTTGGCGGATTGCTGATCTCTGGCGGGACCGGAGCGATCCAAACTGCGATGGTGATTGGGGCACTGCCATTCTCCGTTGTAATGGCGTTGATGTGCGTAGCCTTGGTAAAGGCGATCTACAACGATGGTAGACGCGAAGCTGCTGGTGTTGAGACAGTTGTCGATCCATCAGAACGCGCCATGGACTAAGTCATAGCTAAACAACTAGCACTGTAAGATAAGACCCCGCCTGAATGTATGTTTGGGCGGGGTTTTTCATGCGCTG
>JAEPMD010000041.1 GCA_017644105.1 Rhizobiaceae bacterium | reverse complement strand
GTTCCGAAATTTTGAAATCCGCGGCGAGTGTTTTGTCGATCAGGTCGCAAAAATTGACGGTATAGAGATGCTCATACCGTATGAATCGAAAGGTGAAGCAAATGGTTAGCCGAATAGAACGAGGAGCAGTCGCCAATTGGTTTTGGACAGTTGATCGGTTTTTGCTGATTTCATTTATCGTGCTTATTCTCCTTGGATTTATGTTGTCGTTTTCTGCTAGTCCTGCAGTTGCGGAGCGGATCGGGCTTGATAGCTTTCACTTTGTCAAACGCTTTGCCATTTTCATGGTGCCAACGGTCGCCATCATGATTGCAATCTCATTCTTGGATTCAAGGATGGTACGCCGCGCGGCCGCATTATTACTCGTCGGTTCATTGGTGATGATGGTACTCACACTGTTTATCGGTGGTGAGATTAAGGGTTCGCGTCGGTGGTTATCCATTGCTGGTTTTGGTTTGCAACCCTCTGAGTTTATGAAGCCCGCCTTTGTCGTGATCTGTGCCTGGCTCTTTTCCGAGCGCAGTCGTCACCCGGAAATTCCGGGTAATCTTTTTGCTATTATCTTGTTTGGTATTGTGGCGGCGCTTCTCGTTGCTCAACCAGATTTAGGGCAGACTATTTTGACCGCCGCGGTATGGGGCGCCATGTTCTTTATGGCTGGTATGCCGTGGCTTTGGATCATTGCTCTGGGCGGATTGGCAATTGCTGGCTTTGTGACCGCTTATACAATCTTCCCACATGTGGCGGGACGTATTGATCGGTTTTTAACGGGTGAGGGTGATACATTCCAGGTTGATACCGCGCGCGAAGCGATCATCAGCGGCAATTGGTTTGGTATGGGCCCAGGCGAGGGAACGATCAAACGTATTATTCCCGATAGCCATGCCGACTTTATTTTTGCCGTCGCTGCGGAAGAATTTGGTATTATCTTCTGTATAGCTTTGGTGGCGATCTTTGCCTTTATCGTGTTGCGCACGCTGTTGCATGCTGCGCGCGAAACAGATGAATTCATCCGTTTGGCAGTATCTGGTCTTGCACTTCTTATCGGCGCGCAAGCCATGATCAATATTGGTGTTAACTTGGAACTCTTGCCGGCCAAAGGCATGACCTTGCCGTTGATCTCTTATGGTGGGTCGTCCATGCTGGCGATCGCCATTACCGTTGGCTTTATCCTGGCGTTGACGCGCCATCGCCCAGAAAAACGTGCCCGGAATAAGATTGTTATGCCGAGTAAAGTAAAGCCTTCTATGGCAGTTTAGGACAGGCGTAATGGATCAAAAGGTATTTTTGTTAAGCGCTGGCGGCACAGGAGGGCATCTCTTTCCGGCTCAGGCATTGTCTGTTGAATTGAGCGCACGTGGCCATAAAGTTCATTTGGCAACGGACAATCGCGCTAGCCGTTATGCTGATACGTTTCCATGTGATGAAATGCATATTGTGCCGTCTTCGACAATTGGCTCGAAAAATCCGTTTAAGGTCGCCAAATCTCTTTGGACATTGTTTCAGGGCATGCGTAAATCCAGCCACATTATCCGAACTTTGCGGCCGAACGCCGTGATCGGATTTGGTGGTTACCCGACGCTGCCGCCGTTATTGTCAGCGACACAAGCTGGAAAGCCGAGCATTTTACACGAACAAAATGCGGTGATGGGGCGTGCGAACAAGTTGTTGGCCAATCGAGTAACAGCAATCGCTGGGGGATTTTTGCCAGCAAATTCGGGTCAATATTCTGACAAAACCATCGTAACAGGAAACCCTGTGCGGCCTGCGGTGATCGAAGCGGCAGAACAAGCCTACCAATCATCTGGTGGAGACGATGAATTTAATTTGGTTGTTTTTGGTGGCAGCCAAGGTGCCCAGTTCTTTGGGGTGACCATTCCAAAAGCGATTGCGGCAATGTCAAAGGCATCTCAAAAACGTTTGAAGCTTACTTTGCAAGCGCGGGATGAAGATGTTGAACAGGCAAAAGCTGCCTGTGCAGAGATGAATATCGACGCAGAAATTTCGACTTTCTTTGATGATATGGCCAAACGTATTGCGGACGCGCATCTTGTTATATCTCGTTCGGGTGCGTCAACCGTTTCTGAACTTGCTGCCATTGGCCGTCCGGCCATTCTTGTTCCTTATCCATTTGCACTTGATCATGATCAGGCAGCTAATGCGAAAGGCATGCTTGAGAAAGGCGGAGCGGAGGTTATTGCGCAATCTGAACTTTCAGCTGAAAAACTCGCGGAGATGATCGAAAATCGCATGAATAATCCGCAAGAGGCAGAAAAAATGGCGGCAAAAGCCAAACTTGCGGGAAATTTAGAGGCGACCCGCTTGCTTGCCGATCTTGTTGAGGCTATGGCCGAAGGTACGTCAATAAAAGAATTTAAGGATCAGTACGCATGAAGATGCCTGAAACAATCGGACTTGTACATTTCGTCGGTATCGGCGGCATTGGTATGAGTGGCATTGCCGAAGTTTTGCACAATCTGGGTTATAAGGTTCAAGGCTCTGACCAGTCCGATAGCGCAAATGTTCAAAGGCTACGCGATAAAGGCATTGATGTCTTTATTGGTCATTCAGCGGCCAATCTGGGCGATGCCGAGGTGCTGGTTGTTTCAACAGCGATCCGCAAGGATAATCCTGAATTGGTGGCAGCACGGGAAAAGCTCTTACCTGTGGTGCGTCGCGCTGAAATGCTGGCGGAACTTATGCGTTTTCGCAATGCAATTGCTATTGGTGGCACCCATGGCAAAACCACAACAACTTCTATGGTCGCCACATTGCTAGAATCCGGCGGACTTGATCCGACAGTGATCAATGGCGGTATTATTAATGCCTACGGCACCAATGCGCGCATGGGTGAGGGTAAATGGATGGTGGTGGAAGCCGACGAATCCGACGGCACTTTCCTCAAGCTTCCAGCAGATATCGCGGTTATCACCAATATCGACCCTGAACATTTAGATCATTACGGCGATTTTGAAACTGTTAAAGCTGCCTTTGCGCAGTTTGTGGAGAATGTTCCGTTTTATGGTTTTGGTGTGCTTTGTATTGATCATCCTGAAGTCCAAGCATTGGCGAGCCGCATTTCAGATCGTCGCGTGGTGACTTATGGTCAAAATCCGCAGGCGGATGTGAGATTTTTAAATCTAAGCCAGAAGGGTAGTACCTCGACCTTTGATATCGAAATTCGCGGACGCGGTTCGAGTGAAGTTGTAAAAGTTGAAGGACTGACATTGCCTATGCCGGGATTGCACAATGTGTCCAATGCGACGGCTGCGATCACTGTGGCCCTGGAACTTGGTATGACGACTGAGGAAATTGCTGCGGGTTTATCTAAATTTGGTGGCGTGAAACGCCGCTTTACCCATGTCGGTTCCTGGAATGGTATGGATATTTTTGATGATTACGGCCACCATCCGGTTGAGATCAAAGCTGTATTAAAAGCTGCGCGTGACGCCTGCGAAGGCAAAGTGATCGCCGTTGTTCAACCCCACAGATATACCCGTTTGGAAAGCCTGTTTGATGATTTCTCATCATGCTTTAATGATGCAGATACAGTGATCTTAGCGCCGGTATTTGCCGCTGGCGAAGACCCGATCGAGGGCGCAGATTCAAAGAGCTTAGCATCACGGCTTAGAACCGGTGGTCATCGTGATGTGCGCTTAATCGAAGGTCCAGCAGATCTTGCTCCTATGGTCAAAACCTTTGGCTCTGAAGGCGACTTTTTGTTATGTTTAGGTGCAGGTAATATTACCCAATGGGCCGCAGCATTGCCGAAAGAACTCCAAAGTTTGGATGGAAGCTAATATGGGCAATTACGATTGCAAAAACTTAATGGCAGATCTTGGTGATAAACTTGATGATATTCGAGGTCGTATCACTGAAGATGCACCTTTGTCGCAAGTCACTTGGTTCCGCACAGGTGGACCGGCGGCCGTCATGTTCCAACCTGCAGATGAAGAAGATCTTGCGAAATTTTTAGCCTTGCTACCAGAAGAAGCGCGGGTCTTCCCCATTGGTGTCGGATCAAATTTATTGGTTCGTGATGGCGGTTTAAACGCCGTTGTTATTCGGTTATCCGCCAAAGGTTTTGGCCAAACTGAACAGATCTCATCGACGCAATTGATGGCGGGCGCTGCCTGTCCTGACAAACGTGTGGCAGCGGCAGCTCATGATGCGGGTATTGGCGGTCTACATTTTTATCATGGTATCCCAGGCGCTATTGGCGGTGCATTGCGTATGAATGCGGGTGCCAACGGCCACGAGACAAAAGATTGTTTGGTAGCGGTTCATGCAATTGATCGTCAGGGCAAGAAACATATTTTGAGCAATGCGGATATGAAATATTCATATCGTAAATCTGGTGCTCCCAAAGATCTGATTTTTACCAAGGCGCTATTTGAAGGGGAACAAACCCCAAAAAGCGAAATCAAAGCTGCAATGGATGAAGTCCAGCACCATCGTGAAACATCTCAACCGATCAAGGAAAAAACCGGTGGGTCGACCTTTAAAAACCCTCCAGGGCATTCTGCTTGGAAAGTGATTGACGATGCAGGGTGTAGAGGCTTGACAATTGGTGGTGCGCAGATGTCGCCGATGCATTGTAACTTTATGATCAATACAGGTCCTGCGACCTCTTATGATCTTGAAAAATTGGGTGAAACTGTACGGCAACGCGTCTTGTTGAATTCCGGCATTCATCTTGAATGGGAAATCCGGCGTTTGGGTGAGTTTACGCCTGGACAAACATTAGAAGCCTTTATGGGACAGATGCTCTAGCGGTATTAGATCAGAGCGGCGCTTACCAATTTTCCAAATTTTTTGAACTCTTCTGCACGGGGTGAACCCGCACGCCAGGCAAGACCAATAGTGCGGCTTGGCTCAGGATCGCTAAAGCGCATGAGTTTGACATCCTGAGACTTGTTTTCAACCGGCAAACTGATCTCAGGCAATAATGTCATTCCCAGACCATTTCCAACCATTTGCACCAATGTTGACAAGCTCGAAGCGCCGTATGTTGCAAAGCTCGATATTTCGCGCAGATGGCAATAGGTAAGAGCCTGCTCACGTAAGCAATGACCTTCTTCCAAAAGCATAAGTTCGCCATTTGCAAACATATCGGGCGTTGCATAGGCGTCATTTCGGCTTTCATGATCTGGTGGCATAGCCAAAACGAATTTGTCTTCGATGAGCGGCATGGTCGCTATGGAATTACCTTCCACAGGTAGTGCAAGGATTAACAGATCCAACTCGCCATTCTCTAACTTTTCCAAAAGCAAGTGCGTCTGCGTTTCGTGAAGAACGAGGTCTAAACTTGGCAGATCTTGGCGGATATTTGGTAAGAGTTTTGGCAATAAATAGGGTGCTATGGTCGGAATAACGCCTAATTGCAATGAGCCGTCAAGACGATCTTTGGTGCTCTGCGCATATTCGGTGAGTTCGCGCAAATGTTCGGTAATTTTGCGACTACGCGCGAGTAATTCCAAGCCATGTTTGGTAATGATGGCGCGCTTATTGTTGCGTTCAAACAGCAAAAGATCTAGTTCTCGCTCCAGCTCCTTGATCTGCATAGAAAGTGCTGGCTGGCTCACAGCACAATGTTCAGCTGCTTTGCCAAAGTGATTAAAACGGGCCACGGCCTCGAAATATTTGAGTTGTTTAAATGTCGGCATAATCAGAAATACTAATTGATTTCTGTCTAAATGGCTAGCTTTTCTTATTGTTAACTTTGGTTAAAATTTTCTTTTCGTTAAGATTTTATTATCTATATCTCGCGTATTCTCCAGCATTACGAATTTCGATTTTTAACCTTTCCGAGGTCGGTTTTTTGCGGAGGGTATGATGCCTGATAAACATGTAGCGGTTTTGTATGGTGGTTTTTCATCAGAGCGCCTTGTCAGTCTTTCATCCGGCGAAGCCTGCGCGGATGGTTTAGAGCGCGCTGGATACAAAGTTAGCCGGGTCGATGTGGATCGAAATTTAGCCCAAGTCCTTCATGAATTGAAACCAGATGTTTGTTTTAATGCGCTTCACGGTCCCTTTGGGGAAGACGGAACCGTGCAAGGATTGCTTGAATTTATGGAGATTCCGTACACACATTCTGGTGTTTTGGCGTCTGCGCTGGCCATGGATAAAGAGCAGGCGAAAATCGTTGCCAAAGCCAAGGGTATCCCTGTCGCGGAAGCCAAGGTTCTCAATCGTCACGATTTTAAGTCAACACATCCAATTCAACCGCCCTATGTGGTTAAACCTGTTGCTGAAGGTTCAAGTTTTGGCGTTGTGATGGTCAAAGAAGGGCAGTCACATCCGCCGCAAATCTTAATGTCAGACGAATGGTCCTATGGTGATCGCGTGATGGCAGAGCGATTCGTATATGGTCGTGAACTCACCTGTGCCGTGATGGGAAATGTTGCGCTTGGCGTAACCGAAATTTTCGCAGAAGGCTCAAGTTTCTACGACTTTGATGCGAAATACAAAAAAGGTGGTTCAAAACATCAATGTCCGGCCGAAATTTTACCAAATATTTACCAAAAGATTCAGACATTGGCATTAAAGGCCCATAAGGCAATCGGATGTCGTGGTGTGAGCAGGTCAGATTTTCGCTATGATGATCGGTTTTCTGAGAACGGTGAGATCATATGGCTGGAAGTCAATACGCAGCCTGGAATGACAGAAACGTCTCTGGTGCCTGAATTGGCTCAGCATGCTGGGCATAGTTTCGAAGAATTAGTTAGTTGGATGGTGGAAGACGCTTCGTGTTCTCGTTGATTGAAAAAATCGCTGGCTTAAAAAACAGCTCCGCTTCTGTAGGAAGCGCTGAGCCAACTTTTGCGCATCGTCTTTTTCGCCCGTTTATTCGACGCGCAACGCGACTAAGTGCTGACATTCTGTCAGGCCACACCAAAATTCCAAATCATCTTGGCACATTTGCGACATTGGCTTTTTTCGGCGGGGTATTAAGTTATGCAACTGTTGCAGGTGGGCACAGCGAAATGGCTTTGCGCACTGTGACATCTGCCGTCGGATTTTCAGTTGAGGAAATCAAAGTCTCTGGCAATATTGAAACGTCTGACATCGATATCCTTCAAGAACTTGGACTGGACGAAACTTCGTCCTTGTTAACCCTTGATCTGACGAAAGCGCATGAAAAGCTTTCCGCACTGCCATGGGTTCAACATGTTGAGCTTTTAAAGATTTATCCGGCAACTTTGCATGTGAAGATCGAGGAGCGTCAAGCTTTTGCGATCTGGCAGCATGGGGATCAGTTGTCCTTGATTGAGCGTGATGGCGATGTGATCGAAAATTACGATGGAGTTCGCAATACGGAATTGCCGTTCTTTGTGGGCATCGGCGCTGAAATTCACGCAGCAAGCATGTATGACACACTTTCACGGTGGCCTTCTTATCTCGGTGAAGCCAAAGCGATTATCCGCGTCGCGGATCGTCGTTGGGACCTGCGCTTGAAAAATGGTGTCACACTTCATTTGCCCGAGCAGGGTGTGGATGCGGCTCTGGCGCACTTCAAAGCATTTGACGACAGTCAGGAAGTTTTGCGCCGCGATATTGCAGCAGTTGATTTGCGTATTTCAGACCGTGTCACGGTCAGATTGACGCCAGAAGCCTTGGAACGCCGCAAGTCTGCTGTTCTCGAACGCAGCAAAGAAATTAATAAGCGGGAAAAGTCATGAGCTTGTTCCGTCAAAAATCGTCGCTTCCACGTTTGAAGCCTTTATCAACAAAACGTCCTACAATCGTGACTGTTTTGGATATTGGTTCATCCAAAACTGTTTGCTTTATCGGGCGGCTAACACCGCTATCAGATAGTGAAGTGCTTGCACAGCGTAGCCACAAAGTCGAAATCATCGGTATCGGTCACCAAAAATCACGCGGTGTGAAAGCCGGGGTGATCATGGATATCGAGCAAGTGGAGAACTCAGTTCGTTCTGCAGTTGATACAGCTGAACGCATGGCGGGTGTTACAGTTGATTCTTTGATTATCAATGTCACAGCGGGTCGATTGAAAAGTGAAATCTTTACAGCTTCAATCGACCTTGGCGGCGAAGAGGTGGCCCATAGCGACCTAACGAAGGTTGTTAATCTGGTGACCAAGCGCACGCTAAGTCATGAGCGTTCGATTTTACATTCATTGCCGACCAGTTATGCACTTGACGGTGAACGTGGGATTATTGACCCAGAAGGCATGTATGGCGACAAGCTGGGTGTTGATTTACATGTTCTTAGCGCTGATCGTGCGCCGCTCAAGAATTTGGAAATGTGCGTCAATCGCGGGCATCTAACTGTCGAAGCTATGGTCGCAACACCTTATGCGTCAGGACTTGCCTCACTCGTGGCAGACGAAGCTGAGATGGGCTGCGCGTGCGTTGATTTAGGTGGCGGAACCACAACTATTTCAGTGTTCAATGAAGGTAAATTTATCTTCGCTGATGCTGTCGCACTCGGCGGGCACCACGTGACGATGGATCTTGCACGTGGTTTGACGACTCGATTTGAAGATGCTGAACGCATCAAAGTTATGCATGGTTCGTCACTGCCATCTGCCTGCGATGATAAAGATGTGATTTCCATTCCGCCAATTGGTGATGAAATGGGGGATCACTCCGCGCAAGTTTCAAAGGCTATGGTCGCACGAATCGTAAGAGCGCGCGTAGAAGAAACACTGGAGTTAGTTCGCGATCGCATTCAACAATCAGGCTATGCGCCAATCGTTGGAAAGCGGGTGATCTTAACGGGTGGTGCAAGTCAGCTCACAGGGTTAGCTGATAGTGCGAGACGGATATTGGCTAGAAATGTTCGGATCGGTCGGCCCTTGGGAGTTTCTGGATTACCAGCTGCGGTTAAAGGCCCGGCCTTTTCAGCGGCGTCCGGATTAATGATTTACCCACAAGTGGCAAATATCGAAGCCCATGGTTCTGATCGAACCATGATGGCAGCGGCAAATGGAACAGGCGGACGGTTGGCGCAAATGGGCCAATGGTTCAAAGAGAGTTTTTAATTTCAAGGTTGCGGTACAAATTCATGCATCATGGCAACAAAAACCAAGGAAGGAACGGCTAAAATGACTATTAATCTTCAGAAGCCGGATATTACTGAACTGAAACCACGCATCACCGTGTTTGGTGTTGGCGGTGGCGGTGGCAATGCTGTGAACAATATGATCACTGCAGGTCTGCAAGGTGTTGATTTTGTTGTGGCAAACACCGATGCGCAAGCGCTGACAATGTCGAAATCAGAACGGATCATCCAATTGGGTGTTGCCGTAACTGAAGGCCTAGGTGCCGGATCGCAGCCAGAAATTGGCGCGGCGGCCGCAGAGGAATGTTTTGATGAGATCAATGATCACCTCAATGGTACGCATATGTGTTTCGTAACTGCCGGTATGGGCGGTGGAACTGGAACAGGCGCTGCACCGGTTGTTGCAAAAGCTGCCCGCCAAAAAGGTATCCTTACCGTTGGTGTCGTGACCAAACCGTTTCACTTCGAAGGCCAGCGTCGTATGCGCTTGGCTGATAATGGCATTGAAGAGCTGCAAAAGAACGTTGACACGCTCATCGTTATTCCGAACCAGAACTTGTTCCGGATTGCCAATGAGAATACAACATTTGCTGATGCCTTCTCAATGGCTGACCAAGTACTTTATTCAGGTGTTGCTTGCATTACCGATCTTATGGTCAAAGAAGGTCTTATCAATCTAGACTTTGCTGACGTTCGCTCTGTGATGCGCGAAATGGGTAAAGCAATGATGGGTACTGGTGAGGCTTCAGGTGATGGGCGTGCCATGGCAGCGGCTGAAGCTGCGATTGCCAATCCATTGCTTGATGAAACATCTATGCGCGGTGCACAAGGTTTGCTTATTTCGATCACAGGTGGTCGTGATATGACATTGTTCGAGGTTGATGAGGCTGCAACTCGTATCCGCGAAGAAGTAGATCCAGAAGCCAACATCATTCTAGGCGCCACATTTGATGAGTCTCTCGAGGGCATTATCCGTGTGTCTGTTGTGGCAACAGGTATCGACTGCTCGGCCGCGCAAATGGCAGACCGTACCGAAGCCGACATGCGCCCCGCGATGGCTTCAATGCAGGCACAGCTTAACCAAAGAAATGCGGCTGCAGAAAAAGCACAGATGGAGACATCAACTGCGCCGGCTCCAACTGAACCCGAGGTTGCAGATGCAGCGATAATGACGGCGGAAGCTGAAATTGAACGTGAGCTTGAGATCGCTGCCAAAACCGAGATTGCTGCACCTCAAAACAGATTGTTTGTACCAGAAGCAAAAACAGAAGCACCAACAGCAGCTCCTGTTGCACCAGCACCAGCGATGACACAGCCTGAACCAGCGCCAATGCCTGCGCCGGAAATGCCGTCTGCACAAGCACCGGCGCCTGAAAGTGTTATGCCAGAAGCACCTGCGCCAGTAAGCCGTATGCCTCAGATCGAGGACTTTCCGGCAACCGTTCAGGCGGAGATGGATCGCGTGAATTCACCAGCTCCTTCGGAAGCTGCTGAAGAAAAAGGTGCGAAGGGTCTCTTCAAACGGATTAGTTCAAGCCTTGGAATGGGTGAAGAAGATGTAACAACGGCAGCACAAAAGGCAATTGAGCAACAATCTCCACAGCCTCGCCGTACTTTATCCTCTGACCAATCGACGATGACAGGCGCGCGCGGTAACATGGATGAACAGGGCCGTGCTGCACCTTCAACGCCAACTATGTCGGAAGACGAACAGCTTGAAATTCCAGCGTTTTTACGTCGCCAGGTAAGATAAAGCAAACAAAGTTAATGAATTTGAAACGCAGCTGCATTAGTATGTGGCTGCGTTTTCGTTTCGGCGGAAATCCGTTTTGTAATCCAATGTTACAATTGCGTTACATTCGGAAATAAAGCGTGATTTGGAAAGAATCGCGTTTCAGCATATTTTAAGCACGTGGCGGGGGACGCCTCTTGAAAAATATAGTGTGAGTGGCAACAAAGATGCGTCGTATAATTTCGTTCGACTGTGTTGCGTAAAGATCGAATTGGGCAGTTTAATGCATTATGATTTGAATGAATTCCAGGCTACTATATCAAGGCCTGCAACACTTTCTGGTGTCGGCGTTCATAGCGGTTCTAATGTGACAATCACTCTTATTCCAGCTGAATCAAACACAGGCATCGTGTTTAAACGTCTTTGTGGCACTCAAACTGTTTGCACTCTACGTGCAGTTTCTTCTCAAGTTGGCTCAACAGATTTTTGTACATTGCTTGGTGATGCGCCGGATCGTTCCGTTGCGACCATTGAGCATTTGATGGCAGCGCTTTATGCCATGGGTATTGATAATATCATCATTGAGATCAATGGTGGTGAAGTTCCAATCATGGATGGCAGCTCAGCTTTGTTTATTGAGCTGATTGAAGCGACTGGTATTTCACAACTTGAAGAACGTCGTCGCTATATTCGTGTAAAGAAGGCTGTCCGCGCAGAAATGGGTGGCACTTGGGCCGAGTTTTCTCCGCATGAAGGCACGCGTTTTGAAATCGATATCGATTTTGATTCACCAATGATTGGTCGTCAATCATGGTGTGGTGAAATTACTGCTGATATTTTTAAAGATGAATTGAGCCGTGCACGTACATTCGGATTTATGCGTGATGTCGAATCTCTTTGGGCGTCAGGTCACGCGCTTGGTTCGTCATTAGAAAATTCCGTTGTTATTGGTGAAGATGATAGAGTCATCAATATGGAAGGTCTTCGTTTCGAAGATGAGTTTGTGCGTCATAAAACACTCGATGCAGTGGGTGATTTAGCGCTCGCTGGGGCACAATTTATTGGTTGTTATCGCTCATATCGCGGCGGTCATAAACTGAATGCAATGGCGCTCCGTAAACTATTGGCACAACAAGATGCTTACGAGATTGTTGAAGCCAAGCAATCCCGCGGAAAAGGCGGGTATGGTGAATTGGTTGCGGTGAGTTCTCCCGTATTTTCACCTTGGACAGTTTGATCGTCTTTTTTAACGATAAAAACATCTATTGAAATTAATTTATTTTCCAATTCTGCCATAAAAATGTGCCAATGCTGGCAGATGACGTTGGACGCATATGGATTTTCAGATTAAAACCCTGTAAATAATGCTCTCGTTTTCAAACTCCTTTTTTGGAGAAAGGTCAATTGGTTATGGTGTTGTTCTCTAGCTTGAGAGTACTGACGAAAAACAGTCTAAGCTTTGTGCTTTTGTTCGGTATGGTGGTGCTGGCAGGATGTCAGTCAGACCCAGACATCGACATTAATTCGCTTGTTGATTCCGTTGAGCCTGCAGATGTTCTATATAACCAAGCGCTTGCTAATATGAACGCGGGGAAAATGACCGAGGCAACAAAGAAATTTGATGCCATTGATCGACAACACCCATTTTCTGAATATGCCCGTAAAGCTCTGGTTCTCAATGCTTTTGCGAAATATCGCTCCGGACGAAATCAAGAAGCTATTACCAATGCCCGCAGGTTCATAAACCTTTATCCCAATGACCCGGATGCGGCTTACGCACAATATATTATTGGCTTGGCCTATTTCCGCCAGATCCCGGATGTAACGCGTGATCAACGAGCGTCCTCTCGCGCAATTGCGGCAATGCAAGAAGTCATTGATCGTTATCCTGAATCTGAATACGTGGATGACGCGAAAGCCAAGATCAGAAAATCGCGTGACCAACTTGCTGGCAAAGAAATGCAGATTGGTCGTTATTACCAAGAGCGTAAAGAATACTTAGCTTCTGTGAACCGTTATAAAGTTGTTGTTCAACAATATGGCAACACCAGACAAGTTGAAGAGGCCTTGGCGCGATTGGTCGAATCATACTACGCAATGGGTCTAACAAGTGAAGCGCAGACCGCTGCCGCTGTTTTAGGACATAACTATCCAGACAGCCAATGGTATGCAGATTCATATAAACTGTTGCAAACTGGTGGTTTGGAGCCTCGTGAAAATAAAGGATCTTGGATATCACGCGCTGCACGTCGAGTGGCACTTGGGACTCCTTCCTAACCTGAGGTGGGGGGATGCTGGCTCAACTTTCTATTCGTGACATTGTCCTGATTGATAAATTAGATTTATCCTTCGATGAAGGCTTGTCGGTCTTGACCGGCGAAACGGGTGCTGGTAAATCAATACTTCTTGATAGTTTATCCCTTGCTTTGGGTGGGCGAGGTGATGGCTCACTGGTGCGCCAAGGCTGTGAAAAGGGTCAAATTACTGCCGTATTCGACATCCCCATCGACCATCCAGCGCGTGCGGTATTAAAAGATAATGAAATTTCAGATGATGGTGATTTGATTATACGGCGGGTGCAAAATGCCGATGGGCGATCTCGTGCCTTTGTTAATGATCAGCCTAGCAGTGTTTCGCTTCTAAAAACGCTTGGTTCGCATCTCGTTGAAATTCACGGTCAGCATGATGATCGTGCTTTGGTCAATGTTCAGTCACATAAACTGCTTTTAGACGCATTTGGCGGGCTAACTTCAGATCGAGAAGACGTCGGTCGGCTTTATCTAAAATATCGCGCAGCTGAAAAAGAGCTCAAAGCTCAGCGCGAGCGAATAGAAGAGGCAGCGCGTGAAGCGGATTGGCTCAAAGCCTCCGTTGATGAGTTGGAAACACTTTCGCCGCAAGATGGAGAAGAAGATGAGCTGGCTGAAAGCCGTTCGAAAATGATGAAAGCGGAAAAGATTGCGACTGATATTAATGAGGCGCAAGAATCACTATCAGGGCATCATTCTCCTATCCCATCTCTCAATCAGCTGTTGCGCCGGCTTGAACGAAAGAATTCAGAAGCGCCTGGGCTTTTGGAGGATACGATAGAGGCGCTCGGCAGCGCGTTAGATAGCTTGTCAGAAGCACAAAGTGCCGTTGAAATTGCATTGCGAGAATGCGAATTTAACCCACGTGAACTAGAAGAAACTGAGGAGCGTTTATTCGCGCTTCGTGCTGCTAGCCGCAAATATAATGTGCCTGTGGCTAACTTGCCGGAATTGGCCGCTACAATGATAGCTGATTTGGCGGCGATTAACGATGGTGAGGAGCTGTTGTTCCGCCTTGAGGAAAATGTGAAAGTAACCAAGGCTGATTTCTTCCAAGCAGCTCAGCAATTGTCAGATAAAAGGCAAAACACTGCTTTGGCTTTATCAGAAGCTGTGATGGCTGAATTGCCAGAGCTCAAGCTTGAACGCGCGGAATTTATTGTTGATATCCAAAGTGACGAACAAAGTGCGGGCGCTGATGGCATTGATCTTATTGAGTTTCACGTACGTACCAATCCTGGAACACGGGCTGGTCCGATTATGAAAGTGGCTTCAGGCGGGGAATTATCGCGGTTCCTGCTGGCATTAAAAGTTGCGCTGGCTGATCGTGGTTCGGCACCGACACTGGTGTTTGATGAGATCGATACAGGAGTTGGTGGCGCAGTTGCGGATGCGATTGGTAAGCGGCTAGCGCGACTTTCGCAATCTATACAAGTTCTGTCGGTCACGCATGCACCTCAAGTAGCAGCACGGGCTAAAACGCATTTACTCATCTCGAAATCTCAAGCTCAGGCTGATAATGTGATGTTATCGACCAATGTCAAAGCAATTGACGACAATGGTCGTCAGGAGGAAATCGCACGCATGCTGGCCGGTGCAACCATCACTGATGAAGCGCGTGCGGCGGCTGCGCAACTGCTTGCAAGTAACGGATAAAACATGGCTGATACTTCCACAATCGATGTGTCATCACTAACTGAAGAAGATGCGCGCTCAGAACTTGTACGTTTAGTTGAAGTTATGGCCCATCATGATCAGCTCTACCATAATAATGACGCGCCGGAGATTTCTGACGCGGAATATGATGCCCTGAAGCGCCGAAATCTTGAAATTGAGTCGAAATTTCCTGAGCTGAAGCTTGAAAATTCTCCATCGAATAAGGTTGGTGCGCCAGTTGCGTCAGGGTTTTCGAAGATTTCGCATAATGTTGCGATGCTATCGCTCGATAATGCTTTTAACGATCAGGATGTGCGTGATTTCTCCGCTCGTATTCGCCGGTTCTTATCGCTTGGTGCATCGGACAATGTTGCATTGACTGCGGAACCTAAAATCGATGGTTTGTCATTGTCTTTGCGTTATGAGAACGGCAGGCTGGTCTCAGCCGCTACACGCGGTGATGGCGCTGTCGGTGAAAATGTCACAGAGAATGTGAAGACCATCTCCGAGATCCCACAGCAATTACCTGACGGCGCAAATGTCCCGGATATTATGGAAGTCCGCGGCGAGGTTTATATGCGCCGTGATGACTTTTTTGCTTTGAATGAAAAGCAAGCTGAACTTGGCAAACAGATCTATGTGAATCCAAGAAATACCGCTGCGGGCTCATTGCGCCAGTTGGATGCGAAGATTACTGCGTCTCGCCCGCTCAAGTTTTTTGCTTACGCCTGGGGTGAAGTGGCGCCCGAGATGCCATCGACCACACAAATGGGTATGGTCGAGCTTTATAAATCCTGGGGCTTTTCTGTTAATCCACTCATGCAGTGTTTTGATGATATCGATGCGCTATTAGCGCATTATGCCAAGATCGAAGAAGAACGTCCTGAATTGCCGTATGATATTGATGGCGTGGTTTATAAAGTTGATGATTTGGCGCTTCAGGCACGGCTTGGTTTCATTTCAAGATCACCGCGTTGGGCGATCGCGCATAAATTCCCGGCGGAAAAAGCATCAACCATTCTCAAAGCAATTGATATTCAGGTGGGCCGCACCGGCGCGCTTACACCCGTTGCGCGATTAGAACCCGTAACTGTTGGCGGTGTTGTCGTTACCAATGCAACACTTCACAATGCAGAAGAAGTTGAGCGGCTCGGGGTTAAAATTGGTGATACAGTTCGCATTGAACGGGCAGGGGATGTGATCCCAAAAGTGCTTGAAGTGGTGTCTTCACCGGATCATGCGGAGATGTTTGAATTTCCAACGACATGTCCGTGTGAACTCAAATCGCCGGTTGTTCAGGAAAAAACGGCGACAGGTGCGGCGGGCGTTGTCCGACGTTGTTCTGGTGAATTTGCCTGTCCATATCAGCGTAAAGAACATCTCAAGCATTTTGTCTCGCGCAAAGCCTTTGATATCGATGGGCTCGGGGACAAACAGATTGAATATTTTTATCAAGACGAGAGCCTTTATATCAACTCGCCTGCGGATATCTTCACCCTTGCTAAACGCGATGAAGCCAACTTCACCAAGCTGAAAAACCGTGATGGTTATGGTGATTTATCTGCTCAAAAGCTGTTTGATGCCATCGAAGACAAACGCACTATACCGCTAGCAAAACTAATCTTCGCGCTTGGTATTCGCCATGTGGGTGAAGCAACTGGTAAGACGCTTGCGGGTGCCTATCTCAATTGGTCGGCTTTTGAAGAAGCAATTGGTTTGATCATTCAAGGTGATGAAGCAGCGCTTCAGGAATTGCTCGCGCTCGATGATATTGGGCCTGCTGTTGTTGATGCAATGCGTCAATTCTTTGAACGAGATGACAATCGCAAAATGGTCGATGATCTGATTGCTGAACTTAATATTCTGGATGCAGAAGCACCCTCTGCAGATAGTCCCGTTGCCGGGCAAACAGTTGTGTTCACTGGAAAGCTTGAGCGCATGTCACGAGATGAAGCTAAAGCCATGGCAGAGCAATTGGGCGCGAAAGTTGCCGGGTCGATCTCAAAGAAAACCGATCTATTGGTGGCGGGGCCAGGTGCGGGCTCTAAGCTGAAAAAGGCAACTGATTTGGGGATTAAAACCATTACCGAAGATGAATGGTTTACGCTGATTGGACGCGATTAAGTCCTAGTATTCAATGCGTTGACCATCCCAGGCAATAATATCTCCTGAATTCTCGATCTTGGCGTTTTGGATCACATCCAATAAACGCTCAGCGGAATAATGCGGTGTGAAGAGTTTGCTTTCCTTTACATTACCTTGGAAAGGTTTGGAAAGCGCGCTGTCAACGGTTCCTGGATGCAGACCCAGAATGATCATTTGTTTGTAACGACGCGCGGCTTCGATGCTTAAGTTTTTAAGCACCATATTAAGCGCTGCCTTAGAGGCGCGATATGCATACCATCCGCCCAATCCATTGTCGGATATGCTGCCAACGCGGGCGGATAGGCAAGCAAAGACCGATCTTTCATTTTTTCGCATGATTGGCAGGAAATGTTTTGCGACCATTGCCGGGCCAATCGTATTGATCGCGAAATTTTGCTCAAAACCTTTAATGCTCAAATCGCGAATGGCTTTTTCTGGATGAATATCGCCATTGTGCAGAAAGCCTGATGTAACGAAGACTAAGTCTTGTGGCCCGATCTCTGCAGCGCGTTTTGCAGCTTTTTCAATCGCATCCTCATCGGTTAGATCGATTGGATGGTGTTCGACCTTTGGGGCCTTGTGAGAGATCTCTGAACGCCCACATGCCAGTATATGTTCGATAGAATCCTGTTCGCTCAACAAGTTGACCACGGCATTACCAATGCCGCCGCTCGCACCAATAATTGTCACATTCATAGCCAATATCACTCCTTATGGTTTGTTACGTGCGTTGGCAATTATTGGTTCTTTTTGACGTAGTATTACGTGTTGACTAGTCAATGTTTTGGTGACAATGCTCACTCTTTGAGCGAGGGGTGCGATGTCAGAAAAATCTTCACAATTTATGCGAGGTGTAAAAGACGGGTTTCCGGTGGTGATTGCTGCTACGCCTTTTGGATTACTTTTCGGAACCTTGGCGATTGATAACGGCTTCACGATTTCGGAAGCTGTTTCGATGAGTGCGCTCGTCTTTGCTGGCGCTAGCCAAATGGTCGGCATTGAGCTTTTTGGGCAAAATATTGCGCCTTGGTTGATCCTTTTATCGATTTTTGCGGTGAACTTTCGCCACGTTTTATACTCAGCGACTCTTGGGCGCTATTTCAAGCATATGTCAAAGTCTCAGCAAGCCATTGCCTTTTTCTTTATGACAGACCCGCAATTTGCCGCGAGTGAACAGCGCGGCGAACGGGGTGAGAAACTGACATTCGCTTGGTATATGGGGATGGCAATCCCGCTTTATGTCTTTTGGGTTGCGGAAGCGTGGCTTGGTGCCGTCTTTGGTAGCTTGATCACCGATACCGAAGCGCTCGGCATTACCTTTTTGCTTTCGATCTATTTTCTCGCTTTGTTAATGTCCTTTCGCGGGCGATCATTATTCGTGCCTGTGGTGGCGGCAAGCGCCATGAGCTCTTCTATCGCGTTTCTCACGCTGGGTTCGCCCTGGCATGTGAGCGTCGGCGGCGTATTTGGAATTTTGGTTGCTGCGTGTTGGCCAACACGTAAGAGGGAGGCATCAGAACAATGATGGGTGACTTTCTCGGTCTGTCCGATAATGTTTGGATCATTATCTTTGCAGCGATCATTACATATTTCACACGTGTGTCCGGTCATTTGATCCTCTCGCGGTTTGAAACTATTCACCCACGTGTTGAGGCGGGATTAAACGCAGTGCCAGCGGCTGTTGTGACGGCCATTGTTGTACCTGCGGTTCTGACAGGTGGATGGGCTGAAATCATTACGGTGATCATAGCCGTGATTGCATCATTACGCCTCTCCATGATGAAAGTTTTCTTCATGGGTTGGGTCTTGATTATCGCTTTAAGAGCCATTGGGCTTTAACTGGCTCGAATTGGTTCAGTTTGTGCGTTCAACCATGAAACTGCCGCTTCATCATCAATATATGGCGTGAGCACCTCTCGCACAGTTGCGTGATAGGTGTTGAGCCAATTGATTTGCTCGTCAGTCATCAGTTCCGGCAAGATCAGGTCTTGATCGATCGGGCATAGCGTCAGCGTTTCAAAACCCATCATTGCTGTTTCACCTAGCTCAATGTCACGCGGCTCGTGGATATAGACGAGATTTTCAATGCGAATCCCAAAACCGCCGTCGCGATAATAACCTGGTTCGTTGGAAACGATCATGCCCGGCTGATACTCAACCATGGAACGTTTGGAGATGTTCTGCGGCCCTTCATGTACGGCAAGATAGCTGCCGACACCGTGACCAGTGCCATGCGCATAGTCAACACCATGTTTCCACAAGGCTGCACGGGCAAAGGCATCAATATCGACACCGCGTGTTCCTTTTGGAAAACGCAGCAATGAGATGTCGATCATTCCTTTGAGCACAAGCGTGAAGTATTTCTTCTGTTCTTCTGGAACGTCACCTAATGAAATTGTGCGGGTAATATCTGTCGTGCCGCACTCAAATTGGCCGCCAGAATCAACCAAAATCATTTCACCGCTTTGAAGTTTGCGATTGCTGTCTTCATCGACACGATAGTGAATAATCGCTGCATGCGGGCCAGAGCCAGAAATTGTATCAAATGAGATGTCTTTGAGTGGATTTTGATGTTTGGCACCATATTCTGCACGTGTCGCTTCAAGCTTTTTCGCAACTGCAATCTCATCAAGCGTTTCAGGCGCTTGTGATTTGAGCCAACAGATGAAGCTGACCATCGCTGCGCCATCGATTTTATGAGCCAAAATGCTGCCATCAATTTCAGCTGCGTTTTTAATTGCTCTTGGCAGCAGCACAGGATCGGTTCTGTCGATCAGATTTGCGCCTGATTCTTTTAAGATCATTGAAATGGCATGCGATGCGGTGTTGGAATCAATGCTGACTGTTTTTGTTTGTTCGCCGAGCTCTTTTAAAGCAGATTCAAATTCGCTTGGTGGATTTAGATCTGCGAGTTGGTTGAGATAAGCTTCAACTTCCATATCGAGCTTGCGTTTATCCATGAAGAGTTGAGGCGTGCCATCTGCTAAGATAATGGCGCGTGATAAGGCAACAGGCGTATGCATGACATCATTGCCGCGAATATTGAACAACCAAGCAATAGCCGTTGGATCGGCAATGACTGTTGCATCATCTTTGTCATCTTTTAATCCGGCTTGAAGTTCGCTGATTTTTACCTTGGCGAGTTTGCCGCTGTATATGTCGGGCTGGATAGAGACGGGCTCAAGCGGCGTATTGGGCTGGTCTTCCCAAACAGCATCAACAGGATTGTCTGAGAAAATGATAAGCTTGCCGCCGATTGTCTTTAAGGCTTCTTCGAGTTTCTCAACGCTAGCACTGGGCAACAGCCATGGGTCAATGCCAAGGCGTAATCCTTTGGGTGCGTTCTCTTTGATCCATTTTGATGGCGGATTGGAGACCAAATCCTCAAAATCAAACACATCTGCATCTGATTGTTTGGCAACTTGAGATGTATAGCGACCATCGGTGAAGATCACGGCCTTGTCTTTTAATATAAGTGCGGAACCGGCTGATCCTGTAAAACTTGTGAGCCACGCCAAACGTTCCGCATAGGGCGGGATATATTCACCCAGATATTCGTCACTTTTAGGCACAAGCACGGCATCTATCTCTAATTTGTCAAATAATTGCCGTAATGCCTCTACGCGTGGTTTTGCAGTTTCTGGACGAGAGAGGGTGGCAAATTGCTGAAACATATCAATTCCTAGTGACGAATAATTCGGCCCCGAACATAACCTTTCGCTCGAACAAAATACAGCGATATTACCTATGCATTTAGCGCATAGCTCATATACTTATATTGCGCTGCACAAATAAAATTTTTGCACTATATTGAACTTGTATCGGGTGGCTAATGAACCACAGAAGGAAATATGAAAATGGCAAACACACTTTTGAAATCTGCATTTGAGCGCATGATCTACGCACGCGAACGTCAGGTTCGTCGTTATGTTAATGGCACACTTATTGGTCTTGACGATGCGACGCTAAAGTCAATTGGCCGTACACGCGAAGAAATCCGCAAAGAAGGCTATCAGCCTTACGGCGTCTAATACCAATTGAGTTTAGTACACGATGATCGAAGCGGCCTTTGGGCCGCTTTTTATTTTTGTGCTGATACTATTTAAGCACAATCGTTACCCAGCCATTGCGCCAGATCGTTTGTTGATGGGCAAGGCCTTGATTATTAAACGCTGATAAAACCTTATAGCGTTGCTCAGACAAAATCCCAGATAAAATCACTGTGCCGCCAGGCTTTAAGTTTTTGGCGATATCTGGCGCCATGCGCATAAGTGGGCGCGCTAGAATATTTGCGATGATAAGTCCAAACGGACCTTTTTCTGCAAAGACGGGTGAACCAAAGCCGGCAACTGTTTTACAATCAATCAAGTGTCCGACCTGATTAAAGTTTGCATTTTGCTGCGCAATGCGTGTGGCAATCGGATCGATATCCGTTGCTAGAACTTTTGCATGCGCCAATTTTGCCGCTGCAATGGCCAAAACGCCGCTACCAGTTCCCAAATCGAGAATGGGTGCAAATCCGCGCAAGCTGGCGTGAGATTTCTTGCCAATTGTCTCGATCATTTCAAGGCAGCCAGCCGTTGTCCCGTGGTGTCCTGTGCCAAAGGCTTGCGCAGCATTAATCTCAACAGCCAATTGGTGCGCTTTGACAACATCTCTGTCATGTGAACCGTGGATGATGAAACGACCGGTTTCAACTGGAGTCAGACCTTCCAATGTGTGGGTCACCCAATCGATATCTGGCAGGGTCTCGCTTTCAATGTCCAAAGCTAGATTGGAAGCTGACAGTACCTTTTCAATGCGTGCTTGTGCGTCTTTTTCTGTTTCATCGTCCACATAGACCGAAGCATTCCAAATCTTCTCGTCTTCATCAATTTCAGTTGTTGAGATGGCAAAGCCATCCTCTTCAAATTCAATCTCTAAAAGATCAAGAAGCGAATGCGCTGTGGCTTCATCGGTTGTGACGTGTAAACGGATTTGCGGCATGAAATGTCCCTTTGCGCGTTGATCATGTTAATTCGCGCTGTGCTGGGGCCTATTTGGCATGGCTGGTCTGAGAGGTAAAGTGGGCTTGCCCCAATAATTAAAAAAGGCGATAATTTTATTAATCGCCGCCTTGTTCATGAATTTATCGAGATCTATTTGATCGCGCTATCCGTTGATGAGATTTTTCAGCTTTTGAATTGCTGTATCTGGGTTTTCACCATAAGCAATTGTGCTTTTAAATCGGCCACCATCATGGAGCAAGAACACAGAGGCGGTGTGATCCATTGTGTAATCACCATCTGGGTCATTGGCTTCCAGAGGCACTTTTTTGAAATAAACTTTAAAGTCACGCAGCATGGCAGAGACATCATCCAATGGTCCGGTAATGCCTGTGACTCGATCTGTCACGTTACTGATATAAGTATCCAATACGTCTGCTGTATCTTTTTCGGGATCAACACTGACGAAATACGCATCGATTTTATCGCCACTTGGGTCTGCCGCGTCCAACCAGCCGTCCATTTCATATAGGGTTGTTGGGCAAACATCAGGGCAATGCGTAAAGCCAAAGAAGATGGCCGTTGGCTTTTCAGCAAATGCAGCTTCGGTAATTTCAGCACCTTTTTGGTCGATGAGCTTGAACGGGCCTCCAAACGCTGCCTCTTGTGAGGTCACGCTTTTCTGCCAGTCAAAACTTAATGTTACCATTGCAACGGCAATAACTGCGATGAGCGACCAAAGTAGTATGCGAAATGTTTTCATGTGGTTTCCAAATTTTGAGAGTTTGCCGCAACTTACAGATTGATTTTGAATAAGTCTTGAGGGCAAAGTGCCTCACCTCATCACGATTAAGTGAGGTATGATTGCTATGGAGAATAATGTTCAATAATTCTATATGGAGTTGAAAACAGAGTACTAAGCTATGAAGACGTCTGAAGCTGCACCAATTTTATATTCATTTCGGCGATGTCCTTATGCGATGCGGGCGCGGCTAGCTTTGACATCAAGCGAGTTGAATGTTGAACTTCGGGAAATCATCTTGCGTGACAAACCCGCACATATAGTTGAGGTTTCTCCCAAGGCGACCGTGCCCGTGATGATATTGCCGGATGGAACGGTGATTGATGAGAGCCTTGACGTGATGATCCATGCACTCCGCCTCAATGATCCGGAATACCTGCTGGAAGCAGAAGCGGCTGATCTCGATGAAATGTTGTCGCTGATTAATACGTTTGACGGACCGTTCAAAACAGCACTCGATCGCTATAAATATGCCAACCGACACGAGAATGTTGATGTCAATGAGGAACGGGAAAAAGCTTCTGTCTACTTGATGGAATTAGAGACGCTTTTGGCTAAGGGCAATGAATATTTGTTCGGAAATCGGATTTCGCTTGCGGATTTAGCAATCTTTCCCTTTGTCCGCCAATTTGCAAATGTGGATAAGGATTGGTTTGATAACCAAACCTGGCCGCTATTGGTCAAAGCATTGGATAAATTTGTCAGCTCTGAGCGCTTCTTGAATATTATGACCAAATATCCTCAATGGCGCGAAGGGGATGATGTGATTTATTTTGGAACGCATGAGATGGCAGATTAAGTAATGCAGAAGACACTTCGTATCCAAACCCGTGGTTCAGGGCTTTATGAATTCACGCACCAGGTGGTGGATTTTGTTCAAAATACTGGTGTTGAAACTGGGTTGCTCACGGTTTTTGTGCGCCACACATCATGTTCGTTGTTGATTCAGGAAAATGCTGATCCTGATGTGCGCTATGATTTGGATGGTTTTTTCAAACGACTTGTGCCGCGTACGGATCATCCATCTATGAGTTGGGTGCGCCACACAATGGAAGGTCCTGATGATATGCCGGCGCATATTAAAGCAGCTATGATGCCGGTGTCTTTATCTATCCCAGTGGCAAATGGTAGGCCGGTTTTGGGCACTTGGCAGGGGGTATATGTGTTTGAACATCGCGATCATCCACATGAACGACAAATAGTTTTGCACTTAAGTAACTGAAAAATAACACAAAAATATTTATGAACCGAATATGAACGACAGGTTCTGATTTGGTTCAGTTGAATTTGATTAGGTTTCAGTCATGCAAAAAACTGGAGGTCTATTATGTTTAACAATTTGAAAAAAAGCTTTATCGCAATCGTGATTTCAATCGCCACACTTGGCGCAGGTATGCAAACAGCATCAGCTGGCAGCGTGACATTTGAATTCCGTTATGGCCATCATGGTCATGGTCATGGTCATGGTCATGGTCCGGTCGTTCGAATTAACCCGCATTATGGCAAATATTACCATCCGCCAAGTTCACGTTCTTACTACTGCTCACCAAGAAAAGCCGTAAAAAAAGCGCGCAAGAGATTTGGTGTCAAACATGCAAAGATCGCACGTGCCAACCATCGCAAGATTGTTGTGAAAGGTTACAAGCGTGGCCATCGTGTAAAGGTTGTCTTTGCCAACCATCGTGGTTGTCCTGTGATCGCACGTCGCGCTTCTTGGTAGGATAAATCATCGAACCAAAAACCCCGGTCATTTTGACCGGGGTTTTTTATGGCTTATTGATCAATTTCAAACGTTACATTGACCGAGATACGATAGGTGTTTTCACCGCTGGCAATTGGCACTGCATCGCTTTCTGCCATTGCCATTTTAGCAACTTGACCACGGAGCATGGGTTGCGGCGAGGGATTGAACGATTGTTCGCTAATTTGCTTGATCGCGCCAATTTCAACACCTGCTGCTTCGGTTAAAACTTTTGCCTTTGCGATTGCGTTCTTCATGGCTTGTGCGTGCGCTTGCATTTGCAAGGGTTCAGGATCTGCATTGCTGAAAAAGATATTGCCACCTTGATTAACCCCAAGGGTAACGGATTTATCCAGGATTTCGCCGACACGATCTAAATCTCTAATGCGAATGCTAAGCGAATTTGACACCTGATAGGCGACAATTTTTGGTGATTTAATCTGGTTATTATTGTTGGGGTAGATATAACGCGGGTGGATTGAAAAATTCGATGTTTGAAGGTCTTTATCTTCAATATCAAATGCCTTCATTGCATCGAGGATTTCATTCATTGCGGCATTGTTTTCAGCCAGCGCGCCTTTTGCGGTTTCCGCTTCACGCAATACGGTCAAATTTATCGTTGCCATATCAGGTGCGGCGGCAATTGCGCCAATGCCGGTGACAGAAATTGTGCCTGGTTTTTGGTCCTCAGCTGAGGCGAGGGCAGTCGTGGCCAATAGGGCTGCTGCGATGAAAGATGTGCGGGTGAATTGTTTTATCAAAACCAATGCTCCAAGTGTAACTCGTCGTGAGCACTTTCAATTGCAAAACAATGTGCGCTCAATAGGGCGAAGTTTTGTGATCATTACATTTTTAGACTAGACGCGTCCACGATCCTGCGGCATAAGCTGTTTTTGATGCACATCATCATGGTGGGGCCTGTAGCTCAGTTGGTTAGAGCCGGCGGCTCATAACCGCTTGGTCGGGGGTTCGAGTCCCTCCGGGCCCACCAAAATTTAAAATATTTCATGTGTTTAACACGTTTTTGAATTCTTATCTGACGGCATTGGCGCGGCAACCATCGCACACAGAAATTCTCAACTATTTGCAGTGAATCAGTAGAATATTTTCTGGTTTTGGTTTGGGTTGAAATTTATTTTCCCCAGCGTGGGCGCAGCAGGTAGTGGGATAAAGGCGTGACGAAATGATTGAAGAATTTATCTTTAAACTTATCCTGAGAAAGGAAAATTGACAGGACGATCGAGACGACAATTGTAAACAGCAGTAGAAGATGTGATGAAAGCTCATCAATGTACGGGTAAACATAAAAATCTATCAGTTTTACGAAGAAAGCGTGAAATAAATACACTATAAAGCAATTTCGTCCTGCGCGGATCAGAGTTTGGTAATTTGGTACAGATTGTAAAACCCTAAACAGGCACATGAAGAGCACAAACGATCCGAACTTGAGGCCTGCACCCAAGAGAATGCCATCTAGAGGATCCAAACGAAGAGCGGCATACGGCGTACTTCCATATAGAGCTTTAATTGGGATGTCAGCACTGTATATCCAGCTAACGCAAATTGCCAAACTTACGAAAATCAATGCCAGGTTGACTGGTATTCGCTTGAGCTGTTCCAGCAGCGAAGGTGGCGATATGGCAACACCCAACAAAAAGAATGGTAAAAAATAGAGCGTTCTTGATATGTTGAGAAAATAACCAAAGTGCGCGCTTAATCCTATCATAAGAGCGATCACTATGCTTATCGTAACGCGGTTTTGAAATTTCACTATAACTGGCAAGAAGTATTTCCAAATAATAAGGCTCAACAAAAACCATAAATGCCAATAGGGCGCTGCATTTTGCAAATAGACGCTTGGTTTTTGGTATAGTGCCAAGTGGAAAGCTTCATATGCGAAAACCATTATGACCAGAGGTATCACTAGATTATCTGAGTTTGTTAGGAAGCTACCTTGCGATTTATCTTTAGTATTGATTGTCACGCCTGCCAAAAATACAAAAGCTGGCATGTGAAATAGATAGTAAGCGCTGCGCTGATCCCACATTCCATGTAGTTTAGTGTTATGCGATTCAGTCCCTTCATAATTTTGAAGGGAGTTTCTATATGGAAGCTACAAACGAGTTTCTCACCAGAATTCCACGTCGTTCGGATGGTAAGCGACGCTGGCCTTGTGAACTAAAGGCACGGATTGTTGCTGAAACGCTAATCGAAGGCGCAACTGTCAATGGAGTCGCAAAGCAATATGAGTTAAAGCCTAGTTGTCTTTCAGATTGGCGGCGTATGGCACGGGAAGGCAAGCTGGTTTTACC
>JAEPMD010000040.1 GCA_017644105.1 Rhizobiaceae bacterium | reverse complement strand
CGGTGGCAGCTTAATAAGGGTCAGAACGCACTTATAAACCAGATCAAAACTGTTCAGAAAAACCGATCCACTTCTATGCAACCGCAAATGCCGGTGCAAATATCGCTGCTATTATTTTTGTTCCGCCATCCAATCGAGTATGTTTATAGCAAATTTCATTCTTACCCCACTGCGGGCACTTTTCTGGCTCATTCCCAAAAATCATTTTCATAATTACTAATTCCGCAATGCTTCATAAGAATCTAATAGGAGGTTCATACAGCGAAAAATTCGAATTACAACTTTTATTTGAATATTTTTGAATTATGCACTAATAACTTGGATAATCTGAAGCGCGAGCAATGTGCCGATAAAGCCTGTGATGACGATCTCTCTAATAATGTCTTTTGTGCTCAATTGTAGTGTTACGTCTGTCATAAACTTCATCCTTCATTTGGCGGGACAATTGCTCCCGTTAATTTGCGATGTTTATGTTCTATAGTTGAGCGGTTGAATGCGGCATGAAAGTGTTGTTCATGTGGTATTCATGTGACCTTTTTGGGGCCACAAACACGCAAAAACCCCGATACAAATATGCACCGGGGCCTGTATTTTTTAAATTGAGCGGATTAAGCCTTAGCGATTATAAACCGCTGTAATATTTGCGCTTTCTATTGTATTTGCGCCAATCATAAAGCCGGTGAGTGCATTGCTTGCGCCTTCTGGAAGCTCAAGTTTTTCAACGGAGAGCGCATGGGCTTTAAAAATATAACGATGCACTTCGCCAGGAGGTGGGCAGGCGCCGCCAAAGCCTTGCGCGCCATAATCATTGGTGATTTCAAGCGCACCTTGAGGCATTTTATCCGTACCGCTGGCGCCAAGAGCTAAGGACGTCACATCGACTGGGATATTCACAACATTCCAATGCCACCAGCCAGAACCTGTTGGCGCATCAGGATCATAAGCAGTGATAGCAAAGCTTTTTGTGCCTTCCGGCGCATTTACCCATGAAAGCTCTGGAGATAAATTGCCGCCCTCACAGCCAAATCCTTGAAAGACGAATTCATTGGCCAATTGCGCGCCTTCGGAAATCGATGAGCTTTGAAGTTTAAAATCAGCAGCGGATACGTTTGCTGTTAGACCGACCAAAAGAGCGGTGCCTGCTAGGATAGATGAAAGTTTCATGTGTTCTTCCTTTTTAAGGTTTGTGATGAACCTAATTTAGGAAAAACCGTCTGCAGCCTCTTCCGAGAAACACTCAACTACTATCGAAATTCGATCATTATTCAGTCATTCTGATCATTTTCGGCGTGATATTAAATCTTTTTCGAAAGCTATCTGAAAAATGCGACGGTGTTTTATACCCGCATTCGAGCGCAATTTGTGCAATTTGCATATCTGTTGTTTGCAAGAGACTGAGACCATATTCCAATCGCGAATTGTTCAAAATCTTGGAAAAACTCAGATTGGATTTTGCCAACCATCGCCGAAATGTTGGTTCGCTCATTGCCAGGATCTGTGCAATATCATTGGCACGCCATGCATGGCTGAGATCTTGCTCAATGATACGACGGATTTTGCTGAGCGGCTGATCATCACTATGCGCTGTGAGCACAATCCCCTTATCTTTGAGCCACAAAAGCGGCTCTTTTAATCGATGGCGACGAATGACGGTTGGCAGAGTCTTGTTTTCAAGTGTCTCTTTGATCAGCTCTAGGATCGCAAATGGGTGATGTTCATCGCCATTTAGAATGTGAATGTCCTGCGGTTGTTCATTTATCGGTTCGCTCGAGAAGACTTCATCGACCAGGTTGGTGTTAAACCCTACCCCATCAGCCTGATAGCTTTTGTCGTAGGTTGGTCTGTTTTCCATGGTCACAGATGCGCCGGCAGGAAATACCATCACGTCCCCTGCTTTTCCCAAAAATACTTCACCATTGGATAAGGTGACTTTTTTCTCGCCGCGTTTGATGAAAAACAAAAACGGCATACGGAAATATAAATCCGCAAACACCGCCGTGGTCGCTTGCGTGATCTCAAATAAAGTCACATCAGCTTCTTGGGTAAGTTCAGGTGTTTTGTGATCCAACTTATTCATCAACGGCCGCTTAAATGGTGTTTATCTCTCAAATTTAGATCCTACGGCGTCTGAATACAAAGAAATTCGCAAAATCTTTTGCTTTGCCAAAATCACACGTCAAGGCTACAAAGGTGTTTCAACACCTGATCAGGAAATGCGCCTTGCTTACCAAAATACTCACAATCGTTCTTGGTCTTGCCCTTTTGGTGATGTTTATCTTTTTCGAGCGCAGATTAACGGCATTTTTTAAAGGCCGCAGCCGAAAGTTCTATATTGGTCTGGCGGTAGCAGGCATTGTGTGTTTGACGATCCTATACACAGTCGACTTTTTATATGTGTTGATTGCGCTGACTATTCTCGTTGGCTTTATCGCCATCGCCCCTTGGCTCGCCAAAAAATGGGCCAATCGGTGAATTGCCGACAAAGATGTGTTAATTGCTTAAATTTACATTTGATCAATTTGGCGTAACAGTTCCGACGACTGTTTAAGCCTTTGTTGGAGTTTCTTTCTTGCGTCTCTTGCACCATGCGAATATTGCTCAAAATTCCGCATAACCATTACTAATTTCTGCGCAAACTCGTGGGGTGTCACAGCTGGTTCAGCATTTTCACAATGAAGAAATTCTGCCATGCCCATGCCTTTCATATAAACTATCGGCTTTCCTCTCATGACAGCATCAATAATTATTCCTGACCCTGAGTTGAGATATCTTTTTTGGTCATAGGGCAAAATAATTATATCGACTTCGTCAAATAGCGAGGCGAAATCGGTAAGGTTATGCATGATCGGCAAACGCACCACATCCAGCGCGATCCCCTTTATCTTATTGATAAAAGATCTCACCAAAAGTCTCGTTTCAAATTTGAGAACCCAAGGCTTGTGGATTTTTTGCCAAATCGTCCCCAATTTATATTCAACGCGATAGTTGGGTTGTTGCGTCTTCAATTCTTTAGATAGAGCCGACAAAATAGTTGGGACATTTGTAAACCCCTTGTCTTTGCGAATTGACCCCATATGCCCAATCCGAAACAAATGCTGAGGCTTTTCTTTTTCCCCGTCCTCGTCATAAAAATCGTCAGATGAAAATGTACAAGGTAACAATAGCGTCTGCGCATTTGACAAACCTTCATCTTTTTCAAACGCACGCGCTAAGCTATCGGTTTCGGTCAACAGGACTATGGTTCCATCGTGTATAGATTTTCTTAGAATGTCTTTCTCGCCTGCAGCCAATAGTTTGATACTGCTGGGGATTAATATCCGCAGGTAAAACTTAAATCGGCCCTCAAACTGCGCTATGTATTTTACAACAAACTGAACATCCAACAGCTCCGCTGACGGAAATAGGATTGGCGCGGAAGGTCCAGCTTCAATCGCCTCCAAATAGCTCAAAAGATTTTGGTGGTCGCGCTCATATGAACTCAATTGATCTCGTTTTATTTCCTTAATCGTTGAAACAATTGGCCATTTTTGATCTGTTTTTGACAGGCTGCTGGGTGTTTGAGATCCGCTCACGATGAATTTGAACCTTGTTGACGGAGCCAATTCGGTCAACGCACGTTCAATTGTGGTCAAATGCCCGTTGGGCACCGTCATCATATTGCGTTCAAATACTGTAATCACATCAAAATCTCTATTTGATCGGACAATGTCAGAGCTTATATTCGCAAAGTTTGAAATCGCTAGCTCGAGCCAAAATATTAGGTGGCCAGCTTATTCAGTTCACCCAGCTAATTTTGCACTTTCGAGCTGTTGGCTTATCCAGGCATAGGTCGCTTCCAGACCCATTTGTAATGGTCGACTTGGAGCCCAATTTAATCGACCTCTTATGAGCCGATTGTCTGAATTTCTTCCACGCACACCTAACGGACCTTCGATGTTTTCGATCGTCAAATTTTTGCCGGATATATCGATCACCAATTGCGCAAGTTCATTGATCGATACCATCTCCTCAGATCCGATATTTAGCGGCTTATCAACATCGGATCGTAACAATCGTTTGGTGCCCTCAAGGCATTCATCAACGAACAGAAATGAACGTGTCTGCAATCCATCACCCCAAACTTCAATCGTGGAATTGTCTTTTGCCTCAGCGACTTTGCGGCACATCGCAGCCGGTGCTTTTTCGCGTCCCCCATTCCAGGTCCCTTCTGGGCCAAAAATGTTGTGATAGCGGGCTATACGATTTTGCATGCCATAGTTTCGATTGTAGGAAATGAATAGCCTTTCAGAGAACAGTTTCTCCCAGCCATATTCGCTATCTGGATGCGCAGGATATGCAGATTTCTCTTCGCAATTTGGATTGGCTGGATCAATTTGATTTACTTGCGGATAGATGCAAGCGGATGAGGAATAGAATACACGCTTAATTCCGTTGTTTTTACAAACATCAAGCACATTCAAATTTATCAATGCAGAATTATGCATGATGTCAGCGTCGTTCTCGCCGGTAAAAATGTAACCAGCGCCACCCATATCGGCTGCTAATTGGTAAACTTCGTCATATTCTTGATCGAATATGTTTTCAACAAAGTCTTTATTTCTCAGATCACCTTGAGCAAAATCATCCGCGGCGCTTGCGGAAAATTCAGGCAGCTTTAGATCTGCTCCTCGCACCCAATATCCATCATTTTTGAGATTTTTCACCAGATGAGATCCAATGAATCCTCCCGCGCCCAGAACTATAGCTTTTTTCAAAATTGCCCCCGCAATATAAACGCATTACTCCAAAGACAGTTGAATAACGCGCGATGAAAAAAGATTCAAATTACAATTATGTGTTCAATTAAGAGACAAATTGCGGCAAAACTGACTTAAGCGAGATCATTTGCTAAAATATCGCACTATTTTGCTCATTGCTTGCGAAATATTTCAAAATCGACTTTTTCAAAGAAACTTGGGAAAATCCTTAATATCCGATTGGCGGCTTCTCTCAAACTGCGATACCGTGGACATGTTGAAGTCTGCACTTTCAATCCCTCAATAGTTGTGTATTTATGACTAGAAAGCGACTTTTCTATCCAATATGTAATTTTATCCTCAGACGGCATTTGATTTTCATGTTCAACATTTCCAAAATACCCACAATCATTGTTTCAATCATACTAATTCTCGGATTAACCTCACAAAGCTGGGCACGTTGCAGCTATTGGCACGATCGTCAATATCTCTCAACGGCTGAAATAAAAAAGCTGATTACCGGCAAAACGGTGACTGAATTTCGAATGGTAAAACGTAAAGGAGGTAGTCGAGGCGTTTTCACCAAGCGTGAGAGGACCAAATACAACAAGAATGGCACCTACTCTGCGCGGATTATTAAAAGGCAAAATGGCGGTTATGTGCACACCACCATGATGACAAATTGGTCTGTCTCGAACGGAAGATTTTGTCGCTTGAATGGATGTGCTCGTGTGTTTAAAACATCACCGAAGTGTATGTATTTCGATTTCGGCAAAGTGGTAGATATTTTTAAAGTAAGATAACTGTTCCACCTAATCGCCTTTCTTTCGGGCATCGCGGCCAAAGCGTGGTGGTTCGATCTTACGCTTCTTTTCTTCTTTGATCTGTTTCGGCGGCTCGGGATCGTCTTTTGGTTTGCGATCCGCCCACGGGCCCTCTGGTGCGTTATCTTGGGGCGCTTTTTCTTCACGAGATGTGTCGCGATATTCCGCGCGTGGTTCAGATTTATATTCATCCCGATCACGTGGTTCGCGTTGCGTATTGCCGCGGAACATTTCGTCATCATTGCGCGCGTCATCCCGCGCATCATATTCTTTGTAATAGGTCTCTTCGCCTGGATATCCACCAAGCGGATCGTCACCATATTGGTTGGGTCCTATGGAACCGCGTTTTGTTAACCAAATAAGCGCTAAAATCACGCCGACCAGTGGCAAAAGAAATGTCAACGCCCACCATCCGCTGCGCCCAACATCGTGGTAACGACGTGCAGCTACGGCGACAAATGGGATGAACATGCCCAATATAATCAGACCGCCAATGGCGCCTGCATCGCCCACAGTCGCCCGCGCCACGATGTTGACAATGAACACAAATAAAGCAAACCACCAGAATTCTGCGCGCTGAGCACGTCCGTTGAAATCAATATATTTTTTAAAGCAGGTGGAAATTGCTTGTCCGAAATCCATTTTGCACCCCTGATATTAACTTAAATTCAATCAGTGTTTTAAGCATGAGAGCTGACAAACTGATTCAATTTTAAATTGGCAACCGCTATCAAATCAAATTAAGCGAGTTTTGATCAAACTTGATTTTAATTTAGGTATGTAAAAGCTTTTTGACAAGGCGCGCACTGCGTTGCAATCCAAACACAAACAACTAAAATAAAATACAGTGCCCCATAGAGACCAACGTCTCAATAAGGGCGAAAAATGTGAAAGCCTAGTGATGACCCAGCCTGAAAAGAAGCAGAAATTTATTCGCAAAGAATGGGCTCGCTTTCGCGCCTATCTCGATAGCCTGCCTCAAAACTGGTTTTTGATCGCTGGCTATATTCTCGTCGCGATCGGATTTTGTGCCGCGCTTTATGAATTCGTCTGGGTCGGGATGTTTGGTGGCGCGTGATATAGTCAAAACAGTTTTTGATTCTCATCGTTTTGATTCTAGGAACGCAATTCTTGGCCAAAAAACCATCAAAAAAATCGACTGCATCAAAGCCGAAAGAAACTGATCTTTATGGGCCGATCAAAGCCCTGCTTGAAGGACAAGGCTATGAGGTCAAGGGCGAGATTGGTAAGGCCGATGTCGTTGGCGTGCGTATAGGTGACGATGGCGAGGCCGAAGAACCGGTCATCGTTGAGCTTAAGACTGCATTTTCACTGTCGCTGTTTCATCAAGGAATTGATCGACAAGCGCTCTCTGATCAAGTTTATGTCGCTGTGCCGCGCGGATCCGGGCGCGCATTTTTAAAGTCGCTGCAGAACAATAAAAATCTCTGCCGTCGATTGGGACTAGGGCTTATTACTGTGCGACTGAAAGACGAGTTTGTGGAAGTTCATTTGGATCCTGCACCCTATCAGCCGCGACAATCGAAAGTAAAAAAAGCGCGGCTCTTGCGCGAATTTGCACGCCGAGTTGGCGACCCCTCCCAAGGGGGTGCGTCTCGTCGATCAAACATCATCACCGCCTATCGTCAGGATGCATTGCGCTGCCTTAAATATCTCTCCGTCAACGGCCCAACAAAGGCAAGCCTCATTGCCAAATCACTCGGTGTGGAAAAGGCGCGAAATATTATGGCCGATGACCATTACGGTTGGTTTGAACGGGCAAACACCGAGGCAAAAGGCATTTATCAAATCACTCCCAAAGGCGAAGCCGCATGTAAAGAATTTCAGTCTGCGCTGGATGAAATTTCACTCAATATTTCAAAGGACTAATTCGATCTTCTTGCAGTTTGATTCATTCTCTTGAGGATTTGATTCAAGTACAATTTTACACCTTCTATGGATCGCGCATCGACGCAATTTGAAAAATGTTCTAGATAACCAATATGACACCTCAAATCCGTCCCATTACAGCACAAGATACTTATGCCATTCGCAAAGAAATTTTGTGGCCAAATGGTCCCGATCATATGATTGTTATTGCGGAAGATGACTTCGCCTCAACACAGCATTTGGGGCTGTTTGATCGTGACAATCATTTCGGTGTCATCTCGCTTTTTACCACCGATGATGGTCGTATGCAGTTTCGCAAATTCGCAGTTCTAGAACCTTATCAAGGACAAGGTGCAGGTTCTGTTTTACTCCGCTACGTCATTGAGTTGGCGCGGGCACAAAACGTCACGCAACTTTGGTGCAATGCGCGGGTTGATGCTGCCCCTTTTTATGCGCGCTTTGGATTCTCATTTCGACCAGAAAACTTTTTCAAATCCGATGTCGAATATAAAATCGCCTATTTGGATTTTTAACGTCTTATCGCACCTACCCTCGTCAAAAAAATATATCTCTACTCGCGCATAAGTTTCTTGCAGACTCATAATGTTCACTTTATGTTCTTAGGAAATTAAACCTATTTTATCCTGAGGAGATATCATGACATTGCGCCTATTGCCCAGCCAAAAACCACATTTACCACTGCCGACCCAAATCCCTGCTAGTGGCCAGCAAATCAAACCTAAGCATAGCGCCCTGCCCGCGCAGCATTTGGATGTCGATGGCGCGCTTGATATTGCGGTAGGCGATTGGGCCGATGGCGATGCAATTGATATGGACCAATATCGCCATCAGATGAATATCTGGCTTGATGATGTATTGAGCGGACTTGTTTTGCACAATAATATTGCGCCTGAAGATATTCAGATCGATCAGGCGGAAATTGGTGGCTATCGCCTACCCTTAGTGCGCGTCTGTGGGCGTCCGCAGGCCATGTTTTGGCCTTATCTTGAAAAACAGATTGTTTAAATTGATGCGGCGGGGAAATATAATGATGGAACGAGGTCGACGCACAAAGCGCGGATTTATCTCCAATAAAGATGGAATTGTGGAAATGCTGGGCACAGGGCGAACTGCGGCAATTTCGGTATGCAAACAGTCGGTCGTGACAGGTCCTGATTATGATGCAGCGCGCCAGGTGGTTGAAGACATAGATAAGTTGGTGGGACAATTAACGGGAGATTATGAGAAATTTCATTCAAAACCATCGTCTACGCCCGCGGGACCGTCTTGTCGACGTTCATAATCCATGACACACTTATGACAAACAGCATAAGATACATCACCTAGCATGATCGAATTATACACATGGACGACGCCCAATGGGCGCAAGATCTCCATCGCTTTGGAAGAGATGGGTTTGGATTATAAAACCCATCAGATTGACATTCGTAAAGGTGATCAGCACGCCGAAGACTTTGTCAAAATCAGTCCAAATCACAAACTTCCTGTTCTGGTGGATGGTGAAAATGTGATCTTTGAATCCGGCGCGATATTACTTTATCTTGCTGATAAGACTGGTAAATTCATCCCGGCGAAAAACACCCCGCAATATTGGGAAACTGTGTCCTGGCTCATGTGGCAGAAAGCGGCCTTTGGTCCGATCTTGGGCCAAACGCATCATTTTTTGACCTATCATCCGGGTAAAGCACCGTTCGCAGCAGAGCATTTTTCCAACACGACGGCTAAACTTTATGAGGTGCTGGACCTCAGGCTATCGAGCCATGAATTTATCATGGATGAGCTTACCATTGCGGATTTTGCGATATGGCCATGGGTGGCGCGGTTTGATCGGCAAAAGGTCGACATGAGCGCCTATCCAAATGTGCGCCGCTGGTTTGAGCAACTGGCAAAACGCGATGGTTTTATCAAGGGCTATGCGCAGCCGCTTGATGTGGAAGCCATTCCGCAAATTGGTTCTGGCAGTTAAGTCAGCTCCGCGCGCAACCAATTCGCCAATTTAAGAATATCAGGCGCTAAATCACCAGATTTTGGCTTGTAAACAGAAAGTCCTTCGGCAAAACCCAATTCCTGATCAAATGGACGTACGAGTGTGCCATTGGCCAGGTGGTTTTCAACCGTGCGCGACCAGCCCAGACCAATGCCAAGGCCTGCAACGGTCGCTTCAATCATCATTGGGTAGCTGTCATATAAAACACCCTTCTGCCCTAAACTAAAGCCAGCACCAATGCGTTTGAGCCATGTGTCCCAATCCACCCAGTCCTGTGGGTAAACAATGTGGTGCAGGATCTGGCAATTCGATAATTGGTCAAGCGTAATGTCCCGTCCGATCTTGTCTAAATATTCAGGGCTGCATACGGGGAAAACCGCATCACTTGCGGTAAATACCAATTGTGCCGAACCCGTATCCCGCCCTGTGGTTTGCAGTGCCAAATCGAACCGCTCTTCGGCTTGTGATAGTGGATTTACGGATACCGTGACCCGCACCGAGATTTCAGGATGTTTTTGATAAAATCGCGATAAACGCGGCATCAACCAATATAGCCCTTCGCAAAGTTGCGAGCGCAGCACCAATTCTTGGCTGGTGTTTGATTGGCGAAGTTGATCAGATTTCTGCGCAATCTCACCCAGCGCTTCTCCCACTAGCATGCCAAATTCACGGCCCGCATCGGTAAGATATACGGCGCGATTTCGGCGTTCAAACAAGGATACGCCCAAATCATCTTCGAGCGCTTTAATCTGCTTGCTGATGGCTGCCTGAGTGAGGCCCAATTCATTGGCAGCTTTGGTGATACTGCCATGCCGGCTGGCCGCTTCAAATGGCAAAAGACAGGATAATGGCGGTAATTTCCGACGAAGATTTTGCATAACTTTTGGTAATGTAAAAATCACAATTAGTCAATTTACCAAGGCGAAATTGGATGCTTAGATATCCGTAGATTAATTAAAAATGGATCACATCGCGATGAAAAGCGCTGATAAACAGGACAATCAGATTCTTGCCATCTGGGTGATTATTGGCACAGTTTTCACACTGTCGCTTGGGGATGCGATGATCAAGAACATCCAATCAGATCTTGTATTGTGGCAGATCTTCGTCATCCGCTCGTGGATCGCGCTCATCGTGTTGGTGACCATATTAGGCGTTAAATTTCGCCAAGTTTCCCTTTGGCCGAAAAACCTCACCTGGACCCTTATCCGCAGCCTGTTGATGGGTATTATGTGGATCGCCTATTATGTCGCCCTGCCCGAGGTTCCACTATCCATTGCCGCATCGGCCTATTACACCGCACCAATCTTTATTACTTTGTTTTCAGCATTATTTCTCGGCGACAAAGTTAATATCTGGGGTTGGATCGCAGTCATCATTGGGTTTTGTGGTGTTGTGTTGATCTTACAGCCGTCAACTGATTCATTTAGCCTCTACGCTTTATTGCCCCTCATATCTGCAATACTTTATGCCCTTTCCATGATCATCACCCGTGCGAAGTGCCGCGATGAGCATCCGCTGATTTTATCTGCGGGGCTTAATCTTGCCTTTATCTTTTTTGGATTTCTGGCAACGTTCGGGCTTGGATTGTTTGCTTCACTAGACGCGTTTTCAACGTTTTTGTCTCCCCAGTGGGGCGAAATGGATCGGGCAACATGGATGCTGCTTTTGGCACTAGCAGCATTCATACTTATCGGCAGCATTGGCGCTGCGATCGCCTATCAAAATGGCAAGCCATCAGTCGTCGGCATTTTTGATTTCAGCTATGTTGGTTTTGCCGTTTTCTGGGGTTTTCTCATTTTTAGTGAAACCCCAGATGCCACAGGCATTCTTGGCATGGTGATGATTGTCCTTGCGGGCATGATGACCATGATTGAAAAATCACCCGCAGAGCTTTTACCCCTGAGATTTAAGCGAAGCGGATCGTCTTGATCATGTTAGATGGGCGCAGGTGATATGGGAGCTTGTTCTCGCGGTCTTCGCTTTTGGGGTAAAGATCTTTCAGATTAGAAATCCGCTCCTGCTGGAAGTCCGATAAGAAGCATTCGTAATATTCTGAATCAAAAGCCGACGAAATTGGCGATATCAGAGATTTCTTCACTGGCTCCGCCTCATGCTCTGAAACCTGGAAGAAAGTGTCATTGAGCATTTCGATAAAGAAATCACGCTCGACTTTGCCCATTGAAACCGCGCTTTGTGCCAATGCATCCTGCACCAATTCAAGCAATGCCAAACGATGGTTCATCAATGCGACCGACAGGAATTTATAAACTTTGTTTGCTGTGAGTTCTTCAAGATCAACACCTTCGGGCAATTCCCTTGTTTCAAGCAATTCCATTTGTACCAGCTGCAAGAAACCCTCATAAACCGGGGCAAAGCTTTGAGACATAAGCGAGGCGCGGAAAATGCCATCTAGCAGCACAGAGCGTTTGATCCCTTTGTGATCAAGATAGCGATAAATGTTTTTGAGCATGCGGGTGTTGTGGAAAATCATCACAATCAGCGCAAATTTCCGAGCTTGAAGATAGCCATCAAAATCCATCGTGGATGTGTGCATGATCATCTGCTCAAATTCAAAGATTGGCGTTTTTTCATCGCCATAAACGCCTGTGCATTCAGGTATAACGCGATTGAGCGTGCGAATATCAAATTTATTGAGATATTCGGTTGCCTCCATGGGTGTGCCCTTTAACACAAGGGTCTGCGGCATGGAAAATTCATCGATATTGCTATCGATCAGCTCCAAAATGCCGGAAATATAAGTCTCGGTCGTTTCAAGCGGCAATCCAAGCATCACATCGGAATAAGTCTCAACACCGTCATTGGAAAATTCTTCAAACACGCTGATATCAAGGTTTTTGCGCTCAACTTGTTTCAGCGTTTCAGGGTTCATGCTCTGCATAGCTGCGCGGATCATGATGGAATCGGGTTTGAGCATTTTTGCATGTGTGAGAATGCGGTTCGCCTGACTTTTCCCGGTGGAACACCAGACCTGCTTAGGAAAATCATAAAGGTCTTGCGACTTTCTAATGCCTTCGAATACATCCAAATCCTGTTTATACATGCCGAAATTCGGGTCCGTGAATTCGATGATCGACATGTTGAGACCAAGTTCTTCTTTCTTCTTGGCAATATAGACGATTTCATCGCCAATGCGGCTGCCATCAAAGAAGCGAACTTTTGAGAAATATTTCGTGCCCTGCTGACAATAGGTGCAGGCATAGGGACAACCACGATTAGATTCCAAAAGCGGAATGGCATTATCTTCAAAAAAGACATCCATCGCGCCTGAAATGTAAGGCGATGGAATTTCATCAAGCGATGTTTTGCCAACGCCAATGCGCGTATCTTCAACATCACCGCACATGAAATCGTCTGTGGCATGATCATATGCAAAGCAATTCATGATGCGGCTGCGCTTGGTTTGCGCAATGGAATAATCATCGACTTTATATTGTTTCAAGATCTCAAGCGATACGATCTCGCCATCGCCCTCTACCAAAATATCCACCTGCGGATTTTGCTTGAGAAACGTCCCCTTGCCATCGAGATTGACGCTGATATTGGGGCCGCCCATAACCACCAGGCAATTATCGAACTGCTTTTTAAGGCGAGATGCGTAATAAAGATTGAGCTCTTCATTCCACATGTAATTGCCAAACATAACTACATCAGGTGTTGTGGTTTTCAAGTAAGCTTCAAATTTCGAAGGGCGCTTGAAAAGCTCTATTTCCAAATCGCCTTCTTTGTAATTGAGCTTTAAGAATTCACCAATCACCCCGATCGATAGCGGCATGAAAACATTCTGAACTGAACCACTTTCATCTTCATGACTTAGCATTAATAAGGCGATTTTCATTCTAACTGGCTCCCCAAAAGCTTACCGGTACTTGTTGTCAGTTCGCTTAAATTACGAAGCGAATTCAGACTGTTGTATCTGGAATAACAATCGAGGCTTTTGCCAAAATGAACTTTTGGTTCTTTCTAACCTTACGTAAATCTATTCCGACTCAAGGAACGCTACGAAACTAAGATAGTGAAATTGGTAACAAGGAAGTTGGCCGACGACAAGACGCACGCACTGTCTATGCACCACTAACCGATTGGTTTGGCTGGGTTTCCAACCACTTTTGCACCGGCCGCTACGTCTTTGGTCACAACTGCACCTGCCCCGACAATTGCGCCATCGCCGATTGTCACACCGGGCAAAACAATTGCGCCCCCGCCAATCCATACATCTTCACCAATGGTGATTGGATAGCCAATTTCATAGCCTTCAGAACGTTCTTTGCGCTCTAAGTGGTGCAGCGGGCAATATAGCTGAACTTTGGGACCAAGCAGTGTTCTTGCGCCAATTGTGACTTTAGCAGTGTCCAAAATTACGCAATCCGCGTTGAGGTACACACCTTCTGCCAAATGTATATTCATTCCGTAAACGCAGTGAAATGGTGCAGTTACGATTGCTGTTTCATGCGCATACGCAAACAGTGCGCGTAATTTGGGTGCGATCAGGCCTCTTTCGCTTGGGTGCATATGATTGTGCTCATAAACCGCATCGGCTGCTGTTTGGCGAAGTGCCTTAAGCTCATCATCAATGCAGATGTACCATTCACCCTCGCGCATTTTTTCAAGATTTGATTTTGCCCTCGTCACGTATCAGATCCGGTCTTACTGCTTGAAGACTTATTACTTGTTGATCTGCCGGAAGGTTTTTTGCCGTCATTTTTGCCAAAACAATAGCCCAATGCGCCACCGATAATAGTTGCAGCTTCGCCAGTTAGCTTTCCATTCAACGCTAAAATACAGGTGACGGGCAAAGCTATTGCGATAACGTTGAAGCGGATAAATTGCCATCCAATCCCAAGATTCTGGCGGCGGCGGTTCATAAAACCACCAATAATAACAATCACCACCGCGATGGCGAGCACCAAAGACACCAAATCCATATCGACCTCACCCCTGTCGTCTTCAATTCGTATTTTACGATAGCTCCATTGATAATTTATGCAAGTCACGATCTTTATTCCTAGATTGCGGGAAATTTCATCCCATGCTAGGCCTTGTAAAAAGAATGAAGTGGAGGATCATCATCATGCGTAAAATTATTTTGCTCGGCACACACGGAATTGCACTTGCCATTGGCTTTGCGCTTGGGATTTATTTGCTACCTATTCTTATTGCGCCGCCAAGTATCGATCAGGCTCAACTTGAGAGCTCCGCAGAAAATGCATTGTTTGAAGCTGAATTTACCAAAGACTTAGCAGGCAGCGATTTCTTACATTGGGGCACCGGCAAAGTTGCGGTTAGCGCGAGAAAGATTGTCCATATGGGAGAACTCGCACCGGGACCGGATTATATTGTCTATCTCGTGCCAGAATTTGTGGAAGATGAGGCCAGTTTTAACGCTGTTAAAGCACAATCTGCATCAATCAGCAGTGTGAAGACCTTTGACGGCTTTATCGCTGATATTCCCCAAGGTGTGGATGTTGGTGCTTATAATACCGTGCTTGTTTGGTGCGAAACATTTGGCGAGTTCATCACAGCTGCCAAATATCGGTAATTCTAAGATATCAAAAGGCGGATTTCTAAAATCAGAAATCCGCCTAGCGAGATATGAACTTAGCGAATGCTCGCGACACCAAATGTGTGGTTATATTTCTTGCAGTGAATAAACACCGAAGAATATTTTGATAAATCAACACCCTTTGGAAGCGCATAAGTCTGGCTGCCTTTGTTCTTTTTCAACACAGCCACAATTTTGGTTGGTTTATCATTGCCGAGATAGACGTATAGATCCGGGCCACTTGTTGTTTTGAAATTCGAGGAGAGTTTGACCGAAGTTTCGGTCACCTCAACTGACCCGCTAACGCGTTCACCTTCAACGCCTTTAAATGTCCCGCTTGCCGCAAAGCCCTGCCCTGCAACGAGAAACACGACCGCGATAGCAGCAAAAATTACTTTGATTGAGTTTAGCATGATATTGTCTCCATATTTGCCTCGTTGGTATCAAGTCATGCCTTCAACAGCAATTCACACTTGAGTTATGTTGAGTTGATCGCACACCTGCCAATCTAAAAGCAGCTATGCTAGGTTAAGATTACATTTGCAGGGAGGCGCTAATGTTTAAATCATTATCTATCGCGATCATCGCTTTATTCGCACTGACAATCTCAAGCTTTGCAGGTCCTGAAGGGACTTATCGCGTGACAGGTACAAATCCTGGCGGGCAAGGTGAATATACCGGTACTGTGAGTGTTCGCCAAACAGGTCAAACCTATTCGGTTATCTGGAATGTCGGTGGGGTAAAGTATACGGGCACTGGCCTAGGCGCTGAAAACCGACAAGGCTATTCGACCATGGGACCGGCGAGCGCAAACGATTCTTCCATTGCGATTTCATATATTTCCGGAGGTTCGTTTGGTTTGGCTTATTATGTTGAACAAGATGACGGCACATGGCGCGGTATCTGGACTTATGGTGGGTCTGATAAGATTGGAACAGAGATTTGGACGCGTCGATGACGCGCGTGTTGGATCATGTTAGCTTATAACTGTGAGCGAACCTGTGCATAGGCGGCAAGCGTATCTGCGCTAAAGCTTGCCGCATCACTGAAGGCCGCAACGGTTGGATCAAAACTGATACCGTTCTCTAGGTCATAAAGAACTAGGAATCGATTGATCATTTCATTCACTTTTTCGCTGTCTTGAAGATCCTGAATTTCCAAACGGCTTTCGATCAGCTGTGCCTGTTTATCAATGTCAGCAGATGCTGTTTCCTCCGCTAGTGAGAGCGTTGTTCGCGTAAACTGCCCCAGAGCTTCATCAGCCAGAAGTTCATAGACGGAGGTAATGGTTGGTGCCATGCGGGCGAAATAGAGCGCCAATCGTGCACCAACTTCTGTCTCACCCGCTTCTTCTTCGATCGATTGGGTCACATATAGATGTTCTGTTTCAACCAATCCACGTTCACTTTGAACGCCTAATAAGGAGGATTGTTCAATGCGACCCATTTCATCAAAACTGAAGGAACCAGCGATCTTTTGATATCTGACATCCTCAAAACTGTTGGCATAGCTTGTTGGATCATCCAAATCAGAACGTAACAACAGTCCTAGAACACCGTCCGCCATATCTTCATAGGTCATGCCCTCAGAAATGGCGATAAATTCAACCAAACGAGCATCCGCCACGATTTCGTCAACAGTTTCAATTTCGCCAAGTCGCTCACGATAATAAAGCACTTCTTCCTCAGCTAATGCAGCCGTTTCCTCGGAGCTATCGAACATAGTCTTTTGGGTGTAATAGGCTTTCGCTATGCGGGTAATTTCGTTCTCTTCCTGAGCATAACTAGGTGAAGTGATTTCTCCTTTTAAATCAAAGTTCAAGCTCTTTGCCAGATTGCGATACCGTTCATCGCCAAGCTGATTGACATAGGAATCTGGATCATTGGTATCTGAAGTCAGTATCTTCTTGAGCTGGAACGTTGACAATTCATCCTCGCCAATATCATGGGCTCTTAAAAGATAATTTCGAACTGTCTGCGCTGCTGACAAATCTGATAACAAGTCATCTAGGTCACTCGTGTAATCGATAAAGCCGCTAAATCGGGACGTTTCTTCTAACCTTGCCTCTTCTTCTTCATCGTCATAACGTGTCGAGTAGAGGATCATCATATCATCGGTTTGTTCCGCGGTTTGTATTTCCTCACCTTCGGGGATGGATCCATCGGCGTTGAAATTAAACGCATTCGCCATGTCAACAAAACCACTTAACCGGTCGTAAATTTCATGATCGGGATCAGATATATCTTCCGTCATCGCCCATATCATATCGGCAAATGAGGTTGTTGTGGGTAAGCCAAAAGATGAAAGAATAATTTCAGAGAGGCGTATATTGTAAACCAAATCTTCCACACTGGTCGCAGCTGCCAATTGCTCACGATAATAGTCCTGATTAATCAACATAGCGCTGCGGGTTAATTCAGGTTCGGCAAGAATTACTTTCTCCTTAAAGGTGGTGACTTGTTCAGTTGATTGCGCAGAAACGCCCTCTGCTAACGTGCCGTCCTCGCTAAAATTAAAGGATCCGGCCATTTCCTGATAAATATAAGCCTTATCGACAAATTTTTGATATTGTTCGATCTGGCTGGTTAGTTTGGCATATTCACTTTCATCCTCTTCATCATCGCGAAGGGCGTACAAATCGTTGACTTGAGTTTGCCAAGTGTCGACGTTGTCCATGAAGTTGACATTCACATAAGATGTCGGGTCATCTGGATCGCTGGTTAGTACGGACCGAATTGTGTTGTAATCAAATATCTCGGGATCAATATCAAAGGCTTGAAACAATTGATCACGCAACGTTTCATTATAGAAGATATCATCGACATCGGTGACTGTTGCGATCACAGCCTCGTAATAGTCCAATTCAGCGACAAGTGTCGTGTTTCTGCGTTCGATTGCTGTTGAATAAAGATCAACCGTATCTTCAAACTGGTCATCGGTTTGAATTTCAGCTTCTGCAACGGTATTGCCAAAATCAAAGGCCGCCGCCATGGTTTTGTAGCGCGTATCTTCTAATAGATTGGCAAAGCTGTTCTCATCGTTCAGATCACTTTCAAGAACCTGCCTCATGAGACCTTTCGCATAAGTCAGTTCTTCAAGTCCAAACGCTTTCATCGCGTAATTATACAGACGATCATCATCCAAAAACTCATCAACAGTCGAGATTTGCGTGATGTTTTCTTTGTAATATGCCATCTCACGCGAAATGATAGGATCAGCTTCCATCCTGGCACGTGTAACAGCGGTATCACGCGTATAAAACTGATAGGTGGTTAAACTGGTCATATTCGCTAGATCACGATGCTTTGGACGATTGTTCGAGAGACAACTCGATATATATCGTAAAGGATAGCGACTTTACCTTGTCTATAGCTGAATTGAACCGTTTATCAATGAGCCTCACATGCTCGGAATTGATGATAATCGGCAATAATGCCCTAGTGACCGAAGGCGTAAGCTATGCTTGTTCCAGATCGCATTTTTCAATGACTGCATCAATAATTGAGACAACCGACTCTTCAAGTTCGTTGCGCGGCATTCCAACACGGGCACTCGTCGAAAGGTGATGCAGTGATGAGACAATAATCCATGTTTGCAATTTAACCTGTTCTTCAGACCAATTTGGGCAAAGTCGCGTCAAACATTTTGCGATATCCTCATGCATCATTTTGATCTGGAGTTGGACGACTTCACCAATTTCTGGGTGATTAAGTGTTTCTGCAATGGCTGTTGCTGATAATAAACACCCGCGTGGCTCCGCATCTTTGCCTCCGAAATATATATCAAGCGAACCACTGAACAGCCCTTCCAATGCGTTGCGAATGTGATCAGATTCTTCAAGATGAGGTCGCAGCTTTTTGACAGCAAGTTCGCAATAGGTCTGAATGGACATTTGGTACATAGAAAATTTGTTGCCAAATGCGCTGTATAGACTTGGTTTTACCATGCCGGTCGCTTTAGAAAGATCGTCAACCGATGTGGCCGAAAAACCTTTAGTCCAAAACTCATCTAAAATTGCCGTTTGCGCAAATTCTAAATCGAATTCCCTCGGGCGCCCCGGCGTTCTCTTGTTATTGTTTTTCATCCTGCGCAATCTTGGAAGAGCCCACTCCCGCCTTGGGCAATTCTCGAAATATTTTCTAAGTTTCACAAACTTACCAGCCCTAAACCAGAAAGCGCCTATTTATTTGAGGAAAATTTTCTATTTTGCAAGTACTATCTCCACAAAAGCTCATAAATTTCGCTGGTTTCAATGATTGTCTGAAAAATATTTTCAATTACAATTTAAAATAGCGAAATTATTACCAATTTTGGTACAAATTGAGACTTTCAACATCTAAAATGCTCAATTATCCACAATCCAGCACCGTTTTAAGACATGGAGGGAACGCATCCCCACTTAGATGTATCGATAACATTGAGGTGATTCTCATTGACGTGACCGAATTGACGTTCTGCTTCACTCTTTTTCATCAACTGGCACCAGATAAATTTCGAAATCATCCCCGAATTTTATGGTGGATGACGATGGGCACGATCAAATCCTCTTCATCCGCCAAATGTCGGTCCAGCAACATTTCAATGTTATTGGACCAGTAAAGTAATTTACCAGCTATGTCTTGTAATTTATCGCGGTAACCAGAGTTTTGTTGCTGAACAATTTGAAGAAGTTCGTGAGCATCATCGGTAAAATTATTAAGAACATCATCAAGAACAACATGATCTTGCTCGAGTATCTCCAATCCCCGGTCAAATCGGCTATCCGTACGCGAAAGTTCAGGGAAGAATTCGTAATCTTCCCAGGAATGGTGGCCATGCAGATAGCCCACCAGTCTCGATCCATAGTGTGATAATCGTCTTGCATAATCATCCTCACTTTTCGCTCTATCCAAAAATTGCTCGGTATTCCGGCGAACAGTCGAACTTAAATGACGAAACATATCATGCGCGCGCATCCATTGACGTGTTAAGTCCTTAAAGTTGGGATGGCCCTCCCATGCCTCACGGGGATATTGGTCCAAAAGGATCCGTAGCTCGTCGGAAAGTGGACCTTTCCGAATTTCAACATGTTTGACCGGTCGCTCTTTCTTATATGTCATGATTGCGAGGTAAGATAGGATATATTTGATTACAAGGAAATGATCATTTGGTAATCATCAATTATGGTTGTCCGACGATCAGTATTATTGACTATTCAAGCCTTGGTTTTTCTGCAATGAATTGGACTTTAGAACCGGAGTTTTGATGAGCAAGACCTCAGCAGAGAATTTGAAAATAAGCCAGAACTGGACAATTGTCGTCTTCGGCTTCTTAGCGCTGGCTATTTCCTTCTCCGCGCGCTCCTCTTTGGGCCTGGTTATGCCGGTCTGGCAAGAAGAGTTTGGCTGGTCAGCAAGCTTCATCTCATCCGTTGGTGCCGCGGGATTGATTGTTATGGCAATGATCGCACCGTTTTCCGGTCGTATTGCCGATGTCAAAGGCCCACGATTTACGCTGAATTTAGGGCTCGGATTACTGGGCATAGGTTGCGGAATTGTTGCGTTGATGAACTCAAAGCTCATGTTTATCATCGGGTTTTCATTCTTTTGCGCAACTGGTTTTGGCATTGTTGCGGTTCATGTTGTAGCGACAGCTGTTTCGCGCAGCTTTTCCAGCGGAAATACGGGGCTTGCGTCAGGGATTGCGCTTTCAGGCTCTTCCGGCGGGCAGTTTGTGATCATCCCACTTATTGCGGCTTTGTTGGCATTTGTCTCTTGGCGCTGGAGTTTTGGTGCGCTCAGCCTAGCTAGCTTTGCGCTGGTGCCCTGCATTTTAAATGCACTATCAGGCCCTCACACCACGAAAGTTGGACAATCATCCGGATCATCTGAGCAAGCCGAAAAATCGGATCAACCAAGATCATCGATGGCTGAAGATTTTCTGTATTTGGTCAAACAACCCGTATTTCATGCCTTATTCTGGAGCTTCTTTATTTGCGGAATTACAACGACGGGCGTGATCGAGACGCATTTATTGCCTTTTGCCAATTTCTGTGGTTTGCCACCTCTACCTAGCGCGACCGCCTATGGATTGTTATCAGCGGTTAATCTCGGCGGCATGATCCTTGCGGGTTGGCTGTCTGATCGGGTCAATCGTGTTCTATTGCTAGCCTCGATTTACATCTTAAGGGGCTTTACGTTTATTGTTCTTGCATCCCTCCCCGGCCAAACGATTGAAACTTTATATATCTTCGCAATACTCTTTGGCGTGGTTGACTATTCAACCGTTCCTGTAACTGCGAGCCTTGTTAAATCATATCTTGGCTTGCGCACAATGGGCCTTGCCATGGGTATGATTTCTGCAGGACATGCTCTGGGTGCAGCAGCGGGTGCATTTGCCGGCGGTTACCTGTTTGACCTATTGGGCAATTATAATCTCTTGTGGACTGTTTCACTTTGGGCGGCGATTGGCGCTGGAGCGATTGTTTTATTGATCCCGCTCAAACCAAAACGCGATCCGGATGCACCTTTGGGATCCGTTCCGGCGGAATAGAACGTCCGGAGATTAGAACTTTCTGTCGACTTCACCGAAGCTAAAGACTTTCCGCAAGTTCGGCGAGTTGCGCACAGGTCGTTGTCCACCCCTCTTCAAATCCCATTTGTCTATGACGCCCTGCATCCTCATCAGAGGCGTGCAATATGCGCGCTGAATAATGGCAGCCTTCATCATGCGGCTTGAGCTCAATGATCACTGTCATGAAAGATCTTTTGGTGGGGCGATAACCGCCGCTCAGCGCATCGGTAAACACAATGCGCTGATGTGGCGTCACTTCCAAGAAACAACCCACACTGTTATGCGCATTACCATTTGGCATCAAAATATCGGTTCCGAAGACACCGCCCGGCGCAAATTTCATTTGGTTGATTTTGGTGATGACCGGCTTTGGTGTCCACCATGTTTCCAACAATTCAGCCTCGGCCCAACACCGCCAAACGACTTCCGGAGATGCTTTAATGACACGCGAAATATATAGATCGCGCGGGTCTGATTTTAGATTATCGTTGCTCATAACTGTCGCTTTTCAAAAAGATTTTATTTGAGATTCAAAACCGCATCCGGCCGCTTGTTTGAAGCTTTTATCGCGCTTTCATTCAGCTGAAAAGGGCCAACAATAGCCACTGGTAAATTTCCTATGCGCTTGATGTGAAATTAACTCATTTTTAACCATCTCCCCCTAATTTGTACCTGTTACTTTCGTGGGGAGTCCAAGAACACGAAAGCGTGCTTTAAAAGCTAAAACACTGATATAAAACGCTTTTTTCGCCTTAACAATTCGTTAACATTATTTAACACGCCTAACTTATTGACTTTGGACAGTTTTTTACGCGATTCAAGGCTAAATCACAGCCTTTATTCGCATGTTGGAATATTGCAATTCGCTTTGGATTTAGCCCTTTGTGGAGACTGAATCATATTGTGAAGTTTTTACGCTAAGCGATTCATATGATTCATAAAAATATAATTGACGATTTGGTGGATTTGCCATCGCCAGTGCTGTTTTAGACATATTCCAACCGACCATTGCTTAGTTGAATCAATTCCTCAAGCCATTGAATCAATTTGTTAAATTCGACGCATAAGTGCCTGTTTTACTAGGCTTTATCGATATGAAACAATTTGCCTTACTTTAACCCTCCCCTTGCCGCTAAACTGTCATAAAAACAAGCTCTATTGAAATTACCACTTTCATCGCAAGAAAGGACACGCGCAGATGATCCAGGGCTTATCTCATATGACCTTTATAACAGCTGACCTTGACCGGATGGAGCAAGTCTTTACGCATATTTTTGATGCAAAAAAAATCTATGACAGCGGTGATGAGACATTCTCCCTATCCGAAGAGAGGTTCTTCTTGATCGGCGACATTTGGATTGCGATTATGAAGGGCGATCCTCTTACAGACAAAACATATAACCACATTGCCTTTAAGATTGATGATGCAGATTTTGAGGACTATCTCAATCGCATTCATGAGCTCGGTCTTGAACTGCGTGAGGGTCGTGCCCGCGTTCAGGGAGAAGGCCAATCAATTTATTTCTATGACGATGACAATCATATGTTTGAATTACACACCGGCACTCTTGAAGAACGCCTCGAGCGCTATAAAAAAACAGTCTGATAATACAGAAGAAAAGCTCGATCTAATCGAGTGTCAGGACAATCTTACCGATATGCGATTTTGCTAGGAAAGACTTTTGAGCATCCACAATATTTGCCAGCGGATATGTTTCAGCCACCAGAGGTTTGATCTGTCCAGCTTCGATGCGTTTGATGAGATTACCAAAGACTTGAGGCTCAATCACGGTGCAGCCGAAGAAGCTTAAATCTTTCAGATAGAGCGTGCGCACATCCAATTCGACCATAGGGCCAGCGATGGCACCGGAGACAGCATATCGACCTTTCGGTTTTAAAACATCAAGTAGGATCGGCCATTTTGGGCCCGCAACAAGATCAATGACGACATCAACTGAATTCTCACCTAATTCTTGCTTAAAGTCGGCGTCCCGATGAACAATTACATCAGCGCCCAAAGCGCGAAGTTCTTCCTCTTTAGACGGACTGGTCACAGCGATAACTTTTGCGCCTCTTGCCTTGGCCAATTGGATGCTGGCTGAACCAACTCCACCTGAGGCACCAGTTATCAAGACAATATCTCTTTCGGTGACACCAGCGCGCGTCAGCATATTTTCATAGGTTGAATACGAGCATGGAAAAGATGCTAATTCAATGTCGCTCAATGTGCTCTCAATTTTATGAGCGTATCGGGAAGGAACACGCGTATATTGCGCAAAAGCACCAAGTGTCTCTGAACCATAATAATAGGCCCCATCCAACGGCTCGCTATCAAACTCATGAAAACAAGGTTCGACTAAAACACGTTCACCAATGCGCGCCTCATTCCCATCCGACCCAACGGCCACAATGGTCCCGCATGCATCGGCACCTTGGATATGAGGAAACTTCAGCGCCCCTCCAGCCCAAGATGCATCATCGCTGTCACTGTCGCCTTTCGAATACCACGCATTGCGGGTGTTAATATCGGTGTTGTTCACGCCTGCAGCGCTGACACGAATAAGCACATCGTTACGGGTCAATTCCGGCACTGGAAAATCATCGCGATATACAAGTTTGTCGAAATCGCCATGGCTCGTCAAAACAACCGCACGCATATTGGTTTCGATAGTCATAGCATTCCACTCCCGCATCAAATATGGCGACTATATCTGCCGAAATTGGTTTTGAATATCAGAAAATCAGGGGGATCACGAATTCTATACTCAATCTGCCGGTGCGATTTCTTATGAGATTTTTCGATATTTTTCTTATCATAACACTCACATTTACTCACGAAAGGTCTGTTTGAAGCGGATTTCAATAATAAAATGGACACGAAAATTGGTTCAAGAAAAAAAGTTTGAACTTTTTTTGCGAGCGGGTCCGTGAATGATCTCCTGCAGTTTGCCCAGGTTTTTAAAGGGTTTGGAGCCACCCCATCACGCCCGTTGCATTCCAATTACACGGAACCTCACGCATGCGTGTACAGATGTTAATTTGTTTTCTCGTTTTTTCCACCTACATTGAGCTCATCGAAACGAACACGGGTTTCCACAAAAGCTCTCAAGCGCTTCGATGAAAACAAACTAAATGAAACATTACGGTGCTCCACAAACAAATTTGCACCATTCTAAAAGGACTAAAATTATGAAAACTCTTATTGCTCTTGCAACTGTATCTTTAATGGCTGTTTCTGGCGCGTCTGCACTTTCTTTCGGTCAGGTTGACTCAGATGCTGGTCAGTCTAGCGAATTCTCAAGCTACAACGCTGGTGACGGTTTCATTTCTTACGACGAACTACGTGGTAAAACTGGTGCATACGATCGTGCAGACTTCAACGCTGCTGATGCTGATGGCAACGGTAAATTGTCACCAACTGAATTCCGTACACTCGGTTAATTCAACTCGATCTATGGCTACGCTTTTGCGTGACCTCCACAGAAGTCTTGATCTCTCCCAATCGAGACTTCTGAACGTCAAAGCGAAGATTGATCGTTTAAGATTACCCACCCTGATCTCGCCTTTCTCCGGCCGTTCACCCTGCGGCACTCCCTCACTCCGGCGAAGATCATGGGTGGGTTTTTGTTTTAAACCTAAATATTGCAACCGGCCGAGATTGCGCTAAATCTAATGGAACAGCAATTTCGAAAGGCACCTTATGTTACTTGATACTCCCCTATGCGATTTCGGCTGGAATGCCCCAGAATTTAGTCTGGCTGATCCTGATGGTCAGCAATATACTTTGTCTGAGCAATTGGGTGACAAAGGTTTATTGATCGCCTTTATCTGTAATCATTGCCCCTATGTGCAAGCCATTGCTGAGCGTTTGAAACACGATACCGATGAACTTATAGCAAATGGGGACAAAGTCTTGGCGATTATGTCAAATGATTATCAGAATTATTCTGCAGATAGCCCTGAAAATATGAAGACGTTCTCAGCGCATTATGGGTTTAATTTTCCTTATCTTGTGGATGAGACACAAGAAGTCGGCAAAGCATATAATGCCGTTTGCACGCCAGAATTCTTTGGCTTTAATAAAAAAGGTGAACTGCAATATCGTGGACGATTGGATGATGTACGCATGAATGGTTCAACCGAGGCCAGAACACGTGAGCTCTTTAATGCTATGATGCAAATTGCTGAGACGGGGCAAGGCCCTCGCGAACAACAGCCATCGATGGGGTGCTCAATAAAATGGCGATAGAAAACTCAACCACCTGTTAAACCTGGTTTTTGATAACGAACTTATATCAGGGAATTTAATTGCAAGCTTACGCTCAAAACTATAGTTTGGCATTCACTCCAACCAATGAGCGGAATCCAAATGCAAGAACTCTCCCAAGCCGATATCACCCGCATTGAAACCGGTACACGAATGAGCAAAATCGTCAAACATAACGGTGTTGCTTACCTTTGTGGCCAAGTGGGCAATGTGCAAGCGGGTGAGCAAGTTTCAGCAGCACAACAGACCCGCGACATGCTTGACAAAGTTGATGCGTTACTTGCGCAAGCGGGCTCCTCAAGAGATAGAATTCTCCAAGCGATAATTTGGGTATCTGATATGAAATATTTTGCCGAGATGAACGAGGTCTGGGATGCGTGGGTACCAGAAGGTCACGCCCCTGCTCGTGCCTGCGGGGAAGCGAAACTTGCCAGACCAGAGCTTCTTGTAGAGATCATCGTCACAGCTGCATGTGATTGAGGATCGCCATGGAACTCAACTTAATGAGCAATTTTGCACCGTTTTTTATCGCTCTTGCAATTTTAGTCATACTCAAATTCAAACTTTGGCGCGAGGTGGAAATCGTTCATTGGCCGCAGCGTATTTGTGCATTTCTGCTCGGACCTACCATTATTTATAGCATATATTTGCTGAGCATATTCGTGGAAGCAATTGTTGACAACGGGGCGGCTTACGCTGGTTTATTCCTTATTCTTTATCTTTTGGTTGTGACGCCAATCTTTGCGATAATTATGATTATTTCCAAGGTCACGACGATTATCAAAATATTTGTGATTGCGTTGATCTCTCAGATTATTTTCGTACTCGGAGTGTTTGGTTTCGCCGACATTCCCGCTCAGGCTATTGCTTTTGTAGAAATAGAAATTCTCAGCGTATTCGCAGTCTTAACAATAATTTTTGCAACTTCTTATTGGGCCTATATCAAAAATTGGCCTCCCATTGATATACAATCCAAAATTGGAGGAAATGAATAGTTTGTACTCGTCACATTTGCAGTGTAAACTTACAAAATGAGTCAGTTTAAAGGTGCGCGCATAGATGATTGAACCTGTTCATTCTCAAGGTGATATTAAGACAATTGTTAAACTCGCCAATGCGATTTGGCATGAACATTATGCACCGATGATCGGTACCGACCAAGTCAGCTATATGCTGGAAAACTTCCATTCAAAAGACGTCATCGAAGACGAAATCGAAAATCAAAACCATCTTTATTTCCTCATAAAACATCAAGGTCGAGCGATTGGATATATGGGCGTTCAGCCGCATAAAGATGAAGGTGACGGCGTTTTACAATTGTCTAAACTCTATATCTTATCGTCTGAACGTAGTCGCGGTATTGGCCGCATGGCAATAGCTTATCTCGTTGATTTAGCTGACGATCTTGATCTCAATTGTATACGCTTGACCGTGAACAAAAATAACACGCATTCCATTGCAGCTTATGAAAAAATGGGTTTCCAACAAACTGGGACAGCTCTGACCGATATAGGTGGCGGCTATGTGATGGACGATATCGTGATGGAATTAGCGATCTAAATCAAGTTTGGCGATGATGAGAGATCATTGCGATAAATTGGCGGACATTTGGCCACCAAAATCTTTCTCTGCTCGAACCGTGCAGGGAATAAAATCATTTGGGTGATCCAAAAGAAGCTGCATTTTTTGATTGAGTTTGCGTGAGTAGCGTTTTGTTGGAACACGCAATTTTATTTGCTGCTGGACGCGCTTATCGGCTTTCGTCTGCAACAGCGTTTTAGCCCAATTTAAACCGTCTTCCCCATAATATTGATGTGCGTCTTTCAAGGTGCGTTGTGCCGCAATTATGTAATTTCCCAAAGCCGATAGATGTGTTTGCCCACCTTCCGCGTTCAACGCGCGTTCACGTGCTAGCCACATCCGCGCGACAATACTTTCTGGAGACGTGAGATCATCAGAAAAATCTCGTTCCTCTACGAGCTTTTGAACGACGCCTCCACGAATGCTTTTAAAACCATCAGATAAATCGCCTTGAGAGACATAAGCGGCTGTTCCAAAACATTTCGCATTTAACGGGTTTGAAGAACTCAAGTCGGCGATTTTTTTCTTCAAAGGATGCTCGGCTTCTTCATTGTTTTGGCCATTCTCTGCTTGTTGATTATCAGATTTAGCCATTAACCTCGCATTGGCCTTTTCAGCAGCTTTTCGCTCAGCTTCAGCTTCTCTTTGAGCCTGTTCTTCCTTCGCTGCTTTTTCGAGAGCTTCCAACACCTCGACGTCAACTGTACCAAATTCGGGATCCATCAAGCCGGGGATATCAAATCGAAAAGCGTCCTTTATTTGATCGTCATCCTCTTCGACCAGTAAACTCATCGTGGCGATTTGCCCACCCAACAAACAGATCGCAAACAGCACAAGAACCAATCCTCTGTACCGCTTTGCGAGATCCATAATTTTGTCAAATCGAAACATAATGACCTGATATTGTTGGTTCAAATTGTTTTAGAACGAAATCTGCGCCCAAATTCGCCGCATGAGAAGAATTTGCTGATATCTCGCGGCTCATTCTTCATAATAAATTACAGTAAATATTTCATTACTCAGCCTTGATTTGTGATGTCTTACGAACTTGTTTCCTCACCCATCAATAGTATTCGCGCGCGAACAGAACATGGGATAAAGTCACTTCGACTTTGAGAAAACAGTTTCATATTCTGATTTAAACGATGGGTATAAAATTTTGAGGGTATGATCTGGCTAATATGTTCAGCCAGCTCATCATCATATTTAGTTCTCACCAATTTTTGCGCCCATTTAAACCCATCATCACCAAAGTAACGATGCGCATTCACAAGCGTGTCTTGCACCTGAAGCAAATAAAGCCCAAATGTACGGAACCTTTGTGGCGTCCCTTCATCTTGTAAAGCAGCTTCGCGCACAAGCCAGATATCTGCCATGATTTTCTCGCGCGACATAGGCAAGCTATCTGGAGACCCAGCATCAATATATTGATTTACCAGCGGATAATTTATCTTTTGCCAATCCCCTGCGCGCGTTTTTTTTACCGGATAGGCTTTTGTCCGAAAGCATTTTGCTTCTAAAGCTCCAAGTTCATGCAGCTCCTGTATTTTTTCGCCCAACTGCTCTTGGCTGTAATGTCTGGATGAAGATATTTTGGCATTTGCAAGACGTAAGATTTGTGCTTTTGATACGGGGTGGACAACACTTGAACCACGCAATGATCCCGTGATTATTTGATCAAGTTGAAAATCAGATCTTTGCTGGGAAGCCAGTGTTTGGGTTTGCTTGAGCAAATTCCAATCACGTTGCCGGTCTGCTGACGTGGCGAACAGCGCAATAACAGAGAATGTGCATGCAAACCGCATTACCATCCTAATGTGGGGATTTTTTTTCACTGTTTTTGCCCGAACAAAACTTAGTTTTCTTTGATGGCGTGGAAAGAGGTGAAGTCACTCAAATCAAATTTGAGAACCGAAATGCACATTTTACGCCCTGACGAACGCAAACTACCAACCAGCTATTACGCAGCTGTGAAAATAAAAGCTAAAATTTGTTAGAAGTGGTTCGGTTTTTCTGAACAGTTTTGATCTGTTTTATAAGTGCGTTCTGACCCTTATTAAGCTGCCACCGG
>JAEPMD010000003.1 GCA_017644105.1 Rhizobiaceae bacterium | reverse complement strand
GTCGCTGCCAGGTCTGCTAAACGCATATAATATTCTCAACAATAAATAATATCCTCATTCCCAAAGACAAAAAGACAATCTTGTCCAAAACTTTGGGACGAGTTTAAAAACACGTCTCAATAAGAGATGTGGTGCTAGAAGTTCTTGCACAACTCGACATTTGCTAACGCAAATTGTCTGTTTGTGCGACGCATGTTTGCTAAAGCAAACATAGCTGGCGCGGGATGGAGCAGCCCGGTAGCTCGTCAGGCTCATAACCTGAAGGTCGTAGGTTCAAATCCTACTCCCGCAACCAAAGCATTTTTGCAAAGCAAAAATACAGAATAAGCAACAGACGTCCTTCGCAACGAAAAAACGTCGAGTGCGCTAAAAACAAGCCTCGCAAAAATGCGGGGCTTTTTTTGTGTTTGGAGCTTATTGATTTAAAGCGCAGAATGTTCCCAGTCCGAATAATGCATCGTGTAGTTATGCATCTTAAAAGTTTAGTTAAGTGAAATCTCTAGATAATATTAATCATGGGTTGTAAATGTAATACGATATACGTATACTATATTTACAACTCATGGTTTTGTTTGGTGGGAACAAACCCATTTTATGGCATTGTAGGTCGTAATTAGCTGAGTAAAGGGATTTGTGTAGTGTCTCGTCAAACAACAAAGATAAGATATGGAATTATCGGGTCCGGTATGATGGGACTGGAGCATGTTCGTAATATTCAACTGTTGCCGGATGCAGAAATTACAGCAGTCACAGACCATAGTGCGGAAATTCGGGAATCTACTCGAATTATGGTTGGAGAGGGTTGTAAGTCATATACTAATCATCGTGATTTAATAGCATGTGGCCAGGTAGACGCGTTGGTAATTGCAACTCCAAACCACACCCATTTTGATTTGTTGTTTGAGATTATGGATTCGGGAATTCCAATCTTGGTCGAAAAACCTTTGGCAACTAATATCTCGGACTGCAATGAGATTTTGCAAAATATATCTAATAAATCTTCTAAAGTTTGGGTTGGTATGGAGTATCGCTATATGCCGCCAGTCCATAGATTGCGTCAGGAGATAGAAGCGGACACCGTTGGGAATTTGAAGATGTTCTCTATCCGTGAACACCGCTACCCCTTACTCAACAAAGGTTGGAATCTCACTAACTCCAACACCGGTGGAACAATGGTAGAAAAGTGTTGCCATCATTTGGATTTGATGTGCTTGGTAGCAAGTGCTGAACCGACCCAAATTTATGCATCCGGTGGTCGGGATGTAAATCACCTTACGGATACTGATAAACATAATTCGTCTGAATTGATTGATAATGCCTATGTGATAGTCAATTTTGATAATGGAATTCGAGCATCTCTTGATTTGTGCTTGTTTTCCGAAGGTGCATATTGGCAAGAAATTTTATCCGCGACGGGGGACCGTGGCAGGATAGAAGCATTCATTCCAGGACCCACGCGTTTTAATCAAAACCAAGAACCTCGACAAGGTAAAATAGCGATCGCGGATCGTTTTTCTAAAACCGAACGATGTAAAACTATTCCGGTTGATATTTCACTTCTTGCTGCAGGCGATCATCATGGCGCGACTTACTATCAGCACCGGAAGTTTGTTGATATGATCCGAAATGACGGCACGCCGGATGTTTCTGTTCAAGACGGTATGCGGTCTGTTATGATGGGTTTAGCAGCCGAGGAAAGTATGCGAACAGGGAAAGTCGTCGAATTTTAATCACTGCGGCAAACCAATCTATAATAGATAAGCCTACCTAATTTAATTCCATTGGATGTTTGCCTGTTAAGGCAATGTTTGGTGTTGCTGTAATCGTTTAACCATCACTCTATCAAATAGATCGGACTATTCAGGAGAATAGAGTTTGACTGCTACAGTTTTTACTTCAGTTTTGGGATATGTTGGACGACATGGAACGACAGCGCTTGCGATAAGTATCTTTATCGGCGCCGCGCTTCCAAGTCTTTCGTCTTACTTGCGTCCCTATCTCACACTTGCGGTCTTACTCTTGCTCACGCTGGCATTTTTAAAGGTTGACCATGCCGCCATCAAAGCCCGATTAGGACGACCGGGTTTTTTGCTTGGGGTTTTGGCTTGGATGATGATCGGATTGCCATTCTCCTCGTTTGTTATTTTGAATTATTTGGCACCAGTTACTTGGGAGGAGGATATTATGTTGGCAATCTACATTGCCACCGCAGCTCCACCCGTGTTGGCCGCTCCTGCTTTTTTGTATATGCTTGGCCTCAATGGAGCGCTAAGTTTAGCTATATCTGTAGCTGCTTTATTGGTTACACCTGTCACCGCAACTTTTTTGGGGCAGTTGATGCTTGGGCCATCGCTTCCTTTGAGTGTAGCCGGACTTGCTAGTAAATTATCAGTACTCTTGGTTGGCGCCCTGATTATTGCGATCTGCATAAGGAAAGTGGCGGGTGCTGAACGGCTAGAACGCAGTTCTGATATGATTTCAGGATTGAATGTAATCCTATTATTGAGCTTTGCTATCGCAGCGATGGATGGTGTCGCTGAAAGCATATCCGACAGACCACTTGTCACTTTGGGGGTAGTTGGTCTTACTTTCGTGGTTGCGTTAGGTCAGATTGTGCTCACGTTTTTCTTTTTTCTCCCAATGGGGCGGGAGGATGCATATGCCATTGCTCATACTTGCGGTACACGCAATATGGGCCTGATGGTTGCTGCCTTCGGAGGCCGCTTGCCTGAGTTTACCTGGTTATGGTTCGCTCTCGGTCAGTTCCCGATATATTTGCTTCCAATGCTCATGAAGCCATTTGTTAATTATTTTATAATTCCTGGCACCAAATCGAAATATTAAAATAAGCCGGACATCGTCGGCTGATAGAGTTAAATTAAACCAAATGTTCAGATCAACTGCAAAGATTTGCATTGTTGGTGATGTGCCTGATACTTTTGCGTTTGATGAAAGCAATTACCGCTAATCATGCAATGATCTATGGATTATTTACGGGATTGTCGGCCATCCGGGTTAAACAACGACCGTGTTGATTTTGGAATGCCGAAGTTGAACAAAAAAGTTTTAAGTGGCGATAATTTTACCGGACTAAGACGTACACCAGCTTCGTCTTTTTGGAAAAGGCCTGTTTGCAATTCGATCAAGCGCTCATAATTGAGCAGATCTTTGGTTCTGTTTTTTTCGATCATTAATGTGAACTGCAAAGCTACCTCCAACAATGTTGGTTTTGATTATATGATGCTTAACTGAATGGATCACGGGAATTTCTGGTATTCTACTATAAGAGTGCACATCTTTGCAAAAACGGGCAAATGAAAATTTTATTGCCAGGTGTTGTTGTTCAGTTTTGCGAGCGAAATATTCTGCCAAAAGTCTAAGAAAAGCTGATTGACTTAGCACGATAATCTCTTCAGTCTGAATGTAAGTTAAATGTGACAAAGAAGAGACTCAATTGAAGATAACAGCCCTTGAAACGCTCCGCCTAGATGAACATCCAAATCTATTATGGGTGCGGGTTCATACCTCAGATGGCGTGCATGGTTTGGGTGAGACTTATTTTGGTGCAGCAGCAAGTGAAGCTGATATTCATGATCGGATAGCGCCGATCATACTGGGTCAGGATCCGTCTCGCATTGAATATCTCAACATGAAGATGCAGCCATATGTGGGGTTTACGGGTGGCGGTGCCGAAGTAAGGGCATTAGCTGCTGTTGATGTTGCTTTATGGGATATTGCAGGCAAACGCGCAAACATGCCTTTGTGTGATGTGTTAGGTGGTCGGGTGCGCAATGAGATCCAAGTTTATAACACCTGCGCGGGGCCCAATTATGTGTCGAAAACATCTGCGGTAAGGCCGGATAACTTTGGTACACAAGATGATCAGCAGAATAAGATATTATATGATGATCTAAACGGATTCCTGGAGCATCCTGAGGATTTGGCTTCGTCTTTGCTTGAGATGGGCATATCCTCGATGAAAATTTGGCCATTAGATCTGGCCAAGGGCGCCGTTGATGGGGTTGATATCTCAACCGAGGACCTAAAAAAAGGCATAGAACCTTTTGAAAAGATCCGCAAAGCGCATGGGGATAAGATGCGGCTAAAAGCGGAACTTCACGGCATTTGGAGTTTAAATGCTGCGAAAAAGATTGCAGCTGCGCTTGAACCACTCGACATGGATTGGATTGAAGATCCGGTTTGGATGGATCGGACACATGAGGTGAGAGAGCTAGCATCATATACCAAAGCGCCATTAGCTGGGGGTGAAACACTTGCTAGCCTTGGACAGTTTAAGTCCTTGATTGATGACGGTAATGTTGGAACGCCCATTATGGACATCACCTGGGCAGGTGGGGTTACGCCAGCGCGCAAAGTTGCAGCACTTGCGGAAGCGCGCTCGCGACCGATTGCCTTTCACGATTGTTCGGGACCTGTGACACTTGCCGTATCAACCCATATGGCGTTGAGCTTAAAGAATGTGCGTGAACAAGAAATCGCGCGGGGTTTTTATTACAATTGGTACCAGGAATTCGTCGATCATCTGCCTAGTGTTGAAAATGGTATGATTACAGTGTCTGACCGGCCAGGGCTGGGATTAGATTTGGTGCCAGATATTTTTGATCGTGATGACGCGATCCACAAGATAACAAAACTATAGATCTGTGATGAAGATTTATCTTGATAATTCTTCCATAATCCGATTTACCGATCTGCACGAATTTATCATGCGATATTAAAAGGTTGGAACAATATTGGCAGACATTTATGGCGTAGAGCGTTGGGGGGATGGGTTTGTTTGTGAGCAAGATAATGGCGAATTAGCGCTGCTAAATCCTGTTAATCCAGATGCTGCACCACTTAGCCTGCCATCAATTGTTTCAAATTTGGAAGCGCGCGGTATTCAAACGCCAGTTCTGATCCGCGTAGCGTCATATCTAAAGCACTCAATTGATCATTTAAATCAGTGTTTTGCAGATGCGATCAAAAGCTATAATTACCAAGGTGCCTATCGCGGTGTGTTCCCCATCAAGGTCAATCAACAGGCGCAGGTGATTGATCGGATCACGGAATATGGTCGGCCCTATCACTATGGTTTGGAGGCAGGGTCAAAACCTGAATTGGTGATTGCGCTCAGCCAAAAGCTGTCGCCTGATGCTTTGATCATTTGTAATGGTGTGAAAGATAAAGAATTTATCGAATTGGCGATCCGGGCACAGCAGATAGGATTTAACGTTGTTATCGTGCTTGAAAGCGTCTCCGAACTAGATCTGGTGATCGAAACTGCGCAGGAGCTTGGATTAAAACCGCTTTTGGGTGTGCGCATTAAGCTAAATCATCGGGTGAGCGGCAAATGGGCGGAAAGTTCAGGCGATCGTTCAACATTTGGGTTAAGCATCAATCAGATTATTGATGTGGTGGATCGGTTGAAAGATGCTGATCTGCTGGATTGTTTGGTGCTGCAGCATTCGCATCTGGGTTCGCAAATTCCCAATGTCAATGATGTAAGACGCGCCGTCTCTGAAGCTTGCCGTGTCTTTACCTCGCTGTGCGGAGAAGGGGTGCCTCTATCTTACTTAGACCTGGGTGGCGGCTTGGGCATTGATTATACCGGACAGAAAAGTGATGCGGTCAATTCGGTGAATTACACCATGTCCGAATATTGCTCGAATATCGTTGAATCTGTGGGTTATGCGATGGAAGAAGCTGACTTGCCGCACCCGACCATTGTAACGGAAAGCGGTCGCGCAGTTGTGGCGCATTCATCGTTCTTAGTGTTCAGTGTATTAGAAGCGACCGCCTATCAAAAGGATGATATGCCCGACACCGAGCCTGGCGATCATCATTTAATTACCGACCTCATGGCAGTGAAAGATTATCTTTCGATTGATCGCGTACAAGAGTGTTTTAACGATGCGCGCTATTATCGAGATGAGCTGCGCACGTTGTTTAGTTTCGGAAATATCTCAATTCGCGAAATGGCACGCGCCGAAAAGATCTATTTGCATGTTTGCTCCTTGATCAAAGGCATTGTTGATAGTGAGGATTCCCCGCCTGAAGGCATGGAAGATAAGCTCAATCAGATGGTGGATATCTATCATTGTAATTTCTCGCTTTTCCAATCATTGCCGGATGTGTGGGCGATCGATCAACTACATCCGATTGTGCCGTTGCAGCGGCTCAATGAAAAGCCAACGCGCCATGCGATTTTGTCCGATATAACCTGTGATTCTGACGGAAAGATCGATCGTTTTGTCACCGAAGATGGTGATGCTACATCTTTGCCAGTTCATGCTTTGCGACATGGTGAGAATTATTATCTTGGCGTTTTCTTTATTGGTGCATATCAGGAGACACTTGGCGATCTGCATAACTTGTTTGGCGATACCAATGTTGTGACCATCGATTTTGATGATAAGGGCGGCTTTAAACTCTTAAATGAGGTTGAGGGCGATACGATCTACGATGTTCTGTCTTATGTGGAATATGATCCAAAAGACTGCGTTGATGCCTTTAAAGAAATACTTGAACAAGCCGTGAGTGATGGCAAAATTGGCGTTAAAGATCGCAGGACTATGATGGCGATTTACAAGGAAGCCATGAACGGTTACACCTATTTTGAAGGCGTGGAAACGCATTAAATTCATCCAATTGAAAGGGAATATCCATGGGTAAAGTGCTCGTTGTTGGTGCCGGTGGGGTTGGTTCAGTTGCTGTACATAAAATGGCGATGAATACTGATATTTTTAGCGATATTACACTTGCTAGTCGCCGGAAATTTAAATGTGATGAAATTGCTTCCGCGGTAAAGGAACGCTTAGGCGTTGAGATTAAAACTGCTGAATTGGATGCTATGGATGTTGCGGCTACGGTGAACTTGATCAAAGAAACTGGGGCTGAGCTTTTGGTCAATTTGGCGTTGCCATATCAAGATTTGGCCCTCATGGATGCATGCCTTGAAGCGGGCATTAATTACATGGACACGGCCAATTATGAGCCGCCGGAAAAGGCTGAATTTGAGTATTCCTGGCAGTGGGCCTATCAGGACCGCTTTAAAGAGGCTGGTTTGACAGCGATCTTAGGTTCGGGCTTTGATCCGGGCGTTACAAGCGTTTTTGCAACATGGCTGCGTAAGCATAAATTAGATGGCATTCGCCAGATCGATATCTTGGATTGTAATGGTGGTGATAATGGCAAGCCATTTGCCACAAATTTCAATCCTGAAATCAATATTCGCGAAGTTACAGCGCCAGCACGTCACTGGGAAAATGGGGCTTGGGTAACAACACCTGCCATGTCACAAAAAGTGGCGTTTGATTTCCCAAGTGTTGGTGAGAAAAACATGTATCTCATGTATCATGAGGAACTTGAGAGCATTAAAACACATTTTCCTGAAGTCGAGCGTGCGCGCTTTTGGATGACCTTCGGCGATGCTTATATCAATCACGTTACCGTGCTACAAAATGTCGGTATGACAGGCATTGAACCGGTGATGCATGAAGGTGTGGAAATCATCCCGCTGCAATTCTTGAAAACGGTATTGCCAGATCCTAGTGATTTGGGTGAGCTCACCAAGGGTAAAACCTGCATCGGCGATATTGTTACTGGCTCTAAAGATGGGGCTGAAAAGAGTTATTACATCTATAATATTTGCGATCATGAAGAATGTTATGCGGAAGTCGGTTCACAAGCGGTCGCCTATACAACAGGTGTGCCTGCCATGATCGGCGCTGCGCAGATCCTAAAAGGCAATTGGGCCGAAGCAGGAGTGTGGAACACTGAACAGCTCGATCCAGATGATTATATGGATATGCTCAACGCACATGGATTGCCGTGGCAAGTTCATGAGCTTGATGGCCCTGTAGATTTTTAGGTTCAACAAATGGCTGATGATCAGGTCATGATGGAAACGCAATCGGGGGGACCGGGCGATTTCGTGCGTTTTGATCTGAACCGCGTGCCATCACCATGTTTTGTGATTGATGAAGCTGCGATTGAAAATAATCTGATCGTGCTGAAAGATATTGCTGATCAATCGGGTGCGAAAATTCTTTCAGCTCTTAAGGCATTTTCGCTGCCAGCGGTTGCGCCCCTCATTCACCAATATTTATCAGGTACCTGTTCATCAGGTCTGTTTGAAGCACGGCTGGCGCGTCAACATTATGGCGGTGAACTCGCCACCTATTGCGCGGGTTATAAGTTGGAAGATATGCCTGAGATTATTGAGCTCAGCGATCATCTGATTTTTAATTCACCTGCGCAGCTTGAGCGTTTTTTACCCGTGGTCAAAGAGAGCGGGAAGGATATCCATATTGGTTTGCGGATTAATCCTGAACATTCGGAAGGCTTGGTTGCCAAATATGATCCATGTGCACCATTTTCACGCCTTGGTACGCCAGTATCAACGTTAAATGATGAGTTCATGCAACATGTAGATGGATTGCATTTTCATACTTTATGCGAACAGGAATTTTCGCCACTTGAACGCACATGGGAAGCCGTGAAACCCAAGATCGAGCGTTATCTTCCGAATTTGAAATGGCTGAATTTTGGTGGTGGTCATCATATCACACGGTCTGATTATGATCGTGAAGGCTTGATCAAATTTATCAAAAATATTCGCGCCGAAATCGGGCTCGAGATCTATCTAGAGCCAGGTGAAGCGGTTGCGCTTGATGCCGGTATTTTGGTTGGTGAAATTCTGGATCTGCCGGAAAATGAGATGAAATTGGCGATCACAGATATTTCTGCGACATGTCATATGCCGGATGTGATTGAAGCGCCTTATCGACCACAAATGTTGGGCGAAGTGGATCAAGGTGAACCCCATCGCTTGGGCGGGCCCTCATGTTTGGCAGGTGATGTGATCGGCGATTATTGCTTTGAGAATGAACCTAAGATTGGTGATCGCATCGCGTTTTTGGATCAGGCACATTACTCCTTTGTCAAAACCAACACTTTCAATGGTGTGCCATTGCCTGCCATTGCGCTTTGGAATTCGAAAACCAATGAATTAAAGATGGTTCGTGAATTCTCCTATGATGATTTTTTAATGCGGATTTCGTAAATGACGAATTGTTTCTTAGATAGTGAGCTAACCGATCTAGAGCGTGATGAAGCGCGGGCTAAGTTTCGCGTTATTCCCATGCCGTTGGAACGCACAGTTTCGTATGGGAGCGGCACCAGCAAGGGGCCTTCGGCTATTTTAGAAGCAAGCGATCAGCTCGAACGTTTATGTTTTGGGATTGAACCGTGCCAGGAGGGTGTCTTCACAGAGACGAGCGTTAATTGTTCCGGTCCTTTGCCGGATGTCATGGAGCGATTGGCAGAGCGCACTTATGCAGCGGTTGATACAGGTAAAATTCCTGTCACACTCGGTGGTGAACATAGTTTGACCTTTGGTGCTGTCAAAGGTATCGAGCGCGCATTGGGAAGAAATATTGGTATTGTGCAAATTGATGCCCATGCAGATTTACGAAAAGCTTATCAGAACGAGAAACATTCTCATGCGTCGGTGATGCAATTACTTGGTGACGAAGGAACGCGTCTGGCACAGTTTGGTGTTCGCGCCCTTTGCCAAGAGGAAGTTGACCGCCGAGCTGAGCTCAATGTGTACTTCATCGATGCAGAAGAGCTGTTTCTTGGCAATATCAACGAAGTCACGTTACCAGACGATTTCCCAGAGGATATTTACGTTTCTTATGACCTTGATGGCTTGGATCCATCGGAAATGCCAGCAACGGGTACTCCCGTGCCTGGTGGGCTTTCCTATTATCAATCTATCCACATTGTTAAGAGCGCTCTGAAAGGTCGAAACCTTGTGGGCATAGACGTGGTTGAACTGGCACCCATTGAAGACATGCAAGGCTGGAACTTTACCGCAGCGCAAGTGACCTATGCTTTGATGGCGCTTTCTGAGTAAATGGCCTACTGCATTGAGGCGCGTTTTTTCGCCAGCAGAAAATGAGCCAGCGCGCCGCACATGTAAGTCAGCGTGATCAATAAAATAAGCCCGTTTAAGCCGGTAAAGACCAAGACCGAAAGCAAGATTGGCGTACCGGTCGTATTTCCCAAATTGCCCATTTGTGCCACCGCGCCATTGGCATTGGCGAGATCTTTCACGTCTTTATTGAGCGCTGGAATGGATGCGAAGTTTGCGCTTTGAATTACGCCGAGCATAATGAAAATGGATATTGCGACGAGTTCAATTTCAATACCCGTTATTAAAAAGCCGATCGATATAGCTGCGCCAATAAAGCCAAATATCGCGACAGAAACTGCATGAAATTTTGTTAGCAAAAATACGCCGCAAAACATCGATGCGCCAATGCTGACAATGGGTAATAGGCCGAGATAAAAAGCGCTTGTCTCAGGTGTGAAGAGATCAGGTAAGATCGTTAAAAGCGAGACATAGGTGAGCGTGTAAAACAACCAACCAAAGGCGGGTGCGGACACATATGGTGAGCTGTATACATCAAAGTGGGTTTTGATAAGGTCTTTGAGATTAAGCTTTTGTGTGGCTGCCTGCTTAATCTCTAATTCAGGTATGACAAAAAACGCGATGACAGCTAAACCGATCATGGCCGCCGCGTGAACTTGCAAAAATGCATCAATGCCATAAGCCTCTTGAAAGGGTAGGCCAATCCAGGATGTGATGGTGAAAGCGACACCAAAAAATGTGCTCCATAATGTCATGGTTGCGCCGGTGAGTTTTTCCGGGCTAAAGCGCGAGATCATGGTTGGCGCTGCAACGACGATCACGAGATGGGATAAACCTTCCACCACACGGCTTATAAGCATAGGCGTCAGATCCGGCAGATATGATTGATAAAGCGAACAGGCCGCTCCTAAAATCAACGCATAGATCAGTAAACGCTTAAAGCCAAAACGAGAGACAAAGGCGCTGGCCCATAGACCAAAGATGATCCCAACCAATCCAATAATAGAGACGATGAGACCAAGGCTGGTACCAGCTTCTGGATAGGCGTCGCGCAAAACGCTGAACGTTAAGCTGAATTTGGCAAATTGCATCGCTGCCGTGAGCCCAATGAACCACAGGATCAGGATCTGGAAGATGGCAGAAGCGGGAGATTTTCGATTCGACATATCAACATTATACAAGGCGGATCTGACATGGCGCTATTCGATTTTAGAATTTGCGGTACAAAAAAACCGCCGGAACTTTTCATTCCGACGGTTTCAAAAGTAATGAGTAGATTAAAGCTTATTTAATCCAACCATTTACGATGTCTGCGTTTGCTGCAACCCACTCTTCAGCAACATCTTGTGGGTCCATTTCATCACGACCAATTTTCAAGATCCAATCGTTCACTGTTGCTGGGTCAAACTGAACTTGGCTTAGGAACTTAGCAGCTGCTGGGTTACGCTGTTCCAAAGATTTTGAGTAAGACACGAAGATCTCGGCATCAGGTGTTTTACATGCAGCTTTAGAAGCTTCGAGCCAATCTTCGCCATCGAGCTTCAGATCGATACAACCTTCTGTTCCTTCTGGCTCAGCCAATGGTGCAAGGTCGTAAGCAGCGTGGATCCACTCAGGTGTCCAGTAGTAGAACATGATTGGCTTTTGGTTGCCGTAAGCTGCTTTAAGCTGAGCTTTAAATGTCGCATCAGAAATGATGTTTGGCTCCCAAAGCTCTGAAAGGCCGTAGTCTTTCATCTTCACTTGCCAGATTTTTGTTGACTTCCAAGATGCATCGCCAGCCCAGTATTCGCCTTTGCCGTTGCCGTCAGAATCGAACATTGCAGCAAGCTCTGGATCATTTAGATCTTCAAAGTTTTTGATTTTGTCTGACATATATGCAGGCACATACATTTGCTGTGTACCAAGGTAAGGTGTGTTGTGAGCAACTGTTTTTGCTTCAACAATGAACTTATCCCAAGGGCCTTGCTGGTTTGGCATCCACATGTCTGTCCAAACGTCAGCAGAACCGTCACCTTTGTCCATGCCAGCTGCGATAATCGCTTGGTCAGATAGACCTTCGATGATTTCAGCTTCAGAACCGAGTGGACCTTCGATCACAGCTTTGATCACGTGAGCGATCGCTTTAGCGCCTGTCCAGTTAAGGTCAGAGATGGCGACCTTTGCATCTGCTGCGTAACTAAATGTTGAAGCAGAAGCAGATAAAGCTGCTGCCAATGTAAGTGTTTTCATGAGTTTCATTATTGTCTCCCTTGTAACTCATTTTAATTGGATCACCGGCAATATATGCCGATGAAAACGTCGATTATTTTTCGGCCGTTGGATTAGCCTTTTGCACAACACGATCGACCATCATGGCCAATAGCGCAATTCCGATACCCGCTAATACGCCTGCGCCCGTACGAGTATTTGCAAGAGCTTCAGTCACAATGAAGCCCATTCCGCCAGCACCAATCAGTGCTGCTACCACCACCATAGAAAGGCTCATCATAACCACTTGGTTGACGCCGGCCATGATGGATGGCAATGCGAGAGGAAGCTCAACTTTTGTCAGCAATTGTCTTGGGTTTGCACCAAAGGCAAGAGCTGCTTCCTTCGTGTTTTCCGGCACATGACGTAGACCCAGAGCGGTGAGACGCACCATTGGTGGCATCGCGAAAATCACGGTCGCAAGAATGCCTGGTGGCTTACCGATGGAGAAAAACGCCACAGCTGGTAATAGATACACAAATGACGGTATCGTCTGCATAATGTCCAATATAGGTGTGACGATACTTTGACCGCGGGTGGATTTACCAACCCAAACACCTAACGGTAGACCAAACACAACACAGATAATTGATGATGCAGCCACGAGCGAGAGCGTATCCATCGCGGTTTGCCAAAACCCGAATAGGGCCAGATAGGCAAGCGATGCGCCCACAAATATGGTTATTCGTGTTCCTGCTAACACATAGGATATGGCGAGGATTGCTCCCATAGCGATGATCCAAGGCGTGCCAACAAAGACCGCTGTGATCATGTTCAGCATTGTTCTTAGGAAGGCTGTGATGCCATCAAAGAAGAAGCCATAAAATGCGGTCAAATAACCAATGCTATCATCAATGGCTTGCGCTGCATATTTATTTAGATCAAGTGGTGGTAACCCTTCGCGCGCTGGTTTACGCTCCACATAACGATTGCCATTCTCATCGCGCGGATAAGTGATTTCATCCGGACGATCCAACCAGACCAAAGTTGGGAATTCACCAATAATGGCGCAATCGAAACGATCTTTAAATGGAACGGTTTCACCTTTTTCAATGGCGCGGTCCTGCTTGATACATGTCCGCGCTTCGGGTGCAAACTGGCTGGAACGATAGAGCATTAGCGGCGCAATCAGAGCTGCGATGACTGCGACCAAGACCAAACGAGATGATTGCGATCCTGAATTGACCGAACGGTTCACACGCCACTTGTTATATTGGTTGTAATAAAAGCGATCAGCTAACCAACCGACCAGCAGTCGTCCGAGAATAAAGACGAGGATAGCGCCAAGCAGGTGATCTGCTGACCAGCCTTCATATCTGACGACGAGGAAGTCTTTTTCTGCATTATCGATGGCAGCTTGTGAATATTTAGCCATCAGCGACAAATTGATCAGTGCAACGAGATCAATTAAGAATGCAATCCAGAACAAGAGCCAGTTGCCGCGAAGAGCAGCCCAGATAAAGCTACCAATAGCAGCTGCAAAATTGATATGAAATTTGCCAAGTGTGTCTTTTTGAATTTTCAAAAAGGTGTTGCCATAATATTCGCCGTTCGGACCGGCAAATTCTTTAAATGGCTTTAGAAGATCTTTTTCCGTTTCCATTTTATGCTTCTCCCTGAACGCCGCGTAACAGAGCATCTTTGGTGACAATGCCCACTGCTTTTCCGTCACTCATGATGACAACCGGATTGTCCTGACCAACTGCGTGGCCAACCAAAGTGTCCAGATCATCTTCCGCATCTGCCTTCGGACATGCATCCATGTCTTTCAGCTTGCCATTTTCTTTTTCATATTTGGCGATGGGTTGCATAATTGTGTGCGCAAAGATCAGCTTCAGCTTAGAAATCCCTGCCACAAAGTCTGCCACATATTTATCAGCAGGCTTTGTCACAATGTCTTCTGGTGTTCCGATTTGAACGATCTCACCGTCTTTCATGATAGCAATGCGTGAACCCATGCGGATCGCTTCGTCCAAATCGTGGGTGATGAACAAAGTTGTTTTCTTCATTACCTTGGACAACACTAAGAATTCATCCTGCAAACCACGGCGAATAAGTGGATCTAGCGCTGAGAATGGCTCATCCATCAATAGAATATCAGGATCGGCAGCAAGCGCTCTCGCTAGACCAACACGCTGTTGCATGCCGCCGGATAATTGTGACGGATATCTGTCGCCATAACCTTGCAAACTCACTGTTTCGATAACTTTTTCAGCGGCTTGTGCTCTGGTGAAGGCATCAACATTTCTCAGTTCTAATGAGAAAGCGATGTTATCACTTACGGTTCTATGTGGGAGCAATGCCATGTTCTGAAACACCATGCCGATCTTGTCAGCACGCATAACTCTGAGATCTTCTGCATTGAGATTTCCGACATTCACTCCGTTGATCAAAATTTCCCCATGAGTGGGCTCAATCAATCGGTTGATATGGCGTACAAGGGTCGATTTTCCGGAGCCCGATAGCCCCATAATACAAAAAACTTCGCCCTTGTTTACGCTGATGCTAACGTCTTTTACGCCGACTACGGCGCCGTATTGTTCTAAAACTTCTGCTTTGGAAAGATTATCTTTCCTAATGGCTTCTAATGCCTCTTTGGCGCGATCCCCAAATATTTTCCAGACATTATTGGCTACCACGACATTCTCGTCACCTGATGTGATCATGCCAAACTCTACTCCCGAACCCTGTTTTAAGTGTTTTTTTCCCAATATTAAGTTTTTTTGATCTATATTAGCGAGCTCGTAGATAACTGCAAGTCTTATATCAGAAAATTAAAATCATTAGATTTTCTAATGATTGGCATTAGTTAAATTAATGTCAGTGATGGGAAATTAATGGCAGGTATTAGAGGAGAGTTTAGGTGCTGCATACGGCATAAATTGCTGTAACCCGCCCGCAGGTACTGGACCCGTTGTAGCTATATCGTTATAGCTCCCTCAGACAAAAAGCTATTGGTTTTTTATAAAGGGATTAGCACCTTGAATACTTATCAAGTGAAAGTGCCATTTCGCGATGTAGATATGCATGGGCATGTTCATAATTCGGCTTACATGTCCTATTTCGAAGAAGCTATCACTGATTGGATTGAAGCTCATCAGTTTGTTTCAGATATCAACCCCATGACATCCGAACACCGATTCTTCATTAAGAAAATTGAGTTGACCTATCATCTGCCCGCCCATTTCAATCGTGTTTACGAGATCAAAGTTTCGCTGAAGAAGCTTGGAAATACGAGCATGACGCTCCACTGCGAGATGATTGATAACAGCAAAGATGAGCAAAACCTCATCGTCGAAGAAGATGCAGTTTGGGTCTATGTGGACAAAAATGGCATGCCGGCGACAATCGCATCTCCGTTACGCGATAAGTTAGAAGTATTGTTGTAAGATGACTTTAATAAGCAAAAATCCAGTACTGGATTTTTCCAATGTGAATTTGGTTCGCAATGATCAACCGGTTTTGCATGATATCAATGTGACTGCGTCTGAGCACCGGATCGGGATTATCGGTGCGAATGGCTCTGGTAAAAGCTCATTTGCCAGGCTTTTAAATGGTCTACTAACACCAACCGATGGACGCGCAAAAATTCTTGGGTTTGATCTTGCTGATGCGGTAAAAGACGTTCGCCGAAATGTCGGCTTTGTATTCCAAAACCCAGATAACCAGATTGTTTATCCCATTGTGTCTGAGGATATTGAACTGGGCCTGAAGGGCCTTAATGTTCCTAAAGATCAACGCAAAGCGAAAGTTGAAGAAATATTATCGCGATTTGGGTTATTACATCTAAAAGATCGCTCTGTGCATATGTTATCAGGCGGTGAAAAGCAGATGATCGCTTTGTCGTCCGTGCTCGTGATGCAGCCGAAGATGATTGTCTTTGATGAACCCACCACGTTGCTTGACCTGCGAAACCGAAATGCAATTGCATCCACCATCATGGCGCTGGAGCAATATGTGGTTCTTGTGACCCATGATCTCGAGCTGCTTTCTGATTTTGATCGGGTTCTGGTCTTTGATGAGGGAAAAATTGCTGCGGATGACACGCCTAAGGCTGCGATTTCATGGTACAAAAAGAAGATGGCGGCCTGATGGATTTATCGTTTTATCTTCCAGGGAGCTCAGTTCTCCACAGAATGCCGACATGGAGTAAGTTCTTTTTACTCATTTCGTTTTCTATTCTTTTTTATGCAATTGAAGATCTGCGCATTTTGGCAGTGATTTTAGCGGCGGCTATAGCGCTGGTTGTTTATGTTAGAGTACCTGTTAGGCGTCTTAAAGCCATGTTTTTGCTTCCGCTTTTTATGGTTTTATTATTTTCGATATTTAGCGCTTTTGTGAATGATCTCAACGCTGGTTTGCTGACATTTTTCAGGCTAACAAGCCTGGTCATTATAGCCGCATGCGTAACGGTAACCACGCGGATTGAGGATTTCATGGCCTTTATTGAGAACCTCTTGTTGCCATTGTCATTCATCCCGTTTATTAAGCCCAAAACCGTCAGCCTGACGCTGTCGTTAACTTTACGATTTATACCGGAGATTTTTAAATTGGGTATGGATATCAAAGAAGCTCAAGCAGCTCGTGGTTTAAATTCAAACCCTCTCGCTCTCATTGTTCCATTAATTGTATTAACGCTTAAACGCGCCGATGATATCTCGGATGCAATTGATGCAAGAATGTTGGACTAACTAAATTACCATTTAAAAATTGGAGAATACTTTGGCGACCAAAGATATTGTATTTATCGCATTGTTTGCGGCTATCATCGCGGCACTGGGTTTATTACCCGCAATTCCTGTGGTTGGAATTCCTGCACCCATTACAGCGCAAACACTTGGCGTGATGCTTGCTGGCAGCATTTTGGGACCTAAGCGTGGTGCGCTTGCTGTTCTCGTTTTCTTGGTATTGGTTCTTGCAGGATTGCCTTTACTTGCCGGTGGGCGCGGCGGCGTTGAACATTTCATCGGCAATAGCGGTGGCTTCCTTGTAGGTTGGTTCTTCGGCGCTTATGTGATCGGCTTCATCCTGAAGAACTTTATTTCCGATAGCCAAGTCAATATTCGTGCGCATTTCATCATTTTCATTGCCTGCTTTTTAGGCGGTATTTGTGTTGTTTATCTTCCGGGCATTTTGTGGATTGCGCGCAATACAGGGTCATCCATATTTGATGTCTATCTTGGCTCGCTTGTGTTCATCCCTGGTGACTTGGTCAAAGCGGTTATTGCCATGCTTGTGACCGTTGCGGTTCGGCGCGTTTACCCAATCGCGCTTAAGTAATTTTTAGATCATGCCGTTTCATTCAGATATTGAAAAATGGTGTGATCTAAAACCAAACGCCTGTGCGGTTACAATTGGAAGTGAAAGCTTTTCGTTCCAAAATCTAATCGCTGAGCGTGACGAATTGATTTGTCGCATTGCGGGTCAGGAAATGCGGCAAAAAAAGCACCCATTTGATGCAAATGTGGTAGCTGTGATCGCAGAAAATTCCTCGCAATTTGTCAGTCAGTTTCTTGCTGCGACTTTTGGGCAGGATTGCTGTCTGTTATTATCATCAGCTCTTAAACCTGTTCAGATCCGCTCTGTCTTAGATGATATCAAGCCAGATTTGTGTTTTCCGCATTCGTCATTGGAGCAAATTGATCATAAGCTTGCTGTGGTTGGCGCTGCTAGGTCCAATGATATTAAGTTTGTTAATGACGATGGTGCGACAACACCATTTCTGATCGGGCTCACATCCGGCACCACATCTCAGCCAAAAGCATTTATCCGCAATCGTTTGTCTTGGCAGAAAAGCTTTGCGCGCAGCAGATCTGTGTTTGATGTGAATGAGACGACGACAACAATTTCACCGGGGCCGCTGGCGCACGGCTTATCGCTTTATGCTTTAGCTGAAACGCTAACAGCTGGTGCGCATTTTATTTCGATGGAGAAATTTGATGCTGCGCAATTGGTCGAACTTGTTAAAACCCACGAAGCGAAGCGATTGGTTTTAGTGCCAACGATGTTGTCTGCTTTGTGTAAGTTGCTTGAAACGCGGAACATTAAACTTAATCAAATCACATCCATAGTATCTGCAGGCGCTAAACTTGATGGCGCTTTATTGATGCGCGCGCGCAAGCTTATACCCAATGTCAAAATCTTCGAATATTACGGTGCGTCCGAGCTTGGTTTTATAACATATGCTGAACGGCAATCTTCAAGCGAGCACGATGTTGGCAAAGCTTTTCCCGGAGTTGAAATGACCATCCGAGATGGGGAGGGGAATGACCTTCCTCTTGGGCAATCTGGAACAGTTTGGGTGAAGAGTGATCTCGTCTGCGATGGTTATGTATCACAATATGATGATGCGGGATTTGTTCACTTAGATGGCTGGGCGAGTGTCGGCGATATTGGCGCGCTGGATAAAGATGGACGTCTCACGTTAGCAGGCCGTGAAGGCGATATGATCATTTCAGGCGGCAATAATATATATCCTTCAAGCGTTGAAGCTGTTTTGCTGAATTTTGACGGAGTTGAAAACGCCGCAGTTTTAGGGCTGGATGATGCGCATTTGGGATCAAAACTCGTCGCGATAGTGTCTGGCACCAATATAGTTGAAGCAGAATTGTTAGCCCATTGTCGCCAATCTCTGCCATCTTATGCTATTCCGAAGTTGATTTATGAAGCGCAATCTTGGCCGATGACGGAAAGTGGCAAGATTTCAAAGAAGATATTGATGGATTGGCTAGCAAATAATGATGACCAGTTACGACAATTCTAAAATTGACGATAAGCATCTTCCCGTCATCATTTCGGCTAAGCGGAGTGCTATTGGTCGAGCGAATGGCATGTTTAAAAATGTTTCCGCGGAAGTGCTGTTATCAACCGTTTTGAAAAATGTTGTCTCATCTGCAAAGATCGATGCTTCTGACATAGATGATGTGATTGTTGGCAATGCTGCCGGCGGTGGCGGCAATATTGCGCGATTGGCAGCACTTATGGCCGGGTTTGACTTACATGTACCTGGATTAACCGTGGATCGGCAATGCGGTGGTGGTTTGGAAGCTATCAACCTTGCCTGTCGCATGGTCATGTCCGGCGCAGGGGACATCTATGTTGCTGGGGGTGTTGAAAGTGTCAGCACTGCACCAAAACGCGCGAGGCAAAGTTCAGCATCAAGTGGTGAATTAGAGTTCTATGATCGCGCCAGATTTTCACCAGATAATATTGGTGATCCTGATATGGGGGTTGCGGCTGAAAACGTTGCGAGAACCTATTCCATCTCGCGGGAGCGGCAAGATGCATTTGCCTTACAAAGCCATCAGCGTGCGGTTCAATCACAAAGATCAGAGATATTCGCAGATGAAATTGTTCCCACCATGTTGGGGGATCAACTATTCAATCTTGATGAATGCCCGCGGGATGATACGAATTTGCAAAAGCTTGCGGTATTGCCAGCGAAGTTTGTATCTAGTGGGACAGTTACTGCTGGTAACTCTTGTCCACTTAACGATGGCGCTGCACTAGTGGTTATAACAAGTCTCGCCAAAGCAAAGGATCTTGGGATTGAAAAGGCAATAGCCTTTGTCGATGGTGCGACGCGAGGCGTTGATCCCAATCACTTGGGCATTGGCCCCATCGCTTCGACGACTTATCTATTTGATCGCCAGCGAAATATTTGCGTAAAAGACCTTCAGTTTATCGAGTTTAATGAAGCGTTTGCGTCGCAGGTTTTGGCATCGCTCGATGGATTGGGAATTGAAGCGGAGCGCGTGAATTTGGATGGTGGTGCGCTGGCACTGGGGCATCCATTTGGAGCGTCAGGCGCAATATTAGTGGTTCGGTTATTTGCGCAAATGTTGAAAGATCAAAATTTCCGAGACAAGGCGATATCGCTTGCCACATTGGGAACAGCGGGCGGCATGGGTGTCAGCACATTATTTAAATCTTTGAAGGTGAATTCGTGCAGCAATTAGAATTTAAAAATATTGTGATATCTGGTGGATCAAGCGGTATTGGTGCGGAAATGGCTCTGCAGCTTGCGGCTTCTGGTGTGCATCTTTGTTTATTAGGCCGAGATGAAAAGCGGCTTGATGATGTAGCAAAACAATGTCGCGCGAAGGGTGCTACCGTGTCTTCCCATGTCATTGATGTGCGTGATGATAAACAGATGAGCGACCTTCTGCTCTCATTGGATGACCAACACGCATTTGATTTAGTAGTCGCAAGTGCCGGCGTTGGGCGTCAATATGAGGATACGGATTTCATTCGTTTAACGACGGAGATCAATGTGTTTGGCGTTTTAAATATGGTTGAACCATTGCTGCCGCGCCTTAAGGAGCGCCAATGTGGGCAGGTGGCTGTTTTAAGTTCGCTTGCAGGATTTCGAACCTTTGGGCGACCTGCGGGATATTCTGCCAGCAAAGCTTGGGTGAGGCTCTATGGCGAAGCGCTGCGTGGGCAATATGCGAAATATGGCGTCGGCGTGAGCGTTGTTTGTCCTGGTTTTGTTAAAACACCCATGGTGCAAAATGCGCCGAAGAATATGTCCGTCATGCCCGTTGAAGAAGCCGCTGGGAAGATAATCCATGGCCTTAGACGCAACAAGGGTCGTATCATATTCCCATGGCATCAGGCGTTTTTCATCTGGCTGATTTCGACCTTGCCAACGGGTTGGCTGGAAAAATTCTTTATCAGAAAGATGGATGAGCGTTAGTGCTACAATTTGAGCAAAACCTTACCTGATCTGTTTGGATCATTCAGCGCTTTTTCTGCGTGTTTGATATGTTCCAAAGGCAGTGTCTTAAATACGCGTGTTGAAATGGTGCCATCCAAAATTAATCCAGCTGATTTATCAAACATCTTTTGCACATCTTCATAAGGAGCGTTGTGTACCCAGTTTCGAAGCCAATAGAGTTTGAGCTGAATATCTGGGCGCTGCTCGTTGAGCTTTGGACTGATCGGCACACCGGACAAAAGCCCGTAATGTACGATCATGCCATTATTTTTAAGCGATAACGCCAACTCTTCGGCGACCGGTCCGCCAATTGCATCAAACATCGCATTATAGTTTTGTACGTTCTTCACCGAAAGAAACCGATCTTGGTTTTGAACGGTGACTTGATCGCCAAATTTTTGGCTCAATTCATTTGCCGAACGATCCGAGCGCGCAAGCGCTGTAATATCAGCACCAATCTTGAGGCAAAGCTCAATGATGATATGGCCAATTTCGGAATTGGCTGCATTGACCAGAACTTTATCCGCTTTCTTCACTTCAGCGATTTCAACAACCATTTTGATTGCTGTCATTGGGTTGATGTAAGACATAGCAGCATCTTGTGCCGACAAACGATCATCCATCTTGAAACAATTTTCGCTGCTCGCGATCTGATATTGCTGCCATGTGCCCGATTGGCGGATTGGCATGACGCGCTCGCCAATTTTGAATTGCGATACATTATCTCCCACTTGATGAACGATACCGACACCTTCGAAACCTGGCAAGAACGGCAATTGCGTACGGCCACGATAGGCGCCGCTGATGGTAATCAAATCGGATGGATTGATAGGCGCATATTCCATTCGGATCACAAGGTCATTTGGTCCGCAAATGGATAACTCTCTCGTCTCAAGTTCTATCACGTCCTCTAGTTTTCCAAACTGATGAATTATTGAGCAAGTGTACATATTTTGCATTTGATCGACCTGATAGCGTTCACGGAGATTCTGAAAATTTCACAATCCGCTGAGAAATATAAGTTTTGGGGGTTGTAATCAATTGTTAGAAATGTAGTCTTTTCATATGAGTAAAGATCAAGTTTTCTTTGACGAAATGTTTGCAAAGGGTGTTGACCCCCGCAATCCATATAAGTCTATTCACGAATGGGTTAATTCTGAAGACCCAAAAGCGCTCACCAAAAAAACTGAAGAAGCTGAAATATTTTTCCGGCGAACCGGCATTACCTTTAATGTGTATGGTGATGACGCGGCTACAGAACGGCTTATCCCATTTGATATTGTGCCGCGGGTGTTGGCTGCACGAGAATTTTCAAAGCTTGCGGAAGGTATTGAACAGCGTGTTCAAGCGTTGAATGCATTTTTGCATGATATCTATCACCGTCAAGAAATCTTAAAGGCCGGTGTTGTGCCCACCAGCTTGGTGGCAAATAACGAAGCCTTTGAGCCTAAGATGATTGGCTTCACACCACCGGGCAATATTTACACCCATATTGTTGGGGTTGATATTGTGCGCACAGGCGAAGATGATTTCTTTGTGTTGGAAGACAATGCACGCACGCCGTCTGGTGTATCATATATGCTGGAAAATCGGGAAACGATGCTTCAAATGTTCCCCGAACTCTTTTCATCCAACAGAGTGCGTACGGTCAGCGATTACCCCGAGCGATTGCTCAGATCGCTGCGCGCATCAGCCCCGTTGAAATGCGAAGGTAAGCCGGTTGTCGCTGTGCTAACGCCCGGCATTTATAATTCAGCTTATTTCGAGCATTCTTTCATTGCCGATCAAATGGGGGCAGAACTTGTTGAAGGGCATGATCTTCAGATCATAGATGGTCGTGTCGCCATGCGCACAACGCAAGGTTATAAGGCAATCGATGTACTTTATCGGCGCATTGATGACGACTTCTTGGATCCGCTGAATTTCAATCCAGATTCTATGCTTGGGGTTCCAGGCATCCTTGATGTCTATCGTTCTGGCGGAATTACGATCGCCAATGCGCCGGGCACCGGCATTGCGGATGATAAAGCTCTCTATAGCTATATGCCCGAGATTGTTGAGTTTTATACAGGACGCAAAGCGATCCTTAAAAATGTTGAGACCTATCGTTGTTCAGAGCCAGATTCACTTAAATATGTGCTTGAGCACCTCGATGAGCTTGTCGTTAAGGAGGTTCATGGTTCTGGCGGATATGGCATGTTGGTCGGACCTGCGGCGAGCAAGAAAGAAATTTCGACATTCCGCAAAAAGCTTGAGGCCAATCCGGATAATTATATTGCTCAGCCCACATTGAGCCTCTCGACGGTTCCAATACTGACGAAAAAAGGTTTAGCGCCGCGCCATGTGGATTTGCGGCCTTTTGTATTGGTATCGCCGAAAAAGATCGACATTGTGCCTGGTGGTTTAACCCGTGTTGCATTGAAAAAAGGTTCCTTGGTCGTGAATTCAAGTCAGGGTGGTGGCACGAAAGATACCTGGGTTTTGAGGGATTGATCGATGGTTGCGTTATTACAAAATTCGGGGGTCGGTCATGCTAGGTAAGACAGCGGGTGGTCTGTTTTGGATGTACCGATATTTAGAGCGTAGTGAGAATACTGCGCGCATTTTAGATGCTGGTTTTCGCATTGCGTTGACAAGAACTGCGACATCGGAAGATGAATGGTCCTCTATCATTACAACATCTGGCATGCGGGAAACCTATTTGCTGCATTATGACAAGTTCGATGCAGATTCTGTCATTAATTTTCTGCTGCGGGATAAGAAAAACCCATCCAGTGTGATTGTGGTCAGTGAATCAGCGCGCAACAATGCGCGGCTTGTGCGAACTGCATTGACGCGTGAAGTTTGGGAAGCGGTGAATGAAAATTGGATGAACTTGAACGAAGCGTTGTCTAGACCAGTTCGCCAGAAGGAATTGCCGCTTATTTTAGGGCTCATCCGCCAGCAATCTGCTTTGGTTCGGGGTGCTTTGCACGGCACGATGTTGCGTAACGATATTTTTGATTTCTCACGTCTCGGTACATTTCTCGAACGTGCAGACAATACGGCGCGTATCTTGGATGTAAAATATCATGTGCTGTTACCATCCGTTTCGCTGGTGGGATCTTCGCTTGATAATGTGCAATGGGAAACGATCTTAAGATCGGTGTCTGCGCTCAATTCGTTTAAACTGATATCTGGTGGTGAATTAACCCCGCGTGAAATTGCGGATTTCCTCATTCTTGATAAGCGCCTACCGCGCTCGCTTGGATTTTGCGTTGGTAAGATTTCGACCAATTTGGGTTATCTTGAAAAAGATTACGGGCTTGAATTGCCTTGCCACACTTTGGTTCGTACGCTGAAAGACTCGTTGTCTGAAATCACCATCGATACAATTATCGAAGACGGCCTGCATGAATTTTTAGGCAATTTCATCACAAACATAAACCAGCTTGGTCAACAGATCGAAGTTGACTATCGCTTTTCGAGTTAGAGAGGTTGATATGCTTTTAACAATTTCTCACACAACAACTTATCGATATGACGAAAGCGTGCCCTATGGGGTTCAACAACTTCGTTTAACGCCAAAACCCTATCATGGGCAAAAGGTCATTCGATGGGAAACCACCGTGGAAGGTGGGCATCAAGAACTAGAATACGAGGATCATAACCTCAATCGCGTTCAGCTCATTAAAGTGTTTCCACATCAAAAAGAGTTGATCATTCGCTGTGAGGGTGAGGTTGAGACCGTCGACCGCAACGGGATTGTTGGCGCGCATATTTCCCATATTCCATTATGGCTCTATCAACGTTCTACCAAGCTCACCAAATGTGGATCAGGTGTTAAAAAGATCATCAAATCTGTGGGTGATGAATTTTCAGATGAATTGTCAAAGCTTCACACTTTGTCAGCGAAGATCCACGCGGCAGTGAGCTATAATACCGGCAATACCATTGTGAACACGACCGCTGAACAAGCGATCGAAGCTGGCGCTGGCGTTTGTCAGGACCATAGTCATATCTTTGTATCCGCTGCCCGCAAGATGGGTTTTGCCGCGCGTTATATCAGTGGATATCTCATGATGGATGACCGTATTGAACAAGATGCCACCCATGCCTGGGCAGAAGCCTATATCACTGGGCTTGGCTGGGTCGGTTTTGATGTCTCAAACCAAATTTCTCCCGATCATAGATATGTCCGTGTGGCCAGTGGTCTTGATTATCGTGATTGCGCGCCTATAACAGGTCTCAGATTGGGATCAGGCAATGAAGATCTGATTGTGTCTTTGCAAGTTCAGCAGTAAATTGCGAACGAATCATTTGCGGGAGGGATCATGACTTATTGTGTTGCCATGCGGTTAAATCATGGCTTGGTCTTTATGTCTGACACGCGCACCAATGCTGGCGTCGATAATATTTCAATTTTTAAAAAAATGTTCACTTGGGAAGTGCCAGGTGAGCGTCTATTGACAATCATGACGGCCGGCAATTTGGCGACCACACAAGCGGTTGTAAGTCTCCTCGAAGAGCGTGCCAAAGCACCCGATGATCGTGAACCTTCAATCCTTGCTGCGCCCTCAATGTTTCAAGTGGCGCAATTGATCGGTGAAGTATTGCGCGATGTTATTTCCAACCATGAGCAATCTGGTCAGGAAAGTTCGTCAGCATTTAACGCGACAATCATTTTAGGCGGTCAGATCAAAGGTGGTGGACAACGGCTCTTTTTGATCTATCCGGAAGGCAATTTCATTGAAGCGTCTGAGGATACGCCATTCTTTCAGATTGGTGAAACCAAATATGGCAAACCGATCCTCGTGCGGGCGCATGATCCGGATATGACATTTGAAGAAGCAATCCGATTGATGCTGGTTTCATTTGATTCCACCATCAAAGCTAATCTGTCTGTCGATTTACCTTTGGATTTGCAGACTTATCAAAAAGACAGTCTTCAACAGGGGCATACAGATCGGATCGAGTTTTCGCATCCTTATTATCAATTGATTTCCAATCAATGGGGTGAATCATTGAAAAGCGCGCTGGACGCGCTTCCAGATTATGCCATCAAAGATCAAACATAGATATTGAATTTTGATCTGATCTCACTGTCGATCTGACGATCAATCAGGGTCTTAGGTGCGTTGGCCCAAATTTCATGTTTGCGCTTGGTCGCTTCCGCGAGTGGTTCAGGCCGACCGACTTCTTCCCATTCTTTTGGGCTCAAGCGATCTGCAGTTTTGGGATAGACATATTCCGTCTGCATCAAATCAAGTGTTTGCTGATGCCCAAGGAAGTGTCCTGGGCCCTCAAGGCAAACTTGTCTCATAACGTCGATGGAGACCTTGTCTTCCGTGACTTCAATGCCGCGAACGCAACGAAGTGCTTGCCCCAACATATCATTGCCCAGAATGAGAGATTCTTGGCAGAAGCCCAACAGCGAGGCATGCATGCCAACTGCTTCATAGACCATGTTCAAACCTGCCATGCCGGCAAGCGTGTTGGAGATACCTTGCTCCCAGCCCGATTGCATATTGGGCATTTTAGCATCTGCAATCCCTGCGGCTGCACCTCCGGGTAACCCATAAAAATGATGCATCTGGGCGCAAGCGGCTGTTAGCAGTGCTTGTTCACCAGATCCGCCAGACATGGCGCCAGACCGCAAATCAGAGACGAATGGCCAAGTTCCAAAAATCGCAGGGTGTCCGGGCTTCAGTGCATTGATGTAAACCAATCCGGCCAAACATTCTGCTACCGCTTGCACGATGGATGCAGCCAGAGGTGCAGGGGCGGTCGCACCTGCTTGACCCGCAGACAATAGCAGCACCGGCATACCAGCCAGTACAGCTGACTCCATGGCTTCGCAGCTTTCAGTCGCGAATTTCATTGGCGGTACAACAAAGCAGTTTGAATTTGAGATAAATGGTCTGGCGCGGAACTTATCTTCACCGCCGGCGATCATATACATAAGTTCAGCCATCTTTGTCACATGATGTGGTTCGCTGATGCTTGTGCCAATATGTTTGGTCGTGCCGGCGCAGGAGGCGTAAATCGTATTGAGATCCATCTCCAGATTATCAAGCACATCACGCGCAACAATGGGGCGTTGGAAGAAGTGGATATTGTCCATGACCTGAACGATCTGTGCTGCCCTGTATAAATCTTCAAGGTTTGAATCGCGGTAGGTGCCATCTTCTACTTCAGCCATCTGAACAGCAGCACCAGCACAGCCATAGTGAACTTTCTTATCGCTCAAATGCAGATCAAACTGTTCATCACGACCATGCAGCGTGATATCTTTGCAGGCCAAAGCTAATGCATCTTCAACAACGCTTCTTGGATATCGCAGACGACCATCGTCACCTAAAATTGCACCCGCTTGTGTCATCAGATCAATGCCGGATTGCGGTGCGTCCGCCAGACCAATTTCTTCAAGCGCCTTAATAGCAGCGTCATGGATTTTTTGAATATCGGTATCAGAAAGGGGCTTATAGCTACCGCCAGAGAGTCCAGGGCGTACGGGTCGCATTTCTTCTGGTAAAGCAGCCGCGCGTGCGGCGATACGGCTTGCTCGTCCACCGGCTCGACCGCTTGATCGTCCTGCTCTGCGAGGTGCTTCAGCTTCTGATTTTATATCTGACATATTCGCTGTTCCAGCCTGAGTTATTGTTGTCCCTTCGCCTAAATGTGTCTGAGCAGTTTACATCCAGCTATCCATTTTGCGAATAAAAATGTCGCTAAAACGGCGCAAAATACGTTTGATGACAAAGCCAGATGATTGGTTTATGAAAATGTCATGCACGTGTCATATCGAAATGTTCACCAATAAATTTCAAATTTTGATTCCAAAAGAACGGTAGATAAATGGAAGTCAGCAAGCTCGATCAGGTTCTAAATGCGCTGAGCGCATGTGTTCTATTTATCGATCAAAATCGAAAAATTACTTTCGCAAACCATGCCGCTCAACAACGTTTTGGGGAAGACATTGTTGATGAAAGCTTGGTCCGTATTGTGCGTAATCCAGAATTTTTGGCCGCGATTGATCGGATCAATGCCGGCGAAGATGAAGCAGAAGTTGAACTGACAATTGGCGCATCTCCTTCAGCGACGTTTGAAGTCAAGCTCCATGCTTTAGGCGAAGGCTTGGCGAAAAACGCCAAGATCGCCATTACATTTGAAGATGTCTCGCAAATTCGCGATGCACAGCTGATGCGAAGCGAGTTTGTGGCCAATGTGAGCCATGAGTTACGTTCGCCGCTGACGGCATTGGCTGGCTTTATCGAAACGCTTCGCGGTCCGGCAAAAGATGATGGTGAAGCGCGGCAGCGGTTTTTGGCGCTCATGGAAAATGAAGCGGCGCGGATGAAGAGATTGATTGATGATCTTCTGTCACTGTCTAAGCTGCAGGGCAAAGAGAGAATCAGACCTTCTGGCGAGGTTGATCTGGTGCAAATATTGGATCATGTGATTGCGTCTCTTTCACCTGTAGTGGAAAAAGAACGAAAAACGATCAATATTTCGAACGATAGTGAGATCCAAAATATTGTCGGTGATCATGACGAACTGATCCAAGTTTTCCATAATATCATTGAAAACGCGGTAAAGTATGGTGCTTTAGATAGCGTCGTCGATGTGAATGTTTCCGTTTCGGAAAATATTGGCGCAGTGAATGGGCCGGCGGTCATTGTCTCTGTGAAAGATGAAGGGCAGGGTATTCAGGCAGAGGATATCCCGCGATTAACTGAGCGTTTTTACCGAGCTGACAAAAGCCGTTCCCGAATCAAAGGTGGAACAGGGCTGGGACTCGCCATCGTTAAACACATTCTTAATCGCCATCGGGGGCGTTTGGAGATTGAAAGCGAATTGGGTCAGGGGTCTACCTTCAAAATTATTCTCCCTATTGGCTAGAATCTACCTAGATAAATCCAGTTTTTATCCACTGTCATAAAACTGTTACATAACTGTCATAATAGTGTTGCCCAGTCTCGATAGTAGATGCGCATCCGCTCAACATGACGAAAAAAAGCGGGTCATATTTTTTCTGACAGGAGATAGAAATGTCAAAATTTAACAAAGTCTTTGCTGCTTTTGCTGCTGGCGCATGTGCGATCGCTATGAGCACATCTGCTGCGTCTGCGCGTGATGAGATCCGCATTGTTGGTTCTTCAACAGTGTTCCCGTTTTCAACAACTGTTGCAGAGCGCTTCGGTAAAGAAACAGATTTCCCAACACCAGTTATCGAATCAACAGGTACTGGCGGTGGTTTGAAACTATTCTGCGCAGGTATCGGTGAAGAGCACCCAGACATCACGAACGCTTCTGCTCGTATTAAACAGTCTCAAGTTGACGATTGTGCATCAAACGGCATTAAAGACATCGTTGAAGTTAAAATCGGTTACGATGGCATTGTGATCGCTAACTCACGTGACAGCGCTCCGCTTGAAGTTACTCTTCAAGACGTTTTCCTAGCTTTGGCGAAAGACGTTCCAGCTGGTGAAGATGGCAAAACTCAGCCAAACCCATACATGATGTGGTCAGACATTCGTCCTGAGCTTCCAAAAACAAAAATTGAAGTTCTTGGACCTCCTCCAACATCAGGCACACGTGCTGCATTTGTTGAAATCGCAATGGAAGGCGGTTGTAAGTCTTTCTCATGGATCAAAGATCTTAAAGGTTCAGACAAATCTGCATATAAAACACTTTGTCATTCAATCCGTGAAGATGGTGCATTTATCGAAGCTGGCGAAAACGACAACTTGATCGTTCAAAAGCTTCAAGCTGCTCCAACTCAGTTTGGTATCTTCGGCTTCAGCTTCCTTGATCAGAACTCAGACGTTCTTCAAGGTGCGCTAGTTGATGGTGTTGCACCAGAATTTGAAGACATTGCTTCAGGTGACTACCCAGTTTCACGTTCATTGTTCTTCTACGTTAAGAAAGACCATGTTGGTGTGATCCCAGGTATGGAAGAATTCCTAGCTGCATTCTCAAGCGAAGATGCTTGGGGTGAAGAAGGTTACCTAACAGACAAAGGTTTGATCCCAATGGGCGACGAAGAGCGTGCTTCAGTTGCAAAAACTGTGGCTGACCTAGCTCCATTGTCAATGTAATCTTGTGATTGCTACGCGACGCGGGTTAAAGGAAACCCGCGTCGTTTCTTTTCTTTATCTAAATAGCTAATGCGAGTGTGGGGTCGATGAGCGATATTTCATCCAAATTTGCTGTCGGAGTGAATCCGTTTGCGAAAAAAAGTTCTGGCATTGCAGACAAATTGATCATGGTCGTTTTGATCGCCTGCGCCTCTGTGGCTATTCTTGTGACAATCGGTATTGTCATGTCACTGATCTTCGAGACAATTCGTTTCTTTGAGCAAGTTCCGATTACAGATTTCCTTTTTGGTACGCACTGGAGCCCACAGACAGCGATTACCGCTGAAGTGGTTGGTTCAAGTGGTGCTTTTGGTGCTGTTCCGCTGATCACAGGTACTTTGCTTATCAGTTTCATTGCCATGTTGATTGCAACACCCTTGGGTTTGGCTTCCGCTGTATATCTCGCTGAGTTTGCAAGCAGTCGCACACGTTCAATCGCCAAGCCATTGCTTGAAATGCTGGCGGGTATTCCTTCGGTGGTTTACGGCTTCTTTGCCGCGCTAACGATTGCACCGTTTATTCGCAACACGGGTGCATCCGCTGGTTTTGAGATTTCATCTGAAAGCGCGCTGGCAGCCGGTATTGCCATGGGCATCATGGTCGTTCCGCTTGTCTCATCACTCTCAGACGACGTGATCAATTCAGTGCCGCAGTCTTTGCGTGATGCGTCGCTCGGAATGGGCGCAACCCATGCTGAAACAGTGCGTAAAGTCGTTCTACCTGCTGCCATTCCTGGGATCGCTGGTAGCTTATTGTTGGCCACATCAAGCGCCATTGGCGAAACCATGATTGTGGTGATGGCAGCCGGATTGGCTGCGAATTTGACGCTTAATCCATTTGAAGCTGTGACCACTGTAACAGTTCAGATTGTGACATTGCTCACAGGTGACCAAGAGTTTGACAGTGCCAAAACTCTGTCGGCCTTTGCGCTTGGTCTCTTCCTCTTTGTAATTACGCTGATCTTGAACATGATCGCGCTTAAAATTGTAAATCACTTCCGAGAGCAATATGACTAATCCATTTTCTACAGAAGCGGCTGGCCTTCAAGGTCGTCACACATCTGAGCGTATTTTTAAGCTCAGCGGTTTAGCTGCCATCATCTTTGCGATCGGTTTTCTTGCGATCATGGTCGGGTCTATTGCTTGGACTGGATCTGGTGCCCTGCGTGAAAGTGTGATCAAGCTGACGGTTGATCTCGGTCCGGAGAATGTTGATCCCAGCGATGTTGATGGCGCATCTTACAGAACAATTGTTCGCGATGCGCTTAAAGCGAGTTTCCCGGACGTCAAAAGCCGTAAAGATCGCCGTAAGCTTTACGGTTTGTTGAGCCCAGATGCCGCGCTTGAGCTTAAACAATATGTCAGTAACAACCCTGACGCTGTGGGGCAAATTGTGGATGTTTGGCTTTTGGCATCAGATGACGCGGATATTTATCTAAAGGGTGGTGTTGACACCAGTCTTGAAGAAAGTCAGCGTAAGTTTAGTGATGCAGAGGTTGCTTGGGTTGATTTACTCACAGCAAATGGTCAGACAAAGCGCCAGTTCAACAAGCGCTTCTTTACCAATGGTGATAGCCGCGAGCCTGAACTTGCCGGAATTTTAAGTTCGCTCGTCGGATCTGCGTTAACTTTGGTGATCTGCTTTGTTATTTCGTTCCCAATGGGTGTGGGTGCAGCGATTTATCTTGAAGAATTTGCCAAGAAAAACCGTTTGAGTGAGTTTTTCGAAGTGAATATCAATAATCTCGCCGCTGTGCCATCGATCGTCTTTGGTCTGTTGGGTCTGGCGATTTTCTTGAACTTCTTTGGATTTCCACGATCGTCACCATTAGTTGGCGGAATGGTTCTGGCCTTGATGACATTGCCGACGATTATTATCGCTTCTCGTGCTTCATTACGGGCGGTACCACCTTCTATTCGCGAAGCTGCTTTGGGCATTGGCGCGAGCCGCATTCAAACAACATTCCACCATGTGGCCCCACTTGCGCTGCCTGGCATGTTGACCGGTGCGATTGTTGGTATGGCCCGCGCATTGGGTGAGACTGCGCCACTTCTTATGATTGGTATGGTCGCCTTCATCGCAGATGTTCCAAAAGGGTTTTTGGATTCTGCAACAGCGCTTCCGGTGCAGATTTTCCTTTGGGCAGACGCACCACAACGTGGTTTCTTGGAAAAAACATCAGCGGCAATTATAGTGCTCTTGCTTTTTCTTGTATTGATGAATTTATTGGCGGTGGTCCTTCGTCGCAAATTCGAACGTAGATTCTAAGCGGAAAGGGTCGGTCGATATGTTGAATAATTCTGTTGAGAGTGAACAAAAAATGAGCGAGTTTGTAAAAACACTGGATGAAAATGGTCCGATTATTCAGGCCAAAGGTGTTGAAGTTTATTATGGCGAAAAACAAGCTCTGTTTGGGATCGATATCGACTTTCAAAAGCACCAAGTTACATCGCTGATTGGCCCATCTGGTTGTGGTAAATCAACTTTCTTAAGATGCATCAACCGCATGAATGATCTGGTGGATATTGCTAAGGTCAAAGGACAGGTAATTATCGAGAACCAAGACATCTATTCCAAAGATGTTGATGTTGTTGCACTGCGTGCCCATGTTGGCATGGTGTTCCAAAAACCAAATCCGTTCCCGAAATCAATCTATGATAATGTAGCCTATGGCCCTCGTATTCATAAAACGGTCTCTTCAAAAGATGAAATGGATTACGTTGTTGAGCACAGCTTAAAACGCGCTGGCCTTTGGGAAGAGGTTAAAGATCGTCTTCACGAGCAAGGCACCGGTCTTTCAGGTGGTCAGCAGCAGCGTCTTTGCATTGCACGCGCCATTGCCATTGAACCTAAGGTAATCTTGATGGATGAGCCATGCTCAGCACTTGATCCGATTGCGACGGCTGTTGTGGAAGAGCTCATTGATGAATTGCGTGAGCGCTTTACCATCATCATCGTGACACACTCAATGCAGCAAGCTGCACGTGTTTCTCAAAAGACCGCATTCTTCCATTTGGGTAATTTGGTTGAGCATGGCGACACAGACCAGATCTTCACCAATCCGCAAGATGATCGCACGGAAAATTACATTACTGGCCGCATAGGTTAGTGGAGAGCAAAATGAACAAAGATGCCCATATTGTAACGTCTTTTGATAATGATCTTAAGACAGTTGAAACACTCGTTCTTGAAATGGCCGGGCTGGTTGAGGCTCAGGTTAATGATTGTGTGACTTGCTTGCTCAAGCAGGATTTAGAGCTTGTCGAAAGCATTCGTGCATCTGACAAGCGTGTTGATCAGCTTGAAACCGAAATTGGTGATATGGCAATCCGCATATTGGTTCAGCGTCAGCCCATGGCGCAGGATCTGCGTGCTGTGGTCGTTGCACTTAAAATGGTGAGCAATCTTGAGCGCATCGGTGATTATGCCAAAAATGTTGCCAAGCGTGCATCTGTTGTCACAGAACTTACGCCACTAGGATCCTCAAACGAAACGATTTCTCGCATGAGTGAGATTGTTCAAGATATGATCCGCGGTGTCGTCGATTCATATGTCGCGCGCGACAAAGATATGGCCGATCATTGGCGTCACAAGGATGAGGATGTAGATCTTATCCACAATACGCTTTTCCGTGAGTTGCTAACTTACATGATGGAAAATCCCCGTAATATCACATCCTGCATGCATCTTTTGTTCATTGCCAAAAACTTTGAACGCATGGGTGATCATACAACCAATATTGCTGAGCAAGTGCATTATATGGTCAGCGGTGCTTTACCAGATGATGATCGCGCGAAGAGTGATTTAACGTCATCTATCACAGTCGATTTAGACGAATAGAGCTTACTTAGACAAAAAGGGAATTCCTTATGTCAGACTTTTCAGCCGCAAGAGTTTTGGTCGTAGAAGATGAACCGCCGCAGATGGAACTGCTCGCTTATAACCTTGAAAAAGAGGGTTTTAGCGTTTCCAGAGCAATTGATGGTGAAGAAGGGCTTTTATGCGCTGAGGAAGTGATCCCAGATATCATTCTGCTGGATTGGATGTTGCCCAACCTCTCTGGCATTGAAGTCTGCCGTCAGCTGAAGCGCAAAAAAGAAACATCTGAAATTCCTGTGATCATGTTGACCGCACGTGGTGAAGAAACTGATCGTGTGCGTGGACTTGATACCGGCGCTGATGATTATATCGTCAAACCCTATTCAGTCACAGAACTGATGGCGCGCGTGCGAGCTACCTTGCGTCGCTCGCGTCCAAGCACAGCAAAACAATCGCTCACATATGGCGATTTGCATGTTGATCTTGAGCGTCATCGCGTGACGTATGGCGAGGACACCATCAAATTGGGTCCGACAGAGTTTCGTCTTTTGGTTTTCTTACTTGAAAAACCGGGTCGCGTTTGGAGCCGTGAGCAATTGCTCGACCGCGTTTGGGGTATGAATAGCGATATTGATCTTCGAACCGTTGATGTTCACGTTGGGCGTTTGCGCAAAGCGTTAAAGCAAACCGGAAAATCAGATCCGGTTCGCACAATTCGTGGATTTGGCTATTCGCTTGATGAAGACTAAGCGGGTAACGCGTTTCTTTTAATCGTTGAATTTCTTTTCAAAGAAACTGACCATTTCTGGTACGAGATTGTCGCTCATACCGGCATCTATTGCTGATGTGAGCGCTGTGCGCGCTGATTGGGACATTATGCTTTCAACACCCAAGTCATCTGCCATTTGGCCATAATAGCCTACGTCTTTTGAGGCGTTTTTAATGGCAAAGGCGAGATTTTCCGGATTGCCATCAATCGCAAAGGCTTTAACAAAATCCATCATCATGGAATGAACCGGGCCTGCGGACATCACATCATATACCTTCTGACGATCAACGCGGGCTTTATCAGCAATGGCAAAGGCTTCTGACATTGCCGATGCCGTTGTCATGGCAAAGAAATTGTTGATCAGTTTAATAGTATGACCCGTTGCAAGTTCACCGAGGAAGAATACATTTTCACCTAGATCTTCCAGCACGGATTTGATGCTGTTAAATGCAGCTTCATCGCCAGAGGTCATGATGTTGAGTTTGCCTTCAAGCGCATGAGACGGTGTGCGACCAAGTGGGCCGTCTAAATATTGACCACCTTTTTCCGCAACTTTTTCACCGAGCATTTTTGTTGAGCTTGGCAAAGACGTGCCAAAATCGATAACAACGGATCCCTCTTTAAGGCCGGCTAAGACACCATCATCACCAAACATGCGCGATTCCACAGATTGAGATGTGTCCATGCAGAGCATGATGATGTCAGATTTTTCTGCCAAGTCCTTTGCTGAAGTAGCTTCTACCGCGCCGCGTGAGATGGCTTTATCGATGCGTGGGCGGGATTTATTGCCCATGACAGTAAGCTCATAGCTTTTGTCGAGTAGGCGATCGACCATTGCAGCGCCCATCAATCCTAAGCCGATGAAACCAATTTTTTGCTGTGTCATTTGTGAAATTCCTAATTCAATATAATTGTCAGATACGATGAGGGAGGGTTACATTACCGCGCCGATTTGCCAGGGGACGAATTCATGATCGCCCAAGCCTTGCGCTTCAGATTTTGACGGTTCTCCGGATGCAACGCGCAAGATTAACTCATACATCTCACGCCCTTTTTCTTCGAGAGTTACGCCTTCAAGCATATCACCGGCATTGATGTCCATGTCCTCGGTCATGCGATTAAACATGATTGAATTGCTGGCGACTTTGATTGTTGGCGCAGGCTTGGAACCAAAAGCCGATCCGCGACCTGTGGTAAAGACAATGACATTGCATCCGCTGGCAATTTGCCCCGTGACCGATGCTGGATCATAGCCAGGGGAATCCATAAAGGCAAAGCCATGGCTGCGGATCTCTTCACCATATTTATAAACGGCGTTGAGCGGTGACGTGCCGCCTTTTGCCGAAGCGCCAAGTGATTTCTCCAAGATGGTTGTGAGACCACCCTTTTTGTTGCCGGGAGACGGGTTGTTGTCCATCGAGCCTTTGTTGCGCTCAGTATAATCTTCCCACCATCGGATGAGGCCGATGAGCTTTTCTCCGACCTTACTATCGCGTACACGTTGGAGAAGGAGGTGTTCTGCGCCATAAATTTCAGGTGTCTCCGCCAATAAAGCCGTGCCTTTTTGAGCTGCGATCAAATCAGATGCATAGCCAAGTGCAGGATTGGCTGTAATCCCCGACCAAGCATCTGATCCGCCGCATTGCAGACCGACTTTTAATTCAGATGCAGGGCAGGGCTCGCGTTGGAACTTATTGGCCTCGGGCAACATTTGTTTGATGCGCTCAATCCCTTTTTCAACAGTTATGCGCAATCCGGCCACATCTTGAATATTCATGGTATGGAAAAGTGGACCTTGTTTGAGATCATGCGCTTCAAGCAGCCAGTCAATTTGATTCATCTCGCATCCCAAGCCCAGCATTAAAACGCCCGCATGATTTGGATGACGCGCGTAACCCCACATAACACGTTGAAGCGCATCCATGCCGTCACCACTATCGGCCATTCCGCATCCTGTGCCGTGCACGAACGCAACAACGCCATCGATGTTGGGATAATCTTTCAGCTCTTCGGGGCCAAACGCGTCAGCGATACGTCGTGCTGCGGTTGCTGAGCAGTTCACCGATGTGACAATCGCAATGTAGTTTCGAGTGCCGACTTTGCCATTTGCGCGGCGATACCCCATAAACGTATCAACCTGATCGTCTTGTACGGTTTTCGGTTCGCATATATTTGTCGCGAATTCATATTCAGCGTCCACATTGCGAAATTCAACATTATGGGTGTGCACATGATCGCCAGCCTGAATCTGCTCGCTGGCATAGCCAATTTTCTGCGCATATTTATAAACTGGTTCGCTTTTGGCGATGTCTTGGATGGCGATTTTATGCCCGCGTGGGATATTTTGATTGGATGCGATACCAGAAATTTCGGTACCCATGTCAATTGCACGTGTCACCGTTACAACATTGTCCGATCCATTTAATCTAACAAAATCAGTCACTTTCTCTCCCCAAATAAAGCGGTGGAACGTCGCTTTTCATATATGTGCTCTCTTGTTTTCACATATTGGTATCAAGAATGCGGTCCCGTCACAAGAGATTAAACAAAAATATCGAAATTTTCGTGAATAAATAAAATTCACGAAAATACTGGTTTTTGTGATAAAAATATGCCATCCCTAACGGAACGAAAATATTATGAACCTTAAAATGCAGAGTTCGAGCTCTTAAAAGGACAAGCATGGAAGCCAGAGTTTTAGACAAGCAAGCTGATGGTGATGTTGATATCTACTGGGATTTTCGGCGCCGTCTTATCTCTGCGCATTTCGAACCTGGTTTAAAGCTCAAGCCGGAAGAATTGCGTTTGCAATATGGCTGTTCCGCCAGCCAATTAAGGGAAATCTTGTTTCGCTTGTCATGTGATGGTTTGGTTGAGTTTCAGGACAATAAGGGATTTAAAGTCCCGCTGGCCTCGCTCGAATTATGTAACGAGGCTGTTGAACATAGAATTTTGATTGAATGTGAAGGCGCGCGATTGTCCATCGAAAAGGGTGGGCTTGAATGGGAAGCGCAGATGGCGGCGGCGCATCACAAATTGGCACATGTGGAAAATAAGTTTGAAGCCGATCAAAACAGCAAAGAGTTGTTTGATATGTGGTGTGAATGTGAATGGGAGTTTCACGAGACACTAATTTCACGTTGTGGTTCGTCTCTTCTAATTCGCAAACATCGCGACATTTATGATTTGCACCGCATGCATATGTTGGCGGTCTCGGAAGGATCGGGTTTCCGCCAAGACAATATCAAAGAGCATTTGAATATTTTAAATGCGGCCCTCGATCGAGATGTTGAGGCCTGCCAAAAGGGCCTCGCCAACCATTTGCATAAGTCAGGTTAGTTTCAGACGCCGGGGCATATCAGGGATATTTTGTGAGTTTATATAGAGTTAGGAGGATGCGAAATGACAAATAGATTAGCTGGAAAAACTGCATTATTAACTGCCGCCGGGCAAGGTATCGGCAGATCGACTGCCATTGCGATGGCAAATGAAGGTGCTGCGGTCATCGCAACTGACCTAAACGAAGAATTGCTAGCACAATTGGATGATTTGGGTCTTGAAAATTTGACGACGCACAAATTGGATGTACGTTCGGATGCAGATGTGGCTGCTGCCGCACAAAAATTCTCACCCGACGTCTTGTTCAATTGCGCTGGATTTGTGCATGCGGGCACGATTTCGGATTGTACGGATGACGAATGGGACTTTGCTTTCGATTTGAATGTGAAATCCATGTTCAGAACGATCAAAGCGTTCATCCCGGCTATGCTTGAAAAGGGCAATGGTTCGATCATTAATATGTCATCAGCGGCGTCATCAATCATCGGTGCACCAAATCGTTTTGTCTATGGCGCGACGAAAGCAGCAGTGATCGGATTGACCAAATCAGTGGCTGTTGATCACATTAAAACGGGTGTGCGCTGTAACGCAATTTGCCCTGGAACCATTCAAAGTCCATCGCTCGAAGATCGCTTGCATGCAATGGGCGATTATGAAGAAGCGCGCAAAGCCTTTATCGCGCGCCAACCTATGGGCCGTATCGGATCCCCAGAAGAAGTGGGCGCGTTGGCCGTTTATCTTGCTTCTGATGAAAGTGCATTTACAACCGGGCAGACCATGCTGATCGATGGTGGTTGGGCCGGTTAGATATCTTTGGAGAAAACAATGTCAAAAAAAATAATAAAACCAGAGGATTTAAGATCCAAACACTGGTTCGATAATAAAAATAATTCCGAGATGACGGCTCTATATTTAGAGCGATATCTGAATTATGGCCTGACGCGTGAAGAGCTGCAATCTGGTAAACCGATCATTGGTATCGCGCAAACAGGCTCCGATCTATCGCCATGTAATCGCCATCATATTGAGCTTGCCAAACGTGTCCGTGATGGTGTGATTGCGGCCGGTGGCACGGTGATTGAAATTCCCGTGCATCCTATCCAGGAAACTGGCAAGCGTCCTACAGCGATGCTGGACCGTAACCTTGCTTATTTGTCTTTGGTTGAAACATTGTATGGTTATCCGATTGATGGCGTTGTTCTGACCATTGGCTGTGATAAGACAACGCCGGCATTGCTGATGGCAGCTGCGACGGTCAACATCCCTGCGATCGCCTTGTCCGGAGGGCCAATGCTCAATGGCTGGTATCAAGGCAAGCGCACGGGTTCGGGCACCATCATGTGGAAAGCACGTGAATTGCATGCCAAAGGTGAAATTGATGATGCTGGCATGATGGATCTTGTCGCGTCTTCCACCCCGTCGGTAGGTTATTGCAACACAATGGGCACAGCGACCACAATGAACTCGCTCGCCGAAGCGCTTGGCATGCAATTGCCTGGTTCTGCGGCTATCCCAGCACCTTATCGCGAGCGTGGACAAATATCTTATGAAACAGGTCGCCGCATTGTCGATATGGTTTGGGAAGACCTTACGCCGACAAAAATCATGACGCGCGAAGCATTTGAAAATGCGATTGTTGTGAATTCAGCCATCGGCGGCTCCACCAATGCACCGATCCATTTGAACGCAATTGCGCGCCATCTTGGTGTATCTCTTGATAATCAAGACTGGCAGGATATTGGTCACAAAATACCGATGTTGGTGAATTTGCAGCCGGTTGGTGAATATCTGGGTGAAGATTATCACCGTGCTGGCGGCGTGCCAGCTGTGATTGGCGAATTGATCGCCAATGATCTCTTGCCGCATCCTGATGCTATCACAGCAAATGGTCAGACCATGGGCGAGAATTGTAAAGGTGTGAAAAGCGAAAATGCTGATGTGATCATGCCGATTTCAAACCCGATGAAACCAGATGCTGGCTTTGTGAATTTGAAGGGCAATCTGTTTGATTCCGCCATTATGAAAACCAGTGCGATTTCGCCTGATTTCCGCGCGCGTTATTTATCTAACCCTGATAGTCCAAATGCATTTGAGGGTAGGGCAGTTGTTTTTGATGGACCGGAGGACTTCCATCATCGCATTGATAATCCTGAATTGAATATCGATGAGAACTGTATTTTGATCATGCGCGGTGCGGGTCCTGTTGGTTATCCAGGAGGTGCGGAAGTTGTGAATATGCGTCCGCCAAGTTACCTGCTTAAAAAGGGTGTGGAAGCACTTCCATGTGTGGGTGATGGTCGCCAATCAGGAACTTCAGGTTCGCCATCCATTTTGAATGCTTCGCCGGAAGCTGCAACAGGTGGTGGATTGGCGCTGGTGAAAACCGGAGACACTGTCCGGATTGATCTTAATGCTTGTTCTGCTGATATCGTCATTTCTGACGAAGAGCTGGCAGCCCGCAAAGCGGAATATGACGAAAATGGCGGTTATGATCATCCAGGTCACCAATCTCCATGGCAGGAATATTTCCGCGGTCTTGTGGAACCATTCTCAGAGGGCATGGTCTTGCGTGGCGCTACGAAATATCAGTCTATCGCGAAAAAAGGCGTACCCAGAGATAATCATTAATACAGATTTTCAAGTATGACGCTTAACAGCTGAAAATAATGGCCATTGGCCAAATATGTGAGGAAAAATAAATGAAACTTGTTCGTTATGGTGCCGAAGGGCAGGAGAAGCCAGGTATTATCGATGCAGAAGGCAACATCCGTGATTTGTCTGCTGTGGTCAGTGATATTGATGGTGCGGCATTGTCAAAAGCTTCGCTTGCAAAGCTGTCTGAATTAGATGTGAATGGCTTGCCTGTTGTGCAGGGTGAACAGCGCTTTGGACCTTGTGTGGGCTCAATTGGCAAATTCATGTGTATTGGTTTGAACTATTCAGATCACGCAGCTGAATCAAATCTACCGATCCCAGATCATCCTATTCTATTTATGAAGGCGACCTCTGCTGTTGTTGGCGCCAATGACACTGTGTTCTTGCCGCGCGGATCCGAAACATCAGATTGGGAGGTTGAGCTTGGTGTGGTGATCGGCGAAAAATGTAAATATGTCTCAGAAGACGAAGCGTTGGACTATGTCGCTGGTTATTGTGTTGCGAACGATGTGTCAGAGCGTACATTCCAGACAAAACTGACCGGCCAGTGGACAAAGGGCAAATCCTGCGACACATTCGGTCCGATCGGCCCTTGGTTGGTCACAGCCGACGAAGTGGGTGATCCGCAAGATTTGGACATGTGGCTTGATGTAAACGGTCAGCGTATGCAAACAGGCACAACCTCAACCATGATCTTTACCGTTGCAACGATCATTTCTCATCTGTCTCAAATGATGACATTGCATCCAGGTGATGTCATTTCAACTGGCACGCCTCCTGGCGTTGGCATGGGTATGAAACCACCTGTTTATCTTAAAAAGGGTGATGTGATGTCCTTGTCTATTTCCAAACTAGGCACGCAGACACAAAATGTGGATCAAGACGCGTAAGATCTCTTTCGCATGATTTGTGAAACCGCCGACTTGTGAAAGTTCGGCGGTTTTTTTGATCTTTGCGACGGTATTGAACCAAATCTGCAGCATGTTAGTATGCGCTCATGGGAATGTAGATATAGGTGGGTCGAATGGATAAGCAGACATCAAAAATCAAAGTGTGGGATATTTATATTCGAACATTTCACTGGCTGCTTTTGATTTGCATATTGGTCTCATTCATATCATTCCGACTGGATGAAATGGATATCCATTTTATTTCTGGCCATTGTGTATTGGCTTTGCTCATTTTCCGGGTGATATGGGGTGTGATTGGTTCAAGGACAGCACTATTTCACACCTTTATCAAAGGACCAGGCGCGGTACTAAGTTATGTAAAAAATCCAAGCTCTGAAAAATTCAAAGGCATGATTGGTCATAGTCCGATTGCCGCATTATCTGTGATTGCGATGCTTGGCATCATTGCTTTGCAGGTTGCTACAGGTTTGATCTCAGATGATGAAATTCTGTTGCAAGGTCCGCTTGCCAAATATGTGTCTGGTGAGATTAGCTATCAGGCAACCACCTATCATGGGATCAATGCGAAATTGATCGTTGGATTAATTGTCCTGCATTTGGCGGCGATTGCATTTTATAGATTTATCAAGAAAGACGACATCGTAAAGCCAATGGTCACCGGCCAAAAAGAAGTCACTGAGGATTATGCTGAAAAAGCACCGTCGCTTGATGAGAAGAAGCCGATTTTGGCAGCTATGGCAATCTTGGTTGCCGTTGCCATAGCCTATTTTGTTTATAACGCTTAACTGCGTTTTATCTTGAACGGTAACCTGCGCTACGGTGGCAGAACCCGCATTCTTTAAGCGCAACACCGAGCTGATCTTCAGAGTTTAGTGTTCCACCAGCAGCGGCCATTTGGATTTCTTTGGCACCATTTTCCATGTCGACCAAGGCTTGTTCAAAGCGATCCCAATCTGACCAGACCTTTTCAGTCGCTGTTGTTTTAACCGTAGACTTGCCGTGGGTATTGGTTTCAAACGCCGCTACTGTCACAGATGTAGTGGTTGCTGCGAGAAATGCATCAGCTGCCGCAAGGATATCGTCTGATGATGCACCTGATTTCACTGCTTTTGATAAAGCACCAACCGTATTTTTAATGTTGTCCATGACAACTTGGCGTTCTTTTACAATCGCATCCGCGTCGTCCATTGCGGTTGCTTGCTGACCGATGACCATTAACATTGAAACACCAACGACGGCTGTCGCTGTTTTGAACTTGCTATAAAATTTCATTTATAACCCTTCCGTTTTTTTCGATCTCTGCAATTCCCCGAAAACTGCAGAAAACACTCTTCCCCACGCAAACTCTACACAACCAATCCACATAATCAACGGTTTGAAGGAAACAATTGGATAAAATAAAACTTGATTAAAGGGGTGTACTTTAATTAGAAGTGTTCTAAACTATATAAAAATTGATAAAAACAGGAATTTGAAATGCGATTAACGCGCCAAACAAACTATGCGGTCCGGATGTTGATGTATTGTGCAGCGGATTCAGAGAACTTAAGTCGAATTCCTGATATCGCAAAAGCTTATTCAGTTTCAGAACTATTTTTGTTCAAAATTCTCCAACCATTGGCAAAAGCGGGCATTATGGAAACCGTGCGTGGACGCAATGGTGGCGTTCGTCTTGCGCGCCCCGCCAATGAAATCACTTTGCTTGATGTCGTCAAAACCACAGAAGATAATTTTGCGATGGCCGAGTGTTTTGAAAATGACGCATCGGAATGCCCTTTGGTTGATAGCTGTGGATTGAACTCTGCGCTACGTCGCGCGTTGAATGCGTTTTTTGAAGTGTTGTCTGAATACACAATAGACGACTTGGTTAAAGCGCGTCCTGACATCAATTCATTATTGGGCCTTGATGAGCTCATGCCGGCATCTGCAACCAGCTCTTAATCTCAAGCCGTTAGTATCATTTTCACATTATTGTTTCATTGTGCATTGAGAATTTACGTTTGCATGATGCGATGAAGCCTTTCCAAAAGGTTTGCCCGAATATGAGATGGGATTTGATATGGACGCTGGTCTTAGATATAAAACTCTAATTTTAAAAACGATTATTGTCGGCCTTGGGCTCAATTCACATGTGGACGGCCTGAGCGCCAAAGAGCTGATTGGTGATCCTAGTTTTTTAACACAAGGAGCTAGCGAAGCCTGGTGGAGCACGCCTAATGTTGAGCTGACCTATCAAAGCGGCAAACTCTGTACCAAGGTGGTTGAGCAAACATCTGAGCCTTGGGACGCAATTATTGGTCTGAGTGATATCAATCTGCAATCCGGTGTGAATTATAACTTAACCGTCGACGCTACGGGTAATGGCACACAAACAATCCGCGCTATCGTACAAGAAGGCAAAGAGCCTTGGACACCGCTCACTGAATTGGTTGAGACAATTGATCCGCAGGGTGCGAACATGTCGTCCGCATTTTCAGTCAATCAAAATGTCGAAGGTGCGCAAGTCGTCTTCCAATTTGGTGGTGCGCCAGCGGGGGATGTGTTTTGTCTGTCTGAAGTGTCACTGACAGATGGAGAGGTTGAACGGGGTTCGACAAGCAGCAGTGACATTGCACTTTATGTCAATCAACTTGGGTATCTACCTAATGGGCCTAAAGTGGCAACGCTGGTCCATCCGTCATTGGAACCGGTCAGATGGTCGTTGAAAACAAGTGCAGGTGAACTTTTAGCAAACGGCAATACCCAGCCTTTCGGTTTCGACCCATCTTCGGGCTTTGATGCGCATCAGATCATTTTCAGTAAATTTCCCAACTCTGTTTCTAATGTCTATTTAGAAGCGGATGGCGTGCGCAGTGACGTGTTTTCAATTAAGCCTGATCTTTATGATAATCTGCCTGTTGATGCCTTGTCATATTTCTACTTAGTGCGAAGTGGCATCGATATATCACGAGAGATTGCAGGGCGAGAATTTGGCCGTCCTGCAGGTCATGCCGCCGATCGAGCGACACCTTGTTTGGATAAATCAACAGCCAGCAAGATTTATAATCAGTCTTGGACATGTAGCGGAAAACTAGATGTGTCCGGTGGTTGGTACGATGCGGGTGATTTTGGCAAATATGTCGTTAATGGCGGCATCGCAGTGGCGCAAGTGTTATCCAGCTATGAACGTGCGCTTTATTATTCAGGATCAAAGTCAAAACTGATCAACGCAAAATTGCGCAATGATAATGCGTCCGGCAATCTGCCCGATGTTCTTGCAGAAGCAAAATGGCAGCTTGATTTTTTAATGCGTATGCAGGTGCCTGAAGGTCAAGAATATGCAGGCATGGCGCATCATAAAATTCATGGCGTGGAATGGAATGGGCTGCCTCTTTGGCCGCATAAAGATCCCATCCTCCGGAGTATTCATCGACCATCGACAGCGGCGACACTTAACTTAGCAGCCGTGACTGCCCAAGCTGCACGTCTATTTAATCCTTATGATGCCGATTATGCCCGTCAGCTTATAAGCGTTTCTAAAAAAGCTCATGCTGCTGCGTTGAACACACCTGATTTATTTGCACCGTCGTCCGGCGGACAATATGGCGGTGGCGATTATGATGATGATGACGTGAGCGATGAGTTTTATTGGGCCGATGTTGAGCTTTTTATCTCAACTGGCGATGCATCCTTTCTCAATCGTATCAAGGCATCGAAATATTGGTCAACTGGCGTATTTAAACCAAGTGGGATTGATTGGCGCTTTTTAGCGGGTCTGGCACGACTGCAGCTGGCGCTCATTCCAAATGCGCTTCCTGACGAAGATCGTTTATTTGTGCAAAGGTCAGTATTGGCTGCCGCAGACAATTATATCGCGATGCAGGATAATGAAGCCTTTGGCATTATGTTCAAAGCCGATGAAGGCTTAGGGTGGGGATCCAATTCTTCTGTTCTGCAAAATATGGTTGTGGTTGCATCCGCGTATGATCTGGTCAAAGACAAGAGATATTTGAATGCCGTGCGAAAGGGCATGGATTATATTCTTGGGCGCAACATTATGGGGATTTCCTATGTGACCGGATATGGCACACGCTCATCGCAAAACCAGCATGCGCGAATTTTTGCGAAGAATATTGACCCATCATTCCCACCGATGCCGAAAGGTGCACTCGCAGGTGGGCCGAATTCAATTCCAGCGGATGAAATCGCGATTAAAGAGCTGGAAGGCTGTGCACCGCAAGCATGTTATATCGATCATCATAAATCTTTCTCAACCAATGAGATCGCGATTAACTGGAATGCGGCTCTGTCATGGGTGTCAGCATTTCTCGCCGACACCTCTGCAGATTAATTTACCAAACAGCTTATTTCGCGCAGAGCACACCGAAATAATTCGAACGGAACATTTTGACATCCGTGTCGACCAAAACAGTGTGATTTGGGCGTCCATCAAATGCCGTTGAAAGCGATGTTTTGCCTTGCGCTTGGAAAAGCGTTTGGCCGATTGCTGGACCGTCTCTGGCAACGGCCAAAGCACCCTTTCGTGCATGGAACGCACCGGGCGCTGTGATCCACATTAATGCCATCACGTCATGGGGCACGAGACCGTGAAGTCCTGCAACGCTTCTATAAAACTTGATGTAGAATTCTGACATTGCTTGTAATGGAGCACCCATTTTCGGGTTTTCATCAGCCAGCATTTGCAAATCTTCGCGGGTAAATATCACTGGCATAGTGCAATCCATGGGCGCAAGTGTTAGCGGCCAATCAGCGGCAAAAGTGATGTCGGCTGCATGTGGATCATTCCATATGTTAGCTTCGGCCACTGGTGTGATATTGCCGACATGGAACACTGCACCACCCATAACGACCACTTCTTTAACTTTTGATGTGATGGTCGGGTCTAATTCAAGCGCTTTAGCCATATTGGTGAGCGGCCCGACGGCGCAAATGGTAATTTCTCCAGGTGCATCGTTGACGGCTTTGACAATATATTCTGCCGCGGAAAGCTCGACCGGCTGCGCATCCGTTTCCGGCAGTTCATATTCACCCAAGCCATTTTTGCCATGGACATAATCACTGGGATGATTTTGCTCAATCGACAAAGGTCCTGTTTCACCTCTGGCAACGTCCGCCTTGCCGCCAAAAGCTGATAAAAGTTTAAGTGCGTTTTCCGTTCCTTGCTCTAACGTGACGTTGCCGTAGATTGTTGTTAGAGCGATCAATTCAATATCTGGATGTGCGATTGCGTAAGCGATCGCGAACGAATCATCTATGCCAGGATCGGTGTCTAAAATGATTTTGTGAGGCATATTTTTCCTTAGTAGATGTAAGTATTGGTATTTTTTGTATTTTTATCAATATGTTATCGCATAAGATATACGCAAGTTTCATATGTCAGTTTGTCCGTGACCGGCGGCACTTCGGGCCCTATCCCGTGTGTGGCACAAAGGGCGCGCATTTGTCTAGCGCGCCCTTTTTTTATTCTATGTCGTAATGTCATTGATTGGCTAGATTGAAAAAAGTACTTTCCAAGTCGTCTCGAGATCTTGGCTTTTGATCGAAGTTGATCCTGATAACCCGGTCGGATTTCGCAAACCCCATACCTTCACTATCGATATCCATCAGGCGCCAATTGCTTTTGTCCGTGCCCAAATGCGCAGATACAATTTTTTCGATCTTGGATTTATGATCATCGTTGATCTTGGTGATGAATTCTAATTCAAATTCTTCAAAGTCTGCCTTTACATCGTCGTTGAGTAAAAAATCTGAGGGTGCGAGTGAAAATGCTTTGCCAAAGCCACCGTTTAAATCAGCGGATACAGGTTCTAAACGATAAAATCTGAAATCAGCGAAATCGACATAGAGTTCCGCTTTTGGATGACGGGATATAAATCGAGCTCGCAAATTTTTAAAGCGCGGATCGGAGCGTTCAATCCATTTTGCTTTGCATGCGATCGTTATTCTGGGATGAGCCACTGGATCGCCTTTGCCCGGTTCTCCCAAAAGGATTGAAACTTTGTTGTCGGCGATAATGGCTTTGGTATGGATCGACAACTCGGACACCAAAATAAGAGGTGCACCATCTGTATCTAAACCAACAAGCGTGCGGCTGACCGATGGAAAGCCTGGATTATTGGAATTAACCGCCAATGCACCAAAACGCGCAGTGCGGATCAGCTCTTTGGCAAGTCCACGTGCCTCGTCATTGGTTTCTCGAATGACATTTATTTTCTTTTCACTCATCGTCTGAACTATATTGTTGATATTGGAATCTGTGGGTAGCATTTCGCATCAGCTGAACGCATGTATGTCACCATAATAGGGGAGATTATCCAGTGGCAAAGCTTTATTTTAATTATGCGACAATGAATGCAGGCAAGTCGACTTTGCTTCTGCAAGCATCGTATAATTATCAAGAGCGCGGCATGCGGACAGTTTTGCTCAATGCAGCGCTGGATGATCGTGCGGGAAGTGCTGGGCGCATTGGATCCCGCATCGGCCTTTCAAGCGATTCAACGGCGTTTCACGCGGATGATGATTTGTATGAAATCATCAAAGATGAATTGAAAAACGGCGAAATCGCTTGCGTCTTTGTGGATGAAGCAAATTTCATGACAGAAGCTCAAGCCTGGCAATTATCCAAGATTGTCGATGAGTTGAAAATTCCAGTTATGGCCTATGGGTTGCGGACGGATTTTAAAGGTGAGTTGTTTCCAGGATCAAAAGTATTGCTGGCGATTGCGGATGAAATGCGTGAAGTGCGAACAATCTGCGAATGCGGGCGCAAAGCCACCATGGTCGTGCGCATTGATGGCGATGGAAATGTTGTACAAGACGGTGCACAAATTCAGGTTGGCGGCAATGAAAGCTATGTTTCTTATTGTCGTGTTCACTGGAAAAAGGCAATTGGCCACGAATAACGATTATTCAGTTGAATTTTGTACTGGAAGTTGATTTTATCACTTGCAGCCTTACATAGAGACATAGTTGTAACAATTCAGATATAACGGGTAGGTCTGGTTTCAGACTTTGTTCGGGGAGATAAAATGGCATCGATTGCATCATTGGATAGTGAAATTGAAAAGACGCGCACGCAAGTTGAAGAAATGCGTAGCAAAATCGATCAATCTAGCAAGGTGCTGGATGAGTTTGCGAAAGCAGATACAAAGATTGGCGATGCAGAATTTGATATCGAAAATGCGCGAATTGAAGATGTTCTTAAGCAGCAAAAGGTCATGGAAGGCAATATTGCTGACCTGATCATTGGCCTTGAAGATGCGACCAATGTTTTCGGTTCTGAGTTTGAAAGCATGAAGAGCTATTCCACCTATGAGAAATTCATTGGTATTTTCTCAAAACAAAGAATGCAGCGTATGCGCTCGGATCGTGTTCGCAATATGTCACTCGCTGGCAATCTGCAGGAGCTTTTGTCAAAGTCAGATTCTATCGTTGGCATTTTGAAAGAACAAAAGGCTGTTTTGGAAACACGATATAAAACATCCGAAGCAAGTTTGACTGAAGTCATCGAGCGCAGAAAAACAGCTATGGAAGCGCTTGAAAATACGCAGAACCGCATAAATGAGCTTAATCCAATGCTCATGGATATTGAGAATAAGATCTCGACATCGACAGATCAAAAAGAGCGGACCGAGCTTGAAGCCGAGCGCGCTAAGGTTTCAACTGAATATAATGAGGCGATGGCGAAAGAGCAGGAGCTTTTGGCAGAAAGTCAAACTCTTGAACGCTATACTTCGATGTTTGAAACATTTGTGGATTCACTAAACAATCAGATCGCAGCGCAAAACACGCTGATCAACAAACTAACAATTGATACCGAGCAGCGTATTGTACTTTATAAAGCGCTTGAAGATTCGTTGAAAACTGCGGCACAACAAGATGTGGCGCATAAGATCAACACGCTTGGAAGCGCTGTTGATACAGCTGCTGAAGAAACCATGGCAGGCATTGGCGCTGCATCTCAAAAGCACATTGGTGATCTGTTGGAAATGCATGAGAAAAACATGCTGGCAACTGATGATATTCAGCGTCGCAAGAAGTTGGCCGATGATGCATTTGCCCGCCGTTTCCAAGCGGTGATGGATAAGCATAATGCTGCGGATTACGTGCAACAATAAACACTGAGGGTCAGGTTTTGAACCGACGTGATAGTTCAAGTCCAATTGAGCGGTATTTCCAGGCCATGGATGCCGCTCTGGATGGATTTAGTCTCTTTTTATCCAATAATGATTCAGAACTTTATAGCCATGAAATAATTGGCAGCACTTTATCGCCTTATATTGAAAAATTGGCGGCAACCTTTTCTTGCTGGCATCACCGGATCGGGTTTGTTGAACGCTTTCGCATTGATCAAGCCGATAGTGGTTTTCCGATATTTCAAAATGTTCTGGAACTGGAGGCGGATCGCAAAGGCGCTGAAGAACGTTTGGCTAAGCTGAAAGGTCATGATGCGCTAAAAGCTGATATGATTGATCATATCCTTTCTCGGAAAGGCTTTCCTGAAGAGCAGCAAGAAGATATGGCTGAACGGACCTATTTGGAGCATATTCAAAAAGGTGAGATTTTTAATTCGCTGACTTTGCCAGAAACAATAGAAGTTTCGATCAATTCAAAAACGGGCCGTCCGTCTTATCATGTGCATTGGGGCGCCTTTGATGGCAGCCGGACTTTGCCAATTGTTTATATGGCTAAGATTGAGGATTCAAGTAAATCTATTGCAGATATGCTGATCGCTAAAAATGGTAAGTTGAAGGAAAATCTCAATATCCCATTGCCGGTCGGTGGATTGCTCAATCCTCAATTTGCCCTCGAATTTGATGACTTTGTTGAGAAGAATAATTCTTATTCGCTCAGTCCAACAACGATTGCGCAGAACTTGGATGAAGACTTTGATTTTCTCCATCCCAAACTTTTGCGCCGTTTTGTCTTCGGACCGTTTTATGGAGCCGGGTTGACGGAAAATAATAGGCGCGTGTCTGAAATTCTTGCCAATGTGCGAAAACCCGAAAATGCTTGGGTTCTGACGTGGACCATGCAGGAAGTATTTTCGAAGGCAGAAATTCCGGCCAAACGCGGGATTTGGTCATCCAGTCCAGCGCGTGAAGAATTTCATATTAATACTGATGATTTAGAAGCCACGCGCCAGGGTGTGAGTTATTATGAGAAATACGCCTTAGTGCCGCATGATGCATATCAGGCACTTTATGCGGATGGGAAAGCAGCTGAAATTTTCAATGGTTTCACCGTCTATGTGATTTCAGGCAATCAGGTTATAGGAGTGTAGGCGATGGAACAGAGCAGCGGTTTGACGACTATTCATGAAGACCAGATTACTGAGCACCATCACACGGCTCAGGCATTGGTCACGCGGTTTATTTTGATGGTGACAGGGGATGCTAAATCCTCGACGCCCCTTGCCGGAACACGTCGCCGATTTGTTTCCACTGTGTCGTCTCGTGGCACACGCCGCACGCAAGAAGTTGAACTCTCGTCAACGCTTCAAAATATCGATGCAAGTGATCCGCTGCTTTCGGTGCCGCAACATAATCTATTGTTCCGCTCACGCCGCGGAGCTGCGATCGCCTTGGCGGTCTCCGAAGTGTTTTCTCAATCAACTGGATTGGAAGATTTGCAATCGCGCAATGCTACGTCTCCGCTCTCTGGAGAAGACGCTAAGAATTTTAAGAACCTACTTTCAGCTTCCGCATATGTTGCAGCGTTTACTTGGGCTGCATATATGCTGCGGCATTTGCCTTCTGACACTGAAAGTGTTGCGGATATTGAAGCGCCTGATTTTAACTTTGACACATCACAAGATGCGCTGAAAAGCGTGATCGCTGGATTAGATGAAGCGCTAGATGACGTTAAAGATGATGAGGCATTGATTGCCAAAAGCCGATCCTACGCGGAAGAAACCATTTCGGCGCTGCTTGTGCGCAGAAGCCGGTTTGTTGCGCTGCAGGGCTTTGAGCATTCCCATATTCGCATTGAGCAGGATGATTTTAACCTTGACGGTTTTGAAACACCGCCCGGTAAAGCGCGCAAGCCTTTGGTGATGAATTTTAAAAAACCAAATGAAATTATCGGCAATCACATTGCAAAATATCAAGCGCTTAAGCTAGCTAAAATGCTGATGGCCTATGATTTTGACCGTCAGATGAACCCGTTTGTCGAGCATGGCGGTTTTGTGTTTACCTTTATTGGCGATGGGATGCCGGGTACGGGTAAAACTATTCTTATTCAAATGCTTGCCGGTATGATCAATGATTACTGCCAAGTTGCAGGTTATCCATTCCATTATGAGAATTTTGGTGTTGATCAAATCTCATCCTACCAGGGCAAATCCGGCCAGAACTGTAAGGAATTTGTCAATAATGTCATCGACCCAAGATCGATATCTTTGGGCACGATCGATGATATTGACCAAGTGGCTGCACGCCGGTCAGATGATAAATCATCCGCGGGTCAACAAGAGGTGACAGCCGTTTTGATGGAAAGCTTTGCGGGCGCTTCCACAGTTGTTCGCGGGAATTGCGCATTTGGCATGTTCTCGAACTATCCTGAAAATGTCGATGATGCCTTGCGTCAACGTGCAGGTGCACGCTGGCTTGTAGATGGACCGCAAACCGAAGATGACTATGTTGATATCTTCGTGCTACTTGCTGGCAAGAACCACTCGATTGATCTCGGTGATCATAACCTGTTTGAAGGTCAGCAAATCAAAAAGGCAGTTTCTGCAAGTTATCAAGGTCATGATAAGCCTAAGGAAGATGGGCTTGTGGCTGTGTGGGAGCATTTTGAAAAGACCAATGGTGCAATCAAAACCATGGCCGATGTTGGTGCTTATCTTTACGCCATTAAACGCGCAGAACCGCGTTTTACCGGTCGCGCAATTAAAAACATAACAGATGCGATTAAAATGCGTGCGATGGATTTTGAATTGCCGGATGAGTGGTTTGAAACACCTGAAGCCTTTATGCACAAAAGCTATGATGAGAAATCAGCCATGATCGGCGAACTGCGCCAGCCGTTTACGCTCGATATGGTCTTGCAGGAAATAAACCGCTACGCAGATAGTGAGTTTAGATATACTGATAAAAGCGATGCAGCAGCGGTTGAGGATATTATCAGGCGCGAGCGCCAGCGAGAGCGTGCGATTGCGGAAATCGAAGCCATGCGTGCCGATGGCAGGTGGTCAGATAGGTAATTAGATGAAGCTTCTTTACGAAAATGATCTGATCTATGGCCGACTTATGCCGGTTAGTCAGTCCTATCTGGTTGATCGCTACCGCAAGGCCATGGAAGGCTTTGGGTTGAAACCAACTGCGCTTGAGGAATTTCATATCGATATGACCGGCTTCTCGCCTGAGATTGCTGATGAGATGGATGATCAAAACTATCTCGACCCAATGGGCGTTAATCGCCGTTTTATTATCCTGTCGCCCGATCAGGAACATTTGCCTGTAGTGCACACGAAATTTTCGAACACAGCATGGCTGATGCATCAGTTTTTTCAAGATAATGGCCGAGCTTTGCATGCGGTCACCATTAAAGACGCGCTATATGGTGAGATTGACGACCCGATTGCGCGGGTAGAAGATATCGATGATCTGCTATCCATTGAAGAAGTGACGTTTGAGGTAAAGTCGGCTGATTCCTTGCTCGATGATGCCAATGAATTACGGTCGCTCGTTGATCACTTACAGGTGTCCAAAACCGCATGGCGAGATGATGAGATGCTCAATCGCATGGTAGAACTTGCCACAAAAACTGGCGATATCCGAAATAATGAGCTCGTGCCTCAGCATCTAGTCTTTGATCAGGGATCTTATTGGGCCAACCATTTCGGCGGTGTATTTGTCTTTAGAGATGAGCGCACGACGACGATTATTTGTGATTCAAAAGCACCCGGGTTCCGTCGCTCTCGTCCTTGGCAGGTGAGCTATCTTGATATCGATGATCATGCGCGGATTTTTGACTATTTAAAGTCAACGAACCGTCTGCAATTGCCAAGAAAGAAATGGGTCAAGAAGTCAAAGCTACTTGAACATCGTGCTGAAATGGTCATTCGCGATATTTTGCGCGATGAAGATGAAAATATTCAGTTCGATGATTTGTCAGACCCAAAGATCAGATCCTGGTTGCGTAGTAATAATCGCAAAATCGCGCGCGATGGCCGCTATGGGTATTATCACGATATGCTCGATAAGATTGACGATGTCGGTGAATTGTCAAACAAAGATATCACCAAAAGCGAATGGCTGATGTTGTGTCGAGCTAATCCAAAACATCATGAAAAATGGCTTGTAAATCGCTTGGTGTCTCGTTTAACACCGTTTGATTTTGTCTCGCGCTTTGTTTTTGACAAACAAGGATTTTATGAGGTTTATCAAAATTATAGCGATGAGTTTAAGGAGCAGGTTGTTTCTAAACTCAAAAATACATATTTAACAGATAAGCAAGATTTGCGGGCGCGACTTTATCAAACTGAGGGGGGATATACCCATGCTTGATCCAATATTTGAGTTTTTCGGTAACCTATTTGACCGGATAAAAGCTGGCATTGCTAAGCTGATCTCTTGGATCCTTGCCCCCTTTGTTGCGCTGATCGCTTTGTTTAAGGCAAGTGGGCTTATTTTAAAAATAATCATCGCTTTTGTGGTTATCGTGATCCTTGGCGGCTATGGATCATTTACATATTCCACTCAGTTCTGGCATGGCTTTGATACCAATTACACCGGCAAGTATGAGTTCTCAGAAGCCGCGGTGCCTGGAACAGTTGTCGGAAATGATGTTTGCGCGCCATCTGGCATTGTGACTGTGACGAGCGATTTGATCGATTTCAACGTTAATCAAAACGGTTGGGTATCTTCCAGCTTGCTTTATAAAGCAGGTCTTTTTGGAATTGATTGGGATAGCACTCCTTATTTTGATAACAAAGCTAGCTTCCAGCGTGGTGTAAACCAAGCCATCCGCAGAACAACAGCGGAGCTAGTCGACACGCTTGGCCGTGTGCGCGGAACATCTCAGATTGACAATGATTTGCAAAATGCACGTGGTGTGATGCAAACCGATGAAGAGCGTTGGTACTTTAGTCTCGATCCATTTGGTTTTACGACCCCGTCGCAGAGTTATTATCGATCGGGTATCGGCCATTTGACCAGCTACAATGATCGTCTTGTGAAGTGTGACACGGTTTTTGATGCGCGTGCGGATAACCTTATTCGCTTCCTTGACCGTATAGCGTCTGACATCGGGTCGACTTCTTCAATCCTGCGTATTCGTTCAGAAACAAGCAATGCGGGCTGGTTTGATACGCGCGCCGATGACAGATTTTGGTTCGCATTCGGTCAACTCTATGCCTATCACGGTATATTACAAGCTGCGCGTGCAGACTTTGTGGAAGTTGTTTCACAACGAAACCTTGACCGTCCATGGGATGAAATGGAAGAACAATTGGTGGCGGCACTTAAGATTCAACCGGCTTTAATTTCGAACGGAAATGAGAGTGGTTGGATCATGCCAACGCATTTGGCAACAATGGGTTTTTACATTTTGCGATTTAGATCAAATCTTGTGGAAATCAGATCGATTTTGGATCGCTAAGGCTTATTGGCTTAAGAAATGGCGCCGAGTCGCAGTGCTTTTGCGACCAGTTGGGGCCGGTTTACACAGTCCATCTTTTTCATTGCGCTATGCAAATGCGCGTTTACTGTGTGATCCGACACGTTCAGAATGAGGCTAATTTCACTGGAGGTTTTACCATTGGCGACCCAGGTTAAAATCTCGCTTTCTCGTTTTGTGAGACTTCTATTTGGCCGACTTTCATCTTCTGTCAATTCGCAAATCAAGTCATAAGCGAAGGATGAGACTGTATGAAGATAGGCAAGGCTTAAGTCATCTATCTTGTCCCGATCACCCATGAACATAACCGCGCCTTTTGATCCATTTCTGCAGCTCACCGGGAAACTAAACCCCATTGAAATGCTATGGTCAAACAGAAATTCCTGTGTGCGTTCAATGTTTTGCGCTGATTGAGTGATGACATATTCATCAATCATATCAGTTTGCCATATGCGCGGTTTGATGGATTGTCTCAGAGCTTCAAAATGAGTGCTACAGCTTAACATATCCTGCTGGTCATAATCATATAGGAGTTGTGGGCTCAAGCAGTTCCACATCACATGGTCTGATAATTTGCGGCTCGATGTTGCTGGGACAGATGTGACCACGACTTTGTCGATATCGAACTCTTCTGCAGTTGTTTGCAACGCGTCACCAAGATCAGTGATAGACTGAATTTGTCCTAACGTTTTTGCTAATGAGTTCTGGCTCAATTTGATCGACATTTTATTAGTTCCGAAGTTGAACTAGAATTTAATAGTTTGAATCTGAGTTATCAATCTTTATCGGTGAGATTTCGTAATAATTAACGTGAGAATACGACAAGTTTTTAGAGCGCCTGCTTGCCAAAGCTAGATTGTTGCTTTAACAAGATCGTTATGAACAAGATTGATCAAACAGCATTGTGGTGGTGGGTTCGCTAACAGCGGCCGCTATAGTTTTGTTTGAAAAAATATGTGCCGCTGATTTTGTTAGCGGCTTTTTTTATGTCTGCTATTGAAGTCTAACGCACGCCAAAAGAGTGTGGTGAAAATGAAAACTGAAGCTGAAGAATATCAAACCAAGGGCGGCGTGACCGTTTCTCGTGAACGCAAGGATCGATGCTATCAGGATGCTATTTCTTCCTATATCGATGCCCTTGATTCTCGACGTGGGGCGGCATTTTCCTCAAATTATGAATATCCAGGTCGTTACACTCGTTGGGATACGGCAATTATCGACCCACCTCTTGGTGTTTCATCTTGCGGACGCATAGTAAAATTTGAGGCCTATAATGATCGTGGCGAAGCAATTTTAGCTATGATCACACCTTCATTTGTCGGCCATGATGAAATTGACATTGAGAATCAATCTTCAACGCTTTTAACGCTGAATGTGAAATTACCTACCCGGAGTTTTACAGAGGAAGAACGCTCAAAAATGCCGAGTGTTTTCACTGTTTTGAGGATTGTGACTGATCTTTTCCATTCAGATGAAGATGGTAATTTGGGGTTGTTCGGAGCCTTTGGTTATGACCTTGCGTTCCAGTTTGACCCAATTGAATATCAGATCGCTCGACCAGAAGACCAACGCGATCTGGTTTTGTTTTTGCCAGATGAAATCTTGGTCGTTGATCACCATAACCGCGAAGCTTGGGTGGAAGCTTACGAGTTTTCAAAAGGCGAATTGACAACGCAAGGGCGTGAAAAACAAATTGATGAGGTTCCATTTGTCCCAGCGGAACATGTGCCTCAGCGTGGTGATCATGACCCGGGTGAATATGCAAAGCTTGTCGAGAAGGCGAAAGAAAGTTTCAAACGCGGTGATTTATTTGAAGTGGTCCCCGGACAGATGTTCTTTGAGCAATGTCGCGATAAGCCATCAGATATTGCAAGACGTCTTAAGAAGATTAATCCATCTCCCTATTCCTTCTTCATTAATTTGGGCCAAAGCGAATATCTCGTTGGCGCCTCGCCAGAAATGTTTGTGCGGGTGAATGGTCGCCGTATTGAAACATGTCCAATTTCAGGTACGATCAAACGTGGCCGGGATGCAATTGAAGATTCTGAGCAAATTCTTGAACTTTTGAATTCTAAAAAGGACGAATCAGAACTCACAATGTGTTCTGACGTTGATCGTAACGATAAGAGCCGGGTTTGTGAGCCAGGATCCGTTCGCATGATTGGTCGACGTCAGATTGAGATGTATTCGCGATTAATCCATACGGTCGATCATATTGAAGGTCGCTTGCGCGATGGGATGGATGCCTTTGATGGGTTCTTATCCCATGCTTGGGCTGTGACGGTTACTGGTGCACCAAAATTATGGGCCATGCGCTTTATTGAAAATCATGAAAAGAGCCCACGCTCCTGGTATGGCGGTGCAATTGGAATGATCAATTTCAATGGTGATATGAATACCGGTCTGACATTGCGCACGATCCGTATCAAAGATGGTATCGCAGAAGTGCGAGCTGGCGCGACATTGTTGTTCGATTCCGACCCCGACGCAGAAGAAGCAGAAACAGAATTAAAGGCATCCGCTATGCTGGCAGCTATTCGTGGTGACACCAAATCCAATGATGCAAGCTCGGTGAAACGTGCCAATGTGGGCGAGGGTGTGAATATCCTGCTGGTTGATCATGAAGATTCCTTTGTACACACACTCGCAAACTATTTCAGACAAACTGGCGCGACTGTGACAACTGTTCGATCGCCTGTGCCGGATGAAGTTTTCGATGCACATAATCCTGGCCTGGTTGTTTTATCTCCTGGTCCAGGCAATCCGACGGATTTTGATTGTAAGAATACGATCACACGTGCTCGTGCACGCGATATTCCTATTTTTGGTGTGTGTTTGGGTATGCAAGCCATTGCGGAAGCCGCTGGTGGTTCTTTACGTCAATTGGCAATACCCGTTCATGGCAAGCCGTCTCGCATTCGTATCAGTCAACCAAGTCTTGTTTTCTCTGGTGTTGAAAACAATGTTGCTGTTGGCAGATATCATTCATTATTTATCGATCCGGTCACGCTGCCTGAAAGCTTTGCCATCACAGCAGAAACAGAAGATGGTGTTGCCATGGGAATAGAAGACTTGGATCAAAGCATGGCAGCGGTTCAATTCCATCCAGAATCGATCATGTCTTTAGGTCAGGATGCTGGTATGCGTATGATTGAAAACGTCGTTGCGCATTTGGCTAAGCGATCTAGCTAAAGTTTGCAATCTGGTTTTTTTGCTGAATATGCGGTCCTATGACTTTGGTTTATAGTCTGTTTTATGGGGCTTGGCTTGGTTGACGTCTATTTTGAATACGAATAGGGCCTGCAGAATAAAAAATAATTGAGGAATGACAATGCGCCCAGTTGGTATAATCCTTATAATCGCGGCACTTTTGGTGCCGCTATATTGGTATGTTGGTTGGATTGCCGGACCAAACGGTTCAGCCCAATTTAGTCAGTATATTGGCTCCGTTTCAATCATCGCAATGGCAATATCCATGATGCTGTCCACGCGTATTATTGGATTGGAGCCAATCTTTGGTGGTCTTGATCGAATTTACGTTATTCATAAATGGCTTGGTATTCTCGCTGTTGTGACCATCCTCATTCACGATACTGTGGATGCTGAACTTGAGGGCCGAGCGACCTTCCTGACAGATCTTGGAGAAACTTTAGGTGAAGTGAGCCTCTACGGTATCCTCATCCTCGTTGTTATCACCATCGTGACCTTCATTCCTTACCATTTGTGGCTGTGGACCCATAAATTTATGGGCTTATTCTTCACCTTCTCAGCTGCGCATTACATCATGTTGATGAAACCATTGGCGCCTGCAACACCGCTTGGTATTTACATGATGGTATTCTGTGTCTTGGGTATCGTTGCCTATATCTACACTCTGCTTCCGCTTAGAGGTGGCAGGGCATACCAAGTATCCGATGTACAGTCGAATGGATCCACCGTGTCTGTTGAATTAAAGCCGTTGGCGGGCGGCATCTCGCATCGCGCCGGGCAGTTTGCTTTTATTGATATCAAAGGTCTCAAAAAGTCAGAAGTTCATCCGTTTACAATTTCAAAAGCGCCAAATGGTGAGGGCTTGCTGAGATTTACGATCAAGGCTTTGGGTGATTACACGCATGATGTGGCAAAATCTGTTAAGGTCGGTCAGTCCGCAAAAGTATCGCGTGCTTTTGGGCATTTCCGCCGCGGAAATCGTGGTCCTGAAATTTGGACCGCCGGTGGTATTGGCATAACGCCGTTTCTTGCTTGGGCCAGTGAGATCGATGAATTAAAACATCCGGTGCATCTGTTCTATTGCGTGCGCAATGAGGGGGAGGCTATCCATTTGGATGAGCTACAAGCGCTTGCGGAAAAGCCCAACTTTAATCTTCATCTTGTGTGTTCTCAAACATCAGGGCGCTTAACGATTGAACGTATTTCAGACGCCATTGACTTCTCGTTCTCCGATGCTGATGCCTATTATTGCGGACCGGAAGTCATGCGCACATCCTTGCATAAAGGAATGGCAGCTCGTGGATTGTCGCGCGCGCGCTTCCACTACGAGGAATTTGAAATCCGCTCCGGCATTGGTCTGCGTTATCTGCTCTCGCTGGTCTTGCGTTTGTTCAAGCGTAAGTAAACGCAATTGGTGAGGAGTTAATGATGAAATATCTTGAATATTTTGAAACGCAGCGTGGATTGAAAGCGCTCTTTATCGCGCAAATGCTGTGCGTGTTGTTCTTTGTCTTTGATGCGGTGCGTGAGTTTTTTAATCTTCCCCATGAAATCGGTGGATTTGATGTTGAGATTTTGGAATTCATGATTGTTTTCGTGATGGTGCTGAGCATGATGATCACAGGCCGGCAGTTGCGCATAAGCCGCGAGAAGACGTCTAATCTGCAGGATAAGCTCCGCGCGGCATCAGGAGAGTTCAACGCGATGCTGATGCAGTCTTTTGAAGAATGGGAGCTCACCAATTCTGAAAAAGATGTGGCGCTTCTCGCGATAAAAGGCTTCGGCATTCAGGAAATTTCTGCGATGCGCGAAACCAAAGAAGGCACCGTGAAAGCGCAGCTTAATGCAATTTACCGCAAAGCAAATGTATCAGGTCGACCGCAATTGATCAGCTACTTCGTTGAAGAGTTGATGAATGATGATCTGCTCGCTGAAAATTCGTAGTTCTCGTTTTTGGAAATGTTAAGACTAATTGCGAAAATTCGTGGGTTGCACAATGACGCAAATCGCGTTACTTCTTCACCACTATGAAAAACCGACATAACAGAATTATTTCAAAGATCGAAAATACCGTGCTTTTAAGCGCGCGGGATTTGCGTTTGAATTCTGGCCTTCTCTTACTTACTAGCGGTCGTCGGGCTCAATAAGGAGCGTCCGGCGGTCGAAGCCGTTTCGGAAAAGCTCCTTAATTCCTTTACAGATGAATTTGAATATCCCATATGGGTAGCATTCGCGATGTATAGCTTTCTTAGCGTCCGTGAATGTTGAAAAGTAAGAGATAAAAAATGGTTCAAAATACTTCGAACAACGGCATGATTGGAATGCCAACAGCGGCTGAAAAATATAAGCCCTATGCGCAAGTGCCGCTAACAGATCGCACTTGGCCGAATAAAACAATTACGAAAGCACCAATTTGGTGCTCAGTTGACCTTCGAGACGGCAATCAGGCTTTGGTTGATCCCATGGGTCATGATCGCAAAGCACGCATGTTTAAATTGCTGCTTGATATGGGCTTCAAAGAAATCGAGATTGGCTTCCCATCTGCATCGCAGACAGATTTTGATTTTGCGCGCTGGTGTGTGGAAGAGGGCAATGTACCTGAGGATGTGTCCTTGCAAGTTTTGGTGCAATGTCGCCCGGAATTGATTACTCGTACCTTTGAAGCGCTTGAAGGTGCGAAAAGCCCGATCATTCACTTCTATAACTCGACATCTGAATTGCAGCGCCGTGTGGTGTTTGACAAGGACGTGGCCGGTATTCGCGAAATCGCTGTTGATGCGGCCAAGATGATTGTCGATATGGCTGAAAAAGCTGGTGGCGGTTATCGTTTTGAATATTCTCCGGAGAGCTTTACCGGCACTGAATTGGAAGTGGCGCTTGATATTTGTAATTCGGTGATTGCTGAGATCAAACCAACACCTGAAAATAAGCTAATTTTGAACTTGCCGGCAACTGTTGAAATGTCGACACCCAACATTCATGCCGATCAGATTGAATGGTTCTGCCGCAATGTCGATCAACGCGACAGCGTGATCATTTCATTGCACCCGCATAATGATCGCGGGACCGGTATTGCTGCAACCGAATTAGGTTTGATGGCTGGCGCGGATCGTGTGGAAGGCACATTGTTTGGCAATGGCGAGCGTACGGGTAATGTCGATGTCGTGACATTGGCATTGAATATGTTCACGCAAGGCGTTGATCCAGAATTGGATTGTTCTGATATTGAGCGCATCAAGTCCGTCTATGAATATTCCAATCAAATGCAAATTCCTGAGCGTCATCCTTATGTCGGTGAATTGGTTTATACCGCGTTTTCTGGCTCTCACCAGGATGCGATCAATAAAGGTATGAAATCGATCAAAAAGGCGAATAGCCCGGAATGGGAAGTGCCTTATTTGCCAATTGATCCGCAAGATGTTGGCCGGACATATGAAGCGATTATTCGCATCAATTCGCAGTCTGGCAAGGGCGGTATCGCTTATATCTTGCAAGAAGATTATGGCTTGATTTTACCGCGTGCTTTGCAGGTGGAATTCCGAGGAGAGATTCAAAAAATTACCGATGAGGAAGGCGTGGAGCTACCAGCAGCGCGTATTTATGAGCGCTTCATGGAAGTTTATGCGAACCAACAGGATGGGCGCTTGAAATTTGTCGATCACGCGACATTTACAGATCCCGATAATCCTGATCTGCGCATGATGAAAGCCAAGATTTCAGATAACGGCGTGGAGCATGAAATCGAAGGGAAGGGCACGGGTCCTGTTGATAGCTTTATCAACGCGCTGTCGAATTACCTAAATATGGATATGACGGTTGCCAACTATTCAGAGCATTCGCTACAGCACGGTTCGAACGCCTCTGCGATTTGTTACATGGAAATAGAGAGCGGTGGCGCAAAACTCCATGGTGCTGGCATCCATACCAATATTTCAGCAGCGTCACTGGTAGCAATTTTGTCAGCTGCAAACCGTTTTCTTGCAAATAAGTAACAGCTGAAGAAAAACAATTGTATTACTTGCGTGGCGAGATGATCTTTCTCGCCACTTTGTTTTTTGTGTGCTATTTTCAAGTTAACCATAATTAATTGGATGAAGCATCATGTCTGAGAAGAAAGACAGCGCAAAAAACACTGAGCGCCTTTCTGATATTGTGCGCAAAGCGCGCGTATCATCTGCGGAACGACAGGACGTCGTTGTTGATATGAAAGAAGCTGACAAGGCCAGATTAGAATTGTTGGCCGAAAAGCTCGAACCTATATTTAACGACATTGATAAAGAGGATGATCGCTTTGATTTGAGTATCTCTTCTGGTGCGCAACCACGGATTTGGATTGATAGTGTTGCGCATGTCCATATGGGGCGAGACAGACGCACATATCGTTTTGTACGTGATAGTCGCCTGGGTCGGGTAATCATCGTTGAAAGCGTTGATGCGGAAGAAGTTTATGCCCATGTCACAAACTATATCGCTGACCGTGTGATTGAACGTGAGAAGATTCTTGAAGGTGATATGGAAGTCTTCAAGGATTATTATGCGCGTATGACCAATGAAAATTTGGGTGCTGATAGCACAACATCCAATGACAATAATTCTGGTGCTGAAACGCTGATTGCCGAGAAGCGTGAGGAATCTTCCAGCTCATTTGCCATCGGTGCAACTTGGTTCATCCTCGGTGGATTGTTGGGCTTGGCACTGACGTTTAATTACCGCGAAGAATTGGCCAACTTCCTTCAGTCATTCTAAGCTAATTAATAGAGCTTTGCGGTATCAACACATTCGACATGCTGATGTGATGCGTTGAGCAGGTGACGTTGATGTTCGCAGCGCCAATCATCACCATCTAGCGAAATCTCAAACAGGTTAAAGCCAGCGACTGGTTTTTTGTCGCCATGTGTTTGCGTGGCCGAGGAAATACTGATGATCGGCACTTTGCTTTTTTGAGTGTTTAAATCAAAGCGCGTGTTAAGATGGGTGTGACCATGCAAGACGAGTTCAGCACCTGATTGATCGAGCATGTTTTTAAAATTCTCAAAGCCATACATGCGCTTCATTGCATGTGTTGCACCCTTATAGGGCGGATGATGGATAAGGATTACCCGAAACAGATTTTGCTCTTTGGCCTGTTTTAGGAGGTTGGTCGCCGCTACTGCTTGTTTTTTTGAAAACCTGCCTGTCGCGCGGAACGGCATGGTGGCATTCGACGTTGATAGACCAATGATCGCGACCGGACCTCTCACATGCACATAGGGAAAGATATCTGATCCGGCTGGCTTATCGCCTGTTACCCAGGGCTTCCATTCTTTCATTGCGCGATTGAAGGCACCTGGAACGTAAGCATCATGATTTCCTGGTACGAGGCTGGTTGTTTCGACTGGGCAGTTATTTTCAAGCCATCGTTTTGCACCAATAATTTCGGGTGTTGTTGCAAGATTGACCATGTCACCGGTGATTGCCAGATGATTTATGTCTTTCTTATTTATCTCAGACATGAGAGTGTCTAAAACACCGATTTGATGAAATGCCTTGCGGTGGCGGTGCCAGTTCACATATCCGGTAATACGTTTTGACAATAGCTCTCGTAGTCGAACCTTTGGCATGGGACTTAAATGAAGATCAGAGATATGAGCAAGACGAAACATGGTTGATCTGATAGCTGTTGTGCTGAATTCGAGCAAGGACATATGCAAAAATCTTTCATAGAAAAACTACGAGATAAGGTCTTTCACACTTGGTTTTGGCTCACACGTTCAATGACTATGGGCGTTCGCATTGCAGCCTTTGACGATAAGGGACGTATCTTTCTCGTGCGCCATACCTATGTGCGCGGTTGGCATTTGCCTGGCGGTGGGATTGAACGTGGGGAAGCCGCGATCGATGCCGTTCACAAAGAATTAGAGGAGGAGGGGAACCTCATCGTTGAAGGTGCGCCCGAGCTATTGGCAGTGTTTTACAATACGCATATTACCAATCGCGACCATGTCTTGTTTTACAAGTGCCATGTCACTCAAACAGAAGTAAAGCAAGCGGACAGAGAGATCGCAGAATCCGGCTTTTTTGATCTTAAGTCCCTGCCAGAAGGCGTTACACCAGCGACACAGCGGCGGCTGGATGAGCTCGCCGCTGAGAATGGTTTTTCAGATAAATGGTAGCTTATTAACTCAAATGATCGCGCCCATGTGGGCTGTCTAAATCAAGTTCAGGACCATTTGGTACAATCCGTGTTGGATTGATGGTTTTATGGCTCGCATAGTAATGATGCTTGATGTGCAGCATGTTTACCGTGTCTGCGATGCCCGGAATCTGATATAATTCACGTAGGTAACCTGAGAGGTTTTTATAATCCGCAATACGCTGTTTGTTGCATTTGAAATGGCTGACATAAACCGCATCAAAACGCACGAGCGTGGTAAACAAACGCCAATCGGCTTCGGTGATTTGATTGCCGACAAGATAGCGCTGGTTTGCTAATCTTTCATCCAACATATCCAATGTCGCAAAAAGCTTGTCGTAGTTTTCATCATAAGCTTCTTGCGTTGTGGCAAAGCCGCATTTGTAAACGCCATTATTGACATTGTGGTAGATCACAGCGTTGATTTCATCGATCTCTTTGCGCAAATGCTCAGGATAGTAATCATGATCTGATGAGCTCATATCAGCAAATTCGCTGTTGAACATACGGATGATCTCGGAGGATTCATTGGACACAATCGTGTTGTTTTTCTTGTCCCACAGAACCGGCACTGTGACGCGACCGGTATAATCGCTCATCGCTTTGGTATAGATCTCGTGCATATATTCTGCGCCATGCAAGTGATCGATCGTACCGCCATCGCGATCATGGAATTCCCATCCGTTTGAACTCATAAAGTGGTCAACAATGGAAAGATCAATCACATCTTCCAAACCTTTGAGCATGCGGAAGATCAGTGTTCTGTGCGCCCAAGGGCAAGCATAGGAAATGTAAAGGTGGTAGCGATTTGGTTCGGCTTTAAAGCCATCAATACCACTTGGTCCAGCAGCATCGTCCTTTGTAATCCAATTGCGAAATGCAGCATCTTTGCGCTTAAAATGGCCTCCGGTATTTCTTGTATCATACCAAACATCGTGCCATTTTCCGTCAACGAGCATACCCATAATAATCTCCTTTATAGTCACAGGGGAATATGAGGGATTGGCGAAAATAAACAAGCTATCCATTTTGAGCTATACTGTCGCGATTTTTGCAACGATCAATAATGTGACGATTTTTTGAATTTTTTGTTGGACTGTGACAGATTTTGTTGATAGAGCAGCGCCAACAGAGGAAAATACCGTGCTGAAACAACTGAGATTGCGACGACGATAGATCAATTACCCCATCCAATGGGCCGGTTTATCTATGCAATTTCAGGACTATTAAAATGTTTGTTTCTCAATTTTCTTATCTCAACGAAGATAATTCGCACGACAACGCCATTCACGACATTAACGAAGAAGCTTTTGGCCCGGGCCGTTTTGCTCGTGCTGCCGCGCGTATACGTGAGCAGGGGCCACATGATTACAAACACTCATTTGTTTGTCAGGATGGTGAGCAAATTATCGGCTCTGTGCGGATCACACCGATTTGGATAGGTGAGACCAAGGCTTATCTTTTGGGTCCACTCGCCGTGCGCCCATCACATAAATCAAAAGGTATCGGCGGCAAGCTGATTGAATTGGCGCTAAGTTCCATTGCAGGTGACGATGATCTTCCTGTGATTTTAGTTGGCGATCATGCCTATTACGGACCTAAAGGTTTTCGTATGTTTGCTGCTGGCGAACTTGTTTTCCCGGGACCTGTGGATCGCACGCGGATACTGATCAACAAAGAACTCGGTTCGGATGAAGTTTTATCCGGTGCGGTCAAATTTCGGGATGCGAGCGCTGTTTAACGTCCTTCGCGATACCAAGTGACGGATATGATCATCAGCAAAGCGGCAAGGCCGAGCAAACCGCCAAGCAGCGGATATTGCGTGACACCAACAAGCACTGTCTCGTTGGATGTGCGTAGGAGCATGCGGTTCGAATTTGCTGTACTTAAGCTTGGAGGAAGCTGACGCACGGGCACAATCTGCGGCAATTCGATTGCACCATTATTTGCAACACGGGTGACGATACCTTTGCTCGCGGTCGTAATTGGCTTTAGCTTCTCGACTGTTGAGATCACTTGCTTGAATTCAGGCGCGTCAACAGCGCCAACATGCACAAGCGTTGATAGTTCACCGTCGGTAATCTGATAAAGACCCGCTTCTTGGTTTTCCAACTCTAGCTCAAACCTTCCCGGAGATGTTTGATCTAAAAGGATATTGCTGGTGTCGCCTGATGGTGAGATCAACTGCAATGGTGCAATGTCATCGGCCATGGTTTGCCGGGTGATTTGGATATCCTCACCGTTGGATGTGGCAAAGATCGCTTCTTCTTCAAGCGCTGGTTCACCCATCAGCCAATGGGCAATGCGTCGGTAAAGCGATACATGTGGTCCGCCACCTTCAAACCCGCGCGACCATAGCCAGCTATGATCAGAGAGCAGCATGGCCACACGACCTTGATCAACGCGATTGAGCACAAGGAGCGGCGATTGGTTTGGACCGTCAAGAATGTTGTCGCCTTCAATGCCTTCGACTTCGATAGATCTGAACCAGCGTCCCCAATTGGGCGGTTCAACGGCGCTGCCGGGCAGATCACGGCTGACTGGATGTTTCGCGCCATCTTCAGAAATGCGCGGATAATATCCTAGCTTATTGGTTCGTCCGGTTGGAAGCGCAGGTAGCACAGTCGCAAGCGGTGTGGTCGCAATACTTTGAATGCCCGAAAATTCAGGCCCTGCAGCGATTAATAACGCACCGCCATCTTCCACATAACGCGCGATATTATCGTAATAAAGGATCGAAAGCACGCCAAGGCGCTGGTAACGATCTAAAATGATGAGGTCGAACTCATCAATCTTCTCTAAGAATAATTCGCGCGTTGGGAATGCGATCAGCGATAATTCATCAATCGGTGTGCCATCGCTGCGATCCGGTGGCCGCAAAATAGTAAAGTGCACGAGATCAATCGACGTATCTGATTTGAGCAAATCTCGCCAGGCGCGTTCGCCCGAATGTGGGGCACCTGAAATCAACAAAACACGCAAGTTCTGACGAATGCCTTCTGTTTGAATAACCGCTTTATTATTGATCTCGCTCACTTCATTTTCGATTGGCGCAACAGAGAGTTCGATCAGATTTTCGCCGCGGCGGGGGATTTCAATAAAGGCGGAAGTTTCTGTGCCAATGGGCGCAATTTCCGTTGAGATAAATTCGCCATTGAGTTTGAGCTCAACTTCAATATCAGAAGCGGGATATCCATCACGATTGCCATCGATAAACACCTGATAGATAAGTTCTTGAAACTCCCCAACGAGCCCAAAGCGCGGCGCTTTGGTAATTTCAACACGTATATCGAGTTTGTCTTCATCACCTGTGATCAGCCCATGAATGGGTGAATTTATCCCCATTTGCTCCAAGCTTTCAGGAATGTCATGCACCTGACCATCGGTGATCAAAATGCTGCCTGCAAGACGATTGGCGGGGATGTCTGAAATCTCATTGCTCAAAGCTGAAAACAAATTGGTGGCAGGGTTGTCGCTTTTGTCGTGCTCGACCTCGCGAACTCGCACATCGATATTCTTGTATTTTGCCAATTGCTCTTCGAGCAGTGCAAGCGTTTCATCTGCCTGTTCACTGCGGTTTTCAGCGGATTGGCTTTGGCTTTTATCAACGATAACCGACACGATATTTTGCACAGGTTCACGTTCTTCATCGGTGAAAATCGGATTTGCTAAGGCCAATAAAACAAGCGCGAAGGCGCAGGTTCTTAAAAGCGCGCCACGTTGTTTGGATAAAAAGGCCATGGCGCAAATGATGGCGATCAATACCGCACATATTGCGAGCACAAATATTGGGATCAGTGGTGCAAAACTAATAGCCATGCTACTGCCCCAATCTTTCCAGCAATGCAGGCAGATGCACCTGGTCTGCTTTATAATTTCCGGTGAGCATATACATAACGATATTCACGCCAGATCGGAACGCGAGTGTGCGCTGACGTTCATTTGGTGGCACCATTGGTAAGATCGAACGCCGTGACGCGTCCATCGCCCATGCACCGGCAAAATCATTGCTGGTGATCATGATAGAGCTGACACCATCACCACCATTGACCAATTGATTGGCGCCGCTGGTTTCAGGGCGCAACGCTTCCACCCATAATTCTCCGCTTGCGTAGCGACCAGGGAACTTATCCAGAAGATAGAAGGTTTTGGTCAGCACATGGTCTGTAGGCACAGGTTCTAATGGCGGGATGATCAATCCATCCAAGATCTGCCGAAGTTTTTGGGTTCTTGCAGATGCCGTCCCATTTAGCGAGATGATGGCGTCGCGCGTATCAAACAAAACTGTGCCGCCGCGCTTCATAAAGTTCTCAATATTGGTCATTGCCGCTTTAGACGGCAGTGGTGCTGTTTCACTGATCGGCCAATATAAAAGCGGGTGAAAAGACAATTCATCGGTTTCGATATCCAATCCCACAGCTGGGCTTGGTTCTAGCGCCGTTCGGGTTCTTAAGTAAAAGTTCAAACCGTTGAGACCCAATTCACTGATGCGATCTATTTGACGATCACCAGTGAGGACATAAGCTAATTGTGTGGATTCAAGCCTTTCGATGATCTCCGCATCGCCGACTTTGCTATCCTGCGCTGAGGCTTCGTTGAGGCCAATCACATTTGCGCTGAGAATGACCAATGCAAGGATAGAAGCTTTCGCGGTAAACGCATTGGATCTCGTCATGCGTAAACGTGAGAACGCACCAGACATCCACATGATAATAAGCGCATCGAGGAAGAGCATCATCAGTGCTGCCAGAAGCAGCCATGATTTAAATTCAAATGCAGATCCAAGGCTCATGGTTGATGTCACAATGTCAAGATTCGTTTCAGGCAATTCTGCTTTTTGTAACACATCATCTTCCGCAAGTAGATTGACGGCACGCCAACCATCTTCGGAACCGAACAAACCGGGGCGGGTTGCTTCATTCGGGATGATGGCGCCTGAAGGCGTAATTTCGAGCGGGCTGATGCTGCCATCAGCTGCGACAAGCAATCCGTCCGCTGTCATGGTTCTGTAAGGCGGCAAGAATGATGTTTGAGCGGTTTCACCTCCGGTTGCCTCATTTGCAGCGGCGGAATGCGTCAGCGCAATCGTTCTGCGCAGCATTTCAGCGAATTCGCCGGTGAGTGGAAGGTTCGACCACGTGGTCTCAGCACTAATGTGGAAGAGCACGATGCGACCTGATCCAATAGATTTTGCGGTGACTAAAGGCGTACCATCATCAAGGCTTGCCCATGTGTTATCGGCAAGATCAAGGCTTGGTTCCGCCAAGACCTGTCGCCTAACGATGATATCATTTGATAATTGAATGCCAAAGAATGGGCTATTTTGCGCAAATGGCGCCAGTGTTTTTGGCTCGGCCCAAGTGAGTGAACCGCCAAATTGCCGTTCGCCACTGCGCAATCGAACTGGCAGTAATGGATCATTGCCGCTTTGTGATGGCGGTAAGGCTGCCAAACTTGCACCGGCAAATCTGATAAGCGTGCCACCGCCATTGATCCAATCAAATAATTCATCTTCAACTTCAATATCCAAGCTTCCGATATCGGATAGGATCAGCGCCGAAGGCCCTTGTTCGATCAATGACGTCAGACCAGTGGTCAGATCGGCGCTTGTGACATCGATAAAGTCAGCAAACGGTTGCGCCGCGCGCTCGATATAGTGAGAAGGCGTTAGAAGCGGATTGATGAGATCTTGCGTTTCTCCGGAAAACAAGGCGAGTTTCCGGCGTTGAAAACGATCATCCAACAGATAGCTTCCGGCTGCGTGTTTATTTTCATGAACGGATAAGCGCACCACATCGTTTAACAATTCAAACGGCGCGGTAAGACTTGCAGTTTTTGAGCGCTCACCGCTTTCAAATGTGACTTCGCCATTTATGATTGGACGCGATTTAATGTCATAACCTGATATTTCATATGTAGCGTTCGTTTGATCAGACAACCGCGTTAATCCAACCGTGACTGATGTCGACTCGTTTTGCGCAGAGGTTATGCCAATGATATTGGCATTGTTCGGTGTGACGAGTTCCAGTCGATTGGGCGCAAGCCGCAGCAAGCCGTCAAAGAACGGGCCCGTATTTTCAGCTTCCACATTATTGGTCAGTACAATCGCTGTGTCGACCTTGCGCCCAGCAAGCGCTGTTTCAATGGGTGTGATGATGTCTGATTGAAATGGCTGCACAGGAACCGGTTCAAAACTTGCGAGCACTTGGCGCGCCTGCTCAGCAGTACCAAGTGATAGATCGTTTTGGACCGAAGTCGATTGCGCGATCATCACGGGAAGATCATTGTTTTCAGCCTCATCGATAAACGCATTGGCCGTATCCTGATACTGTTGCCAATCAGGCGCGCTTGACCAAGAATTATCAATGATCATGAGCACCGGACCTTGCGCGACAAGACGTTCTTCGCGCGGATTTAAGATTGGTTCGGCCAGTGCAATGATAATAAGCGCGGCAAGCAGAACGCGCAAAAGTGTCAGCCACCAAGGGCTTTTTGCTGGCGTATCTTCTTTCTTTAAAACCCGAGCTAATATTTCAAATGGCGCAAAAGGTTCTTGCGTTGGTTTTGGCGGTGTCAGGCGATTGAGCCACCAAATGACCGGGAGCAATAGCAGGCCAAAGAGGGCAAGCGGGAAGCCAAATGCAAAGGGAATGGCGCTCATCAGATAGCACCTCGATTCTGACTGCCACCCAGACCTGTTAGGAATCCATGGACTGATGCCAAGGCTTCGGATGCCGCGCGATCCGTTCTATGATGGGTGTAGCTCCACCCCATTCGGCGAATTTCATCTGATAAAGCAACACGACGGTTTTTGTAAGCGTTGGTATAGTCCTCGGCTATGGTCGACGCTTTACCGGCTACCAGCCTTGCATTGGTTTCAGGGTCGCGAAATTCAATACGACCAGTATAGGGAAAAGTTTCTTCTGCTGGATCGCTAACTTCGATTAAATGACCACGCGTGCCGCGTTGCGCAATGGGTGTTACTTGTGAGATGATTTCTTCGCCATCACCCAAAAAGTCGCTGATGATGACGATATCGCTGAGGCGTTTGACATTGGAGAGATCAGGGATTGATTGCTTGTCATTAAAGTTGCGGTCATGCGCTAATATTTGCGCGAGGCGCTCGGCACCATTGCGTGCCAAAATAGGGTCCATGACGCCGGGAATACCAATACGTTCACCAGATCGGGACAAAATCTCCGCCAAAGCAAACAGAATTACGAGTGAGCGACTTTCTTTCGAAACATCACCCAATTCCGATTGGAACTGCATGGAAGGGGATAGATCCGCCCAAAGCCAAACTGTGTGGGCTGTTTCCCATTCTTTGTCCCGGACATAAAGCTGATCATCGCGCGCGGATTTGCGCCAATCAATATTGGCAACGCTTTCACCTTGGGTGAACTGCCTAAATTGCCAGAAATTATCGCCAGTTCCGCGTTTTCTGCGCCCGTGCCATCCGGCGCTGACAATATTGGCGACGCGTCTGGCTTCCACCAAGCAATCTGGTATCAGAGCTGCGCGCAATCGGCCACGCGCAAGTGTATCTGTCTGATCTGCAATTTTATAAATTTGGCCGATCGGTGACATTCTTAGTCCTTAATTCTATCCACCAATGTGGCGATAACATCTTGAACTTTCGTACCTTCCGCGCGCGCTGTGAAGCTCAAAGCCATACGATGTTGCAATACGGGCTGTGCAAGTTCTGCAACATCATCAATGCTTGGCGCGAGGCGTCCATCATAAAGCGCTCGGGCGCGAGCGCATAACATCATGGCTTGACCGGCGCGTGGCCCCGGACCCCATGAGACTGCGTTATCGACAATTTCATCACCATTGCCTGGTCGTGCAGACCGAACGAGATCCAATATTGCATTTACAACTTTGTCGCTGACAGGCATTGTGCGCACAAGTTCTTGAATGCCGATGAGTGTTTTCGTGTCGAGCACAGATTGGGCGGTGTTTTCATCGCGCCCAGTTGTTTCTAAAAGAATGCGTTTTTCAGCCTCATCAGATGGATAAGGCACATCGACCTGCATCAAGAAACGATCAAGTTGCGCTTCCGGCAGTGGATAGGTGCCTTCTTGCTCTAAAGGGTTTTGTGTCGCCAAAACATGAAATGGCTTTGGCATGTCATGGCGCTGACCAGCAACGGTCACATGGTGTTCCTGCATGGCTTGGAGCAATGCTGACTGCGTACGAGGTGACGCACGGTTGATCTCATCGGCCATCAGCAACTGCGTGAAGATCGGACCGGGGATAAATTTGAACTTACGGTTTCCCTTTTGGTCTTCATCCAAGATTTCTGAACCCAAAATATCAGCTGGCATAAGGTCGGGTGTGAATTGAATACGGCTTGAAGTGATCCCCAACACTGTTCCGAGCGTTTCCACCAGCTTGGTTTTCGCTAGTCCCGGTGCTCCAACCAAAAGAACATGGCCGCCTGATAAAACCGAAACAATTGTGCGTTCAACAACGGATTCTTGACCAAAAATAACTTGGCCAACCTCGGTTCGTACCTTTGCCAATTGCTCGAGAGCTTTATCAGCCCGCTTTACAATTTCTTTCTCGCTTAGTCCTTTATCGAGGTTTTCGTTGCTTCCCATGTTACGTTTCACTTTCAATCTGGTTAAAATACATAACTGATTTGTTTTACGTAGCTTATTCTCTTACAGATGGCTGACAAGAGGGCAATGATGCACTATTTCGTTATCTAGTGGTTTTTGGACAGAATAATGACAAATAACGGTTTAACAACATCAACGGATACCAGTGGCCTGGCTGAAATGGTTCGCAGAGCCATGGACGATCGTAATTCTACGGGTGGTGGCTTGCCGCCAGTGGATGCTTGGAATCCCCCGTTTTGTGGTGATTTGGACATGGAAATCCGCCGTGATGGCACATGGTTTTACATGGGGACACCCATGGGACGGAAATCGCTGGTTCGTTTGTTTTCATCCGTGCTTCGAAAAGATGAGGATGGGGAAACTTATCTGGTTACGCCGGTCGAGAAGGTGCGAATCAGAGTAGTTGACGCGCATTTTTTAGCCGTTGAGATGCAAGTGAGCGAAAATGAGCAGGGACAAGTTCTCACATTTCGCACAAATGTTGGAGAATTGATCGAAATTGGCAAAGATAATCCGCTTCGGTTTGATATTGCGGGCAAGGATGCTGAGCTAAAACCATATTTTCATGTACGTGGGCGTCTCGAAGCTTTGGTCAATCGTGCAACTATGTATGATCTGGTCGATTTGGGAGAAGAAGTTGAGATTGATGGTGTTGCCATGTTTGCGGTTAAATCCAATGGTCAAATCTATCCGATCATGACCATGGCCGAACTCAATGCTCAATCTTAATGGCTGATGTTGCTGAATGAATAATCTTGCTAATATATCCAGAAGCTTTTCAGCACAGGAATTTGCTGATCTGTCGAAAGCAGATCATCATGAAATTTTAAAGCATGACCCGATTGCGCTATCTGAAACGCATGGCGATCATCGTTTAAATCCTGATCTATCTGATGAGTTGCGCAATCTAAAGCTTCGCCCCGCTGCTGTATTGATCCCGGTTATTGCTGACGAAGATGTGGCGCGCGTGATCTTGACGGTGCGAACTGAAAAGCTGCGCAAACATTCAGGACAAGTTGCCTTTGCGGGAGGTGCAATTGATGCGGCAGATGCGTCGCCTGAACATGCAGCCATGCGGGAGGCAGAAGAAGAAATCGGGCTTGATGCAAGTTACATCGAAACTGTTGGCCAATTGCCGATCTATAGGTCTTTAACTGGCTTTTCGATCACACCGGTCCTTGCGCTTGTGAAACCAGGTTTTCAATTGCAGGCAAGCCCCGATGAAGTTGATCAGATTTTTGAAGTGCCGCTGATGGATTTGATGAACCCGGATAACCATATTCGCGACAGTTTAATTTGGCAGAATAAACGTCGATATTTTTACACAATTAAACATCCAGAGCAGCGGATCTGGGGTGTGACAGCGGGCATAATTCGCACGCTTTATGAGAGGCTTTATGCATGAGTGCAGAATATTCTGTCAAAGATCAGTCCTGGTTCCAGAATAAGCGTTTTCAGGAAGTGTTTGCTTTGCTTAATGCCGATGATGGTGAAGCGCGCGTAGCGGGCGGAGCGGTGCGAAACTCTCTCATGGGTCGTGATGTTGCTGATATTGATATTGCAACGACCTTATTGCCAATTGATGTTGTTGAACGGGCTAAAACCGCGGGTATGAAGCCTGTTCCGACAGGGATCGAGCATGGAACTGTGACAATCGTCAACAAAGGTGCGACTTTTGAAGTGACAACTTTAAGAGAAGACATTGATACCGATGGACGTCACGCCGAGGTTCGATTTGGCAAAGACTGGCAAAAGGATGCAGATCGCCGTGATCTCACGATCAATGGGTTATATGCTGACGTTGATGGCAATGTGATTGATCTGGTTGGTGGTTTGGTAGATATTGAAACCGCCAATGTGAGATTTATCGGCAATGCTGAGCAACGCATCGAAGAAGATTATTTGCGCGTATTACGGTTTTTCAGGTTCTTTGCCCAATATGGCAAGGGCAGGCCAGATGCTGAGGGTTTGAAAGCAAGCGCGCGCGCTGTGTCTAAATTATCTCAATTATCAGCCGAGCGTATTTGGAAAGAAATGCGATTGCTGTTTTCAGCCGATGATCCGTCCCGCGCTCTATTATGGATGCGCACTACGGGGGTTCTAACAGCCATATTTCCCGAAACCGAGAAATGGGGCATTGATAGCATTGGACCTCTAATGGAAACGCGCGAGGCGATGAATTGGGAGAATGATCCCATGCTTCTGTTAGAAGCCATTATTCCGCCTGATGTTGATCGCGTTGGTGAATTGGCAGGCCGCTTAAAAATGTCAGGTGCAGATCGTGATCGGCTTAAACATTGGGCCCAAACACCTAAATTTGCGCATGATATGGCCGAAACGGCGTTGGATCGCAAGATTTATCGCGGATCTTGGTCGGGTGTGAAAGATGTGTTGAGCCTGTCGCTTGTCAGCGCCCGATCACGCGCGGAAGCCGATGATGCAGCGATGATCGAATCCGCGGGTTTTACCAAGCTCTTGGCGCGGACGGAAAAATGGGTCGAACCAAAGTTCCCTCTATCCGGCAAAGACTTGATGGCGCTTGGTGTGAGTGCTGGCAAAGAGATGGGCGATCAGCTGAAAAAGCTCGAAGAGCTTTGGATTGAAAGTAATTTCAATCTGTCCAAATCAGATCTGCTCGCGAAATTGTAGCGCTACCGATTACGGGAATTCGACAATTGGTGGCAGCGACGACAAAATAGAATCGACATTGCCGCCGGTCTTGAGACCAAAGATCGTGCCGCGATCATAAAGCAGATTAAATTCGACATAGCGGCCACGACGAACCATCTGTTCTTTTCGATCTTCTTCAGTCCAGCTTTTGCTCGAATTCGCATTGACGATTTTTGGATAAACCACGGAGAACGCGCGGCCTACATCTTGGGTGAACAAGAAGTCTGCATCCCAACCGCCATCTTCGTCCGAGCTATGAAGCCAATCATAGAAAATGCCGCCAACGCCGCGCGCTTCCTTTCGGTGCGGAAGATAAAAATATTCATCACACCAGTCCTTATAATTTGGATAATCGGCAATCTCGTGCCGATTACACGCAATTTCCATTGCTTTGTGAAAGAGTTGCGTATCAGCATCTTCCTGAGTTCTGCGGCGATTCAATACGGGTGTTAGATCTGCGCCGCCGCCAAACCATTGGCTGGATGTCACAACCATACGGGTATTCATGTGAACAGCCGGCACATTTGGGTTCATCGGGTGGCAGATGAGAGAAATTCCGGACGCCCAAAATCGTGGATCATCTTCCGCACCAGGAATTTGGCTGCGAAATTCAGGTGAAAATTCGCCATAAACCGTCGATGTGTGTGCACCAACTTTTTCAAAGACGCGACCTTTCATGATCGACATAAGGCCACCGCCGCCTTTTCCTTCGTCTCTTAACCAGTCGGTTTGAACAAATTTTCCCGGCTCACCTTCATATTGCGGATTTTCAGCTGATTCCTCCAAAGCTTCAAACGTTGCGCAAATCACATCCCTTAAATTCTCAAACCACAGACGGGCTTTTTCTTTCTTTTCTTGGATGTCATCGGGAAGTCCGACTGGTAATTCAGGACGTTGTCTCATGAAAGCCTCAGTAGCGTTTGGATCAATCGTTCATAACAATATGTTTTGAGGAATGCCATAGGATCTTTGCAATAAACAAATGCGCGTTTGTCGCAGGAATTAAATGCGCGTTTGCCGAAGGGCTTCGCCGGTGATCATGGCAACTGACATGGCCAGATTTAATGACCGCATATTGGGCTGCATTTCAATCAATATGCGCTCATCGACAGCCTCATGTACATTGTCTGGTACGCCTGAGCTTTCACGCCCAAACAAAAGCACATCGTTGTCTCTATAACCCAGATCGCAATAGGGCTGTGCAGCTTTGGTTGACGCCAAAACAAGGCGATTGTTTTCATTCAGATGCCAATCAAAAAATGCGTCCCAGGAAATGTGACGCGTTAGATTTGTAACTTCCAAATAATCCATTCCGGCGCGTTTTAAGTTGCGTTCCGACAAATCAAACCCTGCCGGTTCGATAATGTGTAAAGGCACGCCAAGGCACGCTGCCATGCGCATGATGGTGCCCGTGTTGCCGGGGATATCGGGTTGGTAAAGTGCAATTTGAATCATGCGACTTCGATAGAATGATTGGTGCAAATAGGCAACAGTGTTTTCCTTTGTCAGAAAAACTTGTCTCTGTGTAACTAGCTTTTTACAGATCAGTATATATAGTTAACGACATGTGAAGTTCGCAAAGAACAATTATCTGCCAATGAGAAGGAGTATTTCGTTATGGACAAAGTAACCCGCGTTATTTCCCGCTCTCTATGGAATTCGGCATTGACCCCGCTACGTATGCGACCGGCAGATAACGTTTAAAATCACCTTTCGTTACACTTTTATAATGTAACCGCTGCTTCGTTGTCTTTTGCAACGAGCGTTATCATCAAAATCAAATTCTATTCGCATTCATTTGCGAGTTCCCTTTTTTGTTTGTCAGTATTTGAGATGCGTATAACGACGTATTGCCTTTACTGATTTCGTTATCACATAGGACATTTTCATGTTTTCTTGGTTTGAAAAACGTATAAATCCATATCCTGCCAACGACGCGGTTTTGCCGCCGAAGGGTCTTTTTGCCTTTTGTTGGCATTATTCAAGACATGCTTCGCCATGGCTGTTGATGGGCACAATTCTCGTCGCGTTGATCGCGGTTGGTGAGGTGCTCCTTTATAGCTTTATGGGTGATATTGTAGATTTCCTCACAAATAGTGACCCTGCGACATTCTTTGAAGAAAATTCATCTACGTTATGGTTGATGGGAATTGTTGTTGTGATTGGTCTGCCGATCATTTCAACTTTGCATGGCTTGGTTACCCACCAGACATTGCTCGGAAGCTATCCAATGTCGATCAGATGGCTGATGCACCGTAGATTGTTGCAGCATAGTATGAGCTTTTTTGCGGATGAATTTGCCGGGCGTGTGGCGACGAAGGTCATGCAAACATCACTGGCAGTGCGTGAAGCCGTGATGAAAATTCTCGATACATTTGTTTATGTTGTCGTGCAGTTTTTGGCGATGATTGTGCTTTTGGTTAGCATTGACTGGCGTTTATCCATCATATTCCTCGTCTGGTTTGTGATCTATGCAACATTGCTAATGTTCTTTGTGCCGAAGTTGAAAGTTGTTTCGCAAGCGCAAGCCGATGCACGATCCATCATGACTGGGCGTATTGTTGATAGCTACACCAATATTGGCACTGTGAAGCTGTTTTCGCATGCCGGGCGCGAGCTTAGCTATGCAAAGGATAGTATGAATCCATTCCTGGTTACTGTCTTTAAGCAGATGCGTCTTGTCACCAAGCTCGATCTCGGTGTGACATATAACAATAATCTATTGTTGTTCTTAGTTGCTGCGGTGTCCATTTGGTTCTGGTCTTTGGGCAATATTTCCATCGGTGCGATCGCCGTTGGTATAGCGTTGGCTTTGCGTCTGAATGGTTTGTCACACTGGATCATGTGGGAATTGGCCGGGTTCTTTGAGCAAGTTGGTGTGGTTCAGGATGGTATCAACATGCTGACCAAGCCAGTTGAGATCAATGACATGGTTGGCGCTAAGAGCCTTAAAGCCAAAGTCGGAACGATCTCATATAAAGATGTCCGTTTCCACTATGGTAAGGAAACTGGCGTTATTGAGAACTTGTCACTTGATATCAAAGCGGGTGAAAAGATCGGTCTTGTGGGTCGATCAGGTGCGGGTAAAACCACGCTTGTTAATCTGCTTCTGAGATATTTTGATCTCGAAAATGGTCAGATCTCTGTTGATGGGATTGATATATCAACGGTCACGCAAGATTCGCTTCGATCTCAGATTGGCATGGTTTCACAGGATACATCACTGTTACATCGTTCTGTGCGAGATAATATCGCTTACGGTAAGCCTGATGCAAGTGATGAGGAAATCTTGGATGCTGCGCGCCGCGCCAATGCACTTGAGTTCATTTCGGGTCTTGAAGATATGAAGGGTCGAAAAGGATTGGATGCGCATGTGGGTGAACGCGGTGTGAAGCTGTCTGGCGGCCAACGCCAGCGGATTGCAATTGCCCGGGTGTTCTTAAAAGACGCGCCAATTCTGGTTCTGGATGAAGCCACATCGGCGCTTGATTCAGAAGTGGAAGCAGCAATTCAGGAAAACCTGTTTGAATTGATGCAAGGTAAAACCGTGATTGCAATTGCGCACCGCTTGTCGACCATTTCTGCTATGGATCGTCTGATTGTTCTCGATCAAGGTGCAATCCTGGAAGAGGGATCACATGATGAGCTTGTGGCAAAGGGCGGGATTTATTCCGATCTTTGGTCACGTCAATCTGGTGGCTTCATCAATATCGACGAAAAACAAAAAGAGGCGGGGGAATAATCCTCCGCCTCTTTGGCAACTTATCTGCTTTTGAATATCTATTTAAACTTGGAATGATCTGGTGTTGAGCAAGAATCACGGACAATCAGATCACCATGGAGCAGGGCGCTTTCAATCGGAATGCTGCGATCTGGCAGATTATCTAAGAGATGGTTCATCGCAATCTCGCCCATCTGTCTGCGGGGTTGTCGAATTGTAGTCAGCGCAGGGGTAACATTATTTGCAAAGGGAATGTCATCAAAACCGATCACCGAGAAATCGCGTGGGACATTAAATCCGCGTGATTGCAAGGCGCTAATCGCACCAATGGCTGTATCATCATTGTAGCAAAAAAACGCAGTGGGCAATTTATCTTTGATAAAGAGTTGCTCAATTGCAGATCGACCACCTTCGCTGGTACCGTTGCTATTGACTTTCCAGACATAGCTTTCATCAAATGAGCTTGCCAAAGCTGCACAATAGCCTTGGTGACGCAATTCAGACACGGAATCTCCTTGCGGGCCTGAAATATATACAATGCGCTTGTGCCCGAGTGATAAGAGATATTCGACGGCCAATTTAGATGCGTTGATATTATCAATACCGACAAAGCTCACATCTGTGTGCTCAATAGGTTGAGACACGGTTACGAGAGGCGGCAAACGATTGCTGCGACCCTGTGCTTCATCCTGTACAGGCATGCTGCCGGTTAAAAGAATTAATCCGTCCGTCATGCCAGACGCTAAAAAGCGCATATAATTTTCTTCAAGATTGGCTTTGCTGTCTGTAGCGCCAATGAGAAGTCCATAACCACGCTGATTGGCGACTTTTTCAAGACCTGTGAGGATGCCCGGAAAGTTAGGGTCAGAAATAGAATTGGTTAGAACCATCACCATTTTGGAGCGTTGCATGCGCAAATTCTGCGCCATTGGGTTGGCGCGATAGCCGGTGCGGGCAATAGCAGCGGTGATTTTCTTGCGCGTACTTTCGGTGACTTTTTCAGGAAAATGTAATGCTCGGCTAACGGTCGCAATGGATACGCCTGCAATCTTTGCAACATCTTCAATCGTTGCAGGTTTCTTTGTAATTTTTTCCAAACCGCCTCACCCAAACCGCCACTTTTGGCAAATATTACGCTTACAAATCAGTATGTAGCAAAAAAATATTATATTATTTCTATACAAAAATTACAGAATTAATCCAACATTTTAACGCATTTCAATACATCAAACTTAGGCGCTAATGTAAAATAAAAAGGTTTACATCAAAAATAAAAACGTTTACATTTTTTTCAGATTGCTAAAACGGACGGCTTTGGGAGGGGCTATTATGTTTGAAGGCGCACGTAGTTCTAATTCAATTTTGGCCGCTGATCGCATCAGCAAATCCTTCGGTGCAGTGCCTGTGCTTTTCAGTGTCAGTTTCGACATTGAGGCGGGGGAAGTGCATGCACTCATCGGAGAAAATGGTGCGGGTAAATCCACATTGATGAAGATCTTGGCTGGGTTCCATTTTCCAACTTCAGGCAGTGTATATCTCGATGGTCAACCGATTGTTCTTCCGCCAAATGGCAAAGCGGAAGACCTTGGGATTGTGCTTATTCACCAAGAGCTGAACTTAGCTGAGCAGATGACGGTTGAGGAAAACATCTTCCTTGGACGTGAATTGCATAAAGGTGCTTTTCTTGATCGCGTGGCTATGCGTAATCAAGTGCGCAAACAACTGACCGAAATTGGATTGGATATCTCTCCAACAGCGCGCATTTCCGATCTTTCCATTGCGCAAAAGCAAATGGTGGAGATCGCCAAGGCGATCAGCCGCAATGCACGCGTTTTAATCATGGATGAGCCCACAGCTGTTTTGACGGAAGCAGAAACAGAATTGTTTTTCCGTCAGGTGCGTCGCTTAAAAGATCGCGGCGTAGCTGTGATCTTCGTTTCGCACAAACTTGCCGAGGTGAAAGAGATTTCAGATCGGGTGACCGTCTTGCGCGATGGCCAATGGATTGGCACCAAAAATATTGAGGATGTTTCCTTAGACGACATGGCGCAGATGATGGTTGGACGCGAATTGTCTGATCTTTATCCGCCGATGAATGAAGTTAATATTGATGCGGACGTGATCTTAAAAGTCGATGGACTTTCAACGTCCAAATTGAGCGATGTGAGTTTTGAACTACGCAAAGGCGAAATATTGGGTTTCTCAGGACTGGTTGGCTCAGGTCGTTCGGATGTGTTTGAAACCATATGTGGATTGCAAAATGTTGATGCAGGCTTAATTTCATTTGAAGGTGAAAATGTTGTCTTCTCAAATGTAGCGCAAGCGCGCGAGAAGGGGCTGTCATACTTGACCAAAGATCGCAAAGAAAAAGGTCTTTTGCTTGAGCAGAAAATGACACCCAATATGAGCCTTTTTGCGCTGCCGAAATTTGTCAAGCGGATGCTGCTAGATAGCCAGGCGGAAGAAAGCGCGTTGGCGCGCGGTATTCGCCGGTTTGACATCAGAACGCGCGATGCGGAGATCAAAGTTGGTGATTTATCCGGCGGTAATCAGCAAAAGCTATTGCTTGCCAAAATGATGGAGACCGATCCGAAGATCATCATCGTTGACGAACCTACTCGCGGTATCGACGTGGGTACCAAACAACAAATTTACCATTTCATCGCAGCGCTTGCCAAAGAGGGGGTTTCAGTAGTGGTCATTTCATCAGAAATGCCAGAAATCATCGGCATCTGCCATCGCGTTTATGTCATGCGCGAAGGCCGCATCATGGGCGTTCTGTCCGGCAGTGCAATTAATGAAAATGATATTATGCGTTACGCCGCAGGCCTGAAGGAGGCAAGTTAATGTCGTCAGTAGAAGTAGCAGAGGCGGAAGATAGACCTTTGAGAAAGATTGACTTTAAAGCAATTGGCCCGGCCTTAGCCTTGTTAATCTTGTGCATCATTGGATATCTTTTAAATCCGGCATTTTTGGGCGAGGGGAACATTACCAACTTGCTCACGCGCTCAGCCTTTATTGGGATCATTGCCGTTGGCGCAACATTTGTGATTACTGCGGGCGGCATTGATCTATCCGTGGGCTCAATGGCTGCGGTGATTTCAGGCGTCATGATCATTATCATGAACAATTTGATTGATACGTTAGGTGCGGGTGTTAGCACAGTTCTCGTCGGCTGTGGCTGTAGCATTATCCTTGGCTTTGGTGCTGGATGGATCAATGGCGCTTTGACCACAAAAGGTAAGATTGAGGCCTTTATTGTGACCTTGGGAACGATGGGGATCTACCGTTCTTTGGTGACTTATTTTGCCGATGGTGGAACGCTATCTCTAAGCTTTGAGTTACGTGATGTATATCGTCCGGTTTATTATGACAGTTTTGCAGGTTTGCCGATCCCGGTTTGGGTGTTCGCGGGGGTATCTATCGCTGGCTGGGTTTTGCTTAACCGCACAGCCTTTGGTCGCTATTGCACAGCCATTGGTTCGAATGAGAGCGTTGCGAAATATTCAGCCGTCAATGTCGATAAAATCAAAAAAACGACATATGTTATCCAAGGTTTTTGTGTGGCGCTTGCGACGATTATTTATGTGCCGCGTTTGGGCTCGGCATCGGCTTCGACCGGCGTGCTATGGGAACTTGAAGCAATCGCAGCTGTGATCATTGGTGGCACGGTTTTAAAAGGTGGCTATGGCCGAATAGGCGGCACCATCCTGGGCGCGCTTATCCTGACAACTATCGGCAATATTTTAAACTTTACAGATCTGATCTCAAATTACCTGAATGGAACAATGCAAGGTCTGATCATCATCACCGCTGTTTGGCTACAACGCGCCGAATGGAGCAAAAAGAAGACGTAACTTCACGAAATTGATCTGCGGTTGAGAGGATCAGCTGCAGCAATAACCGCACGGCTTTCGTGCACACTTTGAACCCGTTGGGAGGAACAACTATGCTTAAAAATACGATTTTTGCGCTAACTTTAGGTGCCGCAATGGCATTGGGTGGCGCAGCAAATGCAGCCGATAAAATCAAGATCGGTGTGTCATATCCGACACCAACTCATGCCTGGGCAGCCGGTATGAACTGGCATGCAGAGCAAGCTGAAAAGCGTCTTGAAGCTCTACATCCAGATATCGATCTGATCTTGGTCAACTCACCAGATCCAGCGTCGCAGGCCAGCGCGCTTGAAGACATGGTGTCCGTCAATCAGATTGATGCACTTGTCGTGTTGCCTTTTGAATCTGATCCTTTGACAGATCCTGTTTTAAACGTAAAAAAATCAGGTGCCTTGATTACGGTTGTTGACCGTGGTTTGAGCCGCGAAGGTATCGAAGATATCTATGTTGCTGGTAATAATCCTGAGCTTGGCCGTGTGTCAGCTGAATATATGAAGGGTCGATTAAAATCTGGCGATAACATCGTGATCCTTCGCGGTATTCCAACGACCATTGATAACGAGCGTTTTGATGCGTTTATGGCAGAAATCGAAGGCTCTGGCATTAATGTGCTTGATTACAAACATGCCAACTGGAACCGCGATGATGGCTTTGAAGTCATGCAGGATTTCCTAAGTCGTTTCCCTGATATTGATGCTGTTTGGGCGCAAGATGATGACATCGCAATTGGTGTTGTTGCTGCTCTGAAACAGGCAGGTCGTGATGGCGATGGCATGTTCGTTGTCGGCGGTGCCGGGATGAAGGAAACCATTAAAGCGATCATGGATGGCAATGAGCTTCAGCCAATTGATGTGCTTTATCCGCCAGCGATGCTTGCAACTGCGATGGACGTAACTGTTGCTGCATTTAAATCAAATGGTCCAGTTGCTGGTCGTTACATCCTTGGTGCGACCTTAATTGATCAAAGCAATGCCGATCAGTTCTACTTCCCAGATTCTCCATTCTAAGAAGTAGCTTAATATAAACAACAGAGGGCAATGTGCATTGCCCTCTCACTTTTTGCGGAGATATTCGATGAAAACGATAAAAGGTCCAGCGCTTTTCCTAGCTCAGTTTGCAAGTGATGAGGCGCCATTTAACTCTTGGGATGCAATTACCAAATGGGCAGCAGAATGCGGCTATAAAGGTGTGCAGGTGCCAAGTTGGGATGCTCGATTAATCGATTTGGAAAAAGCAGCCCAATCACGTGATTACTGTGACGAATTTAAAGGCGTTGCTGCTGAAAACGGCGTCGAGGTCACCGAATTATCCACGCATTTACAAGGACAGCTTGTGGCTGTTCACCCCGCTTATGATCAAGGCTTTGATGGTTTTGCAGCGCCTCACGTGCACAATAATCCAAAAGCACGGCAGGCATGGGCTGTAGAGCAAATGAAGATGGCGCTTACTGCGTCTAAAAACCTTGATATCAAACAACATGTTTCTTTTTCCGGGGCGCTCGCCTGGCCATATTTATATCCCTGGCCGCAACGTCCTGCAGGATTGGTGGAAGCCGCTTTTGATGAATTGGCCAAACGCTGGACACCGATTTTAAATCATGCTGACGAATGTGATGTTGATATTTGTTATGAAATTCACCCAGGTGAAGATCTACACGATGGCGTGACATTTGAGATGTTCTTGGAACGCGTGGATAATCACACACGCTGTAATATGCTTTACGATCCATCGCATTTTGTTTTGCAATGTCTCGATTATCTTGATCAAATCGACATCTATAAAGACCGGATCAAAATGTTCCACGTCAAAGACGCTGAATTTAATCCAACGGGTCGCCAAGGTGTTTACGGCGGTTATCAAAGCTGGGTTGATCGGGCAGGGCGTTTCCGCAGTCTTGGCGATGGACAAGTAGATTTTGGAGCAATCTTTTCAAAAATGGCCGCCAATGATTTTGATGGCTGGGCGGTTGTTGAATGGGAATGCTGTTTAAAGCATCCTGAGGATGGTGCGCGCGAAGGGGCTCAATTCGTCAAAGATCATATTATCCGCGTCACGGAGCGCGCATTTGATGATTTTGCCGATGGCGGTACGGACGATAAGATCAATCGTCAGATGTTAGGTTTGGAGGGTTAATCATGGCAATTGAAGGTCGAAGCGAAGAATTAGATGCGCCCATTCGTTTGGGCATGGTCGGTGGTGGCAGCGATGCCTTTATCGGTGGTGTTCATCGCATTGCCTCGCGCATTGATGATCACTACCGTCTTGTAGCAGGGGCGCTCTCTTCAACACCTGAACGCGCCCAGAAATCTGGGCGTGAATTGGGTTTGGCAGAAGATCGCATCTATGATGATTTTAATGCGATGGCTGAGGCTGAAAGTGCGCGCGAAGATGGGGTCGAAGCCGTTGCAATCGTAACCCCAAATCATGTGCATTACGCTGCTGCCAAAGCGTTTTTAGAGCGCGGTATTCACGTTATTTGTGATAAGCCCCTGACTTCAACGCTGCAGGACGCGGAAAAGCTGGTAGACGTCGCAGAAAAATCCAATGCGCTGTTTATTTTGACGCATAATTACACCGGATATCCAATGATCCGGCAGGCGCGGGAGATGATCGCCAATGGTGATCTGGGTGCTTTACGCGTGACCCAAGTTGAATATGCACAAGACTGGTTATCTGAAGAGCAGGATTTTAAACAGGCGGAATGGCGGACAGATCCTGCGCGATCAGGTGCCGGCGGTTCAACAGGTGATATTGGCACGCATGCCTTCAATTTGGCAGCCTTTGTCACAGGATTGGAGCTTGAAAGTCTATCCGCTGATATTCAAGCCTTTGTTGAAGGTCGCCAGGTGGATGACAATGCCCATGTGATGTTGCGTTATAAAAGCGGCGCACGTGGTATGTTGTGGTGCAGCCAAGTCGCACCGGGCAATGAAAATTGTCTCCGCCTTAGAGTATATGGCGAAAAAGGTGGTCTTGAATGGGCACAGGAAGATCCAAATTATCTTTGGTATACCCCGCTTGGCGAAAGCAAACGTTTGATTACCCGTAATGGCGCGGGAGCAGGTGCGGCTGCTGCGCGCGTGAGTCGAATTCCACCTGGGCATCCAGAGGGATATTTGGAGGGCTTTGCCAATATTTATAGCGAAGCAGCCAAGGCGATCATCGCAAAACGTCATCAAAGCGAAGTTGATGCTGATGTGATTTATCCGACAGTTCAGGACGGATTGCTCGGCGTAAAATTCATCGACGCCTGTGTGCGTTCGTCAGCTGGCAATGCGCAATGGGTTGAGATCAAATAAAGTCTGATCTTGGTCGACATGTTTGCCTAGCATGATTAAGCTCTAGGAGCGCCTGAAGGTCTTTGGTGCGCGCGATGCATATTATGCGTCCGGCAAACAGGCACATGCTGTAATCCGCGCAATCTGGATAAGGTTTCATGGCAGTTTCCTTCAGCGCAAGTATGATGTTTGGCAGAGATAAACTCCAACAAAAAAGGCGACGCTTTTGGTGCCGCCTTTCAATTCATTCTTTTGCTTAAGCTATTCGATTAGACTACTAACCTGAAGTGAAGAGCCAGTGCTTGGGCGGCGATTTGATTTCAGTGCTACCACTTTAAACCCAGCCGCTTTTAGTTCTCGTAAGAAAGCAGGTAGCGCCGCAACCGAACGCGCATGGATATCATGGAATAAGATGATGCCTTTGCCGCGGGCTTTCACACGCGCCATTGTTCGCTTAACAATCGTGTCAGCTGAATCTTTGAAATAGTCTTTTGAATCGATATCGACATCCAGCACAGTTACACCACGTTGCGCGAGCCATTTGCGCAAGGATGAGGTGCTGGCAAGATAAGGGAAGCGGAAGAATGGGGCATTAATGCCCGCTTTCGCTAATGCTTTTTCGCCGGCGCGAATTTTTGATTTGCCAGATTCAAATGAGACTTTAGCGAGGTTTGCGTGATCAAAGGTGTGGGAACCAATAGAATGTCCTCGCGCACGCACCTGTTTGACCAGGCCTGGATAATAACTTGCCATGGAACCAACCATTAAGAAGGTCGCTTTAACGCCGTAATTGCTCAATGTATTTAGGATGGCTGGCGTCTTGCCTGGAACAGGGCCATCATCGAATGTGAGAACCACTTCGCCTGGTTTTAATTTGATGTCAGAGATGGAGTTAACATAAATCGTGCGACCAGCAAGTTTACCTGTTGAAGGCCGGGCAAGCGGCGAAGAACTTGGCGTTTCCGGGAATTTAACTTTAGGTTTTTTGGCTTCTCTAACAGGAGCAAAACTTCTAACGGCATTTGTTTGTTGAGTATTGGAAAGCTTGGAGGGTGAAGATAAATTCTTCACATTGGGATCGACTTTAGCTTGCTTGCTGGCACAGCCAGCCAATAGAGCAATACTTACCAAACACGCGGCGACACTTACAATACGCATTTTTACACCAGTACTAAATTTACAATTGCAAGCTTTATTTCATTTTATGGTTAATTTTCTCTCAACAAGGCTTTAGATCAGCCAATAAATTCCTATTTGGTATAAATTGCGTTGCGCTGCAGCATGACCGCGCGTTAAAGGTAAATCATGATTCTAGATCGTTTTTTCAAAAAGTTTGAAGGCACTATCGATCCGTTTGAAGATGTTGACAATCTTCAGCCGCCCGAAACGACGTTGGCATTTATTTGGCACTATATTGGCCAAGCCAAACCTGTATTTGCTCTCATGTTGGTTTTTGGTGGACTTGTTGCACTGTTTGAAGCAGCGATGTTCTACTTTATTGGCCGTATTGTTGATCTGTTGGCGAATGTTGAGCCTTCGGACGGTTGGGATGGGCTTTTATCTCAATATGGCTTTGAACTCGTTCTGATGTTGCTTATCGCAACGATCGTGCGTGTAGCGATCGTCACAGGTGGAGCGATATTAGAAGAGCAGATTGTTGTTCCTGGCTTTTTGAATCGTGTGCGTTGGCAAGCTCATCGTCACGTTTCGCAGCAAAATCTACCATTTTTCCAAAATGATTTCGCCGGGCGGATAGCCACCAAAATTTTGCAATCCGGTCAGGCCACCGGCGATTTGATGATCTCAGCTCTGCAGGTGGTTTGGTTTGTTATCATCTATTCAGTAACCACGCTGACCATGGTCGCAACACTGGACTGGCGGCTGGCTGCTTTGGTGGCCGTGTGGCTCACATTATTTATGATCGTGGCGCGATATTTGGTGCCGCGTGTACGACGCAGCGCGAGAAATATGGCGGAAAAGAGCTCGATGCTCAATGGGCGTGTAACGGACAGTTACAGCAATATTCAAACTTTGAAGTTGTTTGCCAATGATGAGGAAAATGATCACTTCCTCAAAGATGGTGTGAAGCAATTTATCGCGGCTTTGATTATCTTTACGAGAAACATCACCACGGTGCGTTTCACATTGGCGGTTTTGTCTGGGTCGATGATCTCATTAATTGCGATCTTATCGATTGATCTCTGGCTAGCAGAGCTTATTACAATTGGGGAAGTTGCCTTTGCACTCGCGCTGATGTTGCGCCTAAGCCTTTTGATGGGGCGTCTGATGACACAGCTCAATGCATTGATGCGAAACTATGGCACCATCCAAAACTGCGCTGAGTTGATTTCAAAGCCAATAGGTTTACTCGATAAACCTTCGGCACCCGATCTGATCGTTAAAGATGCGTCAATTGAGTTTGATCAGATCCATTTTGATTATCTTGAAGATAAGCCCGTGATTAAAGACTTGTCGCTTTCTATAAATCCGGGCGAGAAGATTGGTATTGTCGGACCATCAGGCGCGGGGAAATCCACCTTGGCAAATTTATTGCTGCGCTTTTTTGATGTCGAGCAGGGCGCAATCCGGGTTGATGGACAAGATATTAAAGATGTCACGCAACGCTCCCTTCGTGCTCAGATTGGCGTCGTGACCCAAGATACGGCTCTTTTGCATCGCTCCATAAGAGACAATATCTTATTTGGTCGTTCGGATGCCGATGAGAATGATCTCATCAATGCGATTGAACAGGCACAAGCGACTGAGTTCATCGATAATCTGGAAGATTATAAAGGACGTCGTGGATTGGATGCGCATGCGGGCGAGCGGGGCGTGAAATTATCCGGCGGACAAAGACAACGCATCGCAATTGCGCGTGTGATTTTAAAAGACGCGCCGATTTTAGTGCTGGATGAAGCCACATCAGCGCTTGATTCAGAAATTGAAGCCATCATCCAGGTGCATTTAGAAGAATTAATGGAAGGCAAAACCGTAATTGCCATTGCGCATCGTCTATCGACCATAGCAAAAATGGATCGCTTGGTAGTTTTGGATCAAGGGCGGATTGTTGAAAATGGGACTCATGACCAATTGCTTAAAAATGACGGGCTTTATGCACGTTTATGGTCGCGCCAATCTGGTGGATTTATTGCCGCTGACTAATGTGCTGAGAATTTGATTCTCTCGCGCATCAAAAATTGAGCCTTAAGGGCGTTAAAACCCAAGTTTTCCACTGACTGGTACGATAGTTTTTAATTTCAATGCTTTTTTCCCGCGACAATGTGCCATCCTTTGCGGGTTGGGTATGGACTTCTTCTTAGAAGGGGCATAGAACGCGCTTAATTGGGTGCCCTCGCGCCGATAATGTTGATTCATGTCAATAGTTTGGCAGTCACGATTATCGAGCAAGATTTAAGGAGACATTGAACCGTGAGTGAACAAGACAACGGACAAAATGATCACAACGAGCCAACTCGTCGCGATTTTCTATACTTAACGACTGGAATGGCCGCAGCAGTGGGTGCTGTCGGTGTTGCCTGGCCGTTTATCGATCAAATGAACCCGGACGCTGCGACACGCGCTGCGGGTGAACCGATTGAGGTCAATGTTTCAAGCTTGGAGCCAGGCGGTCACGTGATCGTTAAATGGCGCGGTAAGCCTTATTTCGTTCGCTACCTGACAGATGACGAGATCGTAGCGGCTGATGAGCTAACCGAAGGTGACATGAAAGATTATGCGCCTGTAGACACACGTGTTGGCGGTCCTTCAGATGAAGCGAAAAAATGGGTTGTTGTTTCAGCGAACTGTACGCACCTTGGCTGTGTGCCGCAGGTTGTTGATAGCAAGCCAGAAGGTTGGGCATGTGCTTGCCACGGTTCAGTCTTCGATACAACAGGCCGCATCTTGCGTGGTCCGGCTGCAGTTAATCTGCCGAAGCCACCATACGTATTTGCAAATGACACAACGCTCGTTATCGGCACAGATCAGGCCTAGGGGAGAGATTTATGAGTGGAAATCATTCAACATATGAGCCAACAACTGGTTTAGGTAAATGGGTCGATAGTCGTCTTCCATTGCCTCGTTTGGTTCATGATAGCTTCGTGTCATATCCAGTGCCGCGAAATCTGAACTATGCCTATACATTTGGTGGCATCTTATCGATCATGCTGGTCGTTCAGATCATCACTGGTATCGTGCTCGCCATGCATTATGCTGCATCTACTGAGCTTGCGTTTAACTCAGTTGAAGGCATTACACGTGATGTGAACTATGGCTGGTTGCTGCGCTATATGCACGCAAACGGCGCTTCGTTCTTCTTCATTGCTGTTTATCTACATATTGCCCGTGGCCTTTACTACGGTTCTTATAAAGCACCCCGCGAGATCCTTTGGATCTTGGGTGTTGTGATCTATCTTCTTATGATGGCAACAGGCTTTATGGGTTACGTTCTACCTTGGGGACAGATGTCTTTCTGGGGTGCGACAGTGATCACAGGCTTCTTTACAGCCTTCCCAGTTATTGGTGAACCTATCCAGCAATTGCTACTTGGTGGTTTTGCGGTTGATAACCCAACTCTAAACCGTTTCTTCTCACTTCACTATCTGTTGCCGTTTATGATTGCAGGTGTTGTTGTCCTTCACGTATGGGCGCTTCACGTAACAGGTCAAACAAATCCAACAGGTGTTGAAGTTAAATCAAAAACCGACACGCTTCCATTTACACCATATGCAACTATTAAAGATGCTCTTGGCATGGTCGTGTTCTTGTTGGTCTTTGCATATTTCATCTTCTTCATGCCAAACTTCCTAGGTCACGCAGACAACTATATTCCTGCTGATCCTTTGGTAACACCAGCGCACATTGTTCCTGAATGGTATTACCTTCCATTCTACGCAATCCTGCGTGCGATTACATTCGATTTAGGTCCTATCGATTCTAAATTGGGTGGTGTTTTGGCAATGTTCGGATCAATCATTATCCTGTTCTTCCTACCATGGCTCGATACATCAAAAGTACGTTCTGCTGTTTATCGTCCTTGGTACAAGTTGTTCTTCTGGATTTTTGTTGCAAATGCAATCTTGCTTGGTTGGCTTGGCGCCAAACCTGCGGAAGGCGTTTACACAGTATTGGCTCAGGTGGGTACAGCTTACTACTTTGGTTTCTTCATCATCATCATGCCGCTTCTCGGCTTGATCGAAACGCCGAAGCGTTTGCCGAACTCGATTACCGAAGCCGTTCTTGCAAAAAGTGGGTCAGGGGCTGGAAAGCCTGAGGAGGCAGCTGCCTCTCCTGAGACACGCGGTTAATTGACGACAGATAAGGAATAAAGTCATGAAAAAAGTTATTTCAACTCTCCTTCTGCCGTTGATGTTAATCGGTTTGGCAGGTGTTACTTCTGCGCATGCAGCGAGTGGTTATCCAATCAATAAACCAAAAGAGCTTGATTGGTCATTTGCTGGTATCTTCGGCAAATATGATAAAGGCCAGCTTCAGCGCGGTTTGAAAGTTTATGTGGAAGCATGTTCTGCATGTCACTCAATGGACCTTGTTGCGTTCCGCAATTTGGAAGCATTGGGTTATTCACGTGAGCAGGTCAAATCATTCGCTGCAGAATACGAAGTCGAAGCAGAACCAAATGCAGATGGTGATATTGAAGATCGCCCAGCATTGCCTGCGGATTACTTCCCATCACCATTCCCAAATAAAGAAGCAGCTGCTTCTGCAAATGGTGGTGCGGTTCCTCCGGACTTCTCATTGCTTGCGAAAGCACGTTATGTTGAGCGCGGCTTCCCACAATTCATCTTTGATATCTTTACAGGATATAACGAAGCTGGACCAAACTACATCTATTCGCTTCTAACAGGTTATGAAGATGCACCTGCAGATGTAGAAGTTGGTGAAGGCACTCATTACAATCCATATTTCATTGCTGGCTCAGCGCTTGCAATGGCTGCCCCATTGTCAGATGAATTGGTGTCTTATGATGATGGTACTCCTGAAACTTTGGATCAATATGCCAAGGATATTTCAGCATTCTTGATGTGGGCTGCAGAGCCTCACCTTGAAGAGCGCAAGCGTACAGGTTTTGTTGTGATCAGCTTCCTGTTGATCTTAACGATCTTGGTCTATCTAACGAAGCGTTCAATCTTCTCAAGAATTGATCACTAAGTTAAAAGAATAACTTGAAAAACGCCGACTTGATTTTTAACAATTAAGTCGGCGTTTTTGTTTTTAAGCGTGGATGTATTTGCCTGGGGACCCGTATTCATGAGTAATCTTCAATCAGAACTAAAAAAAGCGATCAGAACTATTCCGAATTATCCGCATGAAGGAATTATGTTTCGCGACATTACAACGCTTTTAAGTAATCCAAGTGCGTTTAGACGTTCTGTAGATGAAATGGTGCATCCTTTTACTGGCGCTGGTATTTCCCAAATTGTGGGCATTGATGCCCGCGGCTTTATCTTCGGTGGTGCAATGGCCCACCAATTGTCAGCCGGATTTTTGCCGCTACGCAAAAAGGGCAAATTACCTTATGAAACCGTGACCATGAGCTATGCGCTTGAATATGGTGAAGCGGAACTTGAGATCCACACAGATGCCGTCAAAGAGGGTGAGAAGGTTATTCTCGTTGATGATCTCATTGCAACGGGTGGCACGGCAGAGGCTGGTATTAAACTCCTGCAAATGCAGGGCGCAGACATCGTGGCTGCCTGTTTTGTGATTGATCTTCCAGATTTGGGCGGTCGGAAGAAGATCGAAGATCTGGGCGTTCCCGTTCGCACTTTGATTGAATTTGAAGGCGAGTAGTTTTTAGCGCGATAAGCTGCGTTCAGTCTCTATCTTACGATCCAATCTGTTTTGACATTTTTTTGCCAGGACTTCTCATGAAGTTCAGGCGTATCTGCATCAAATTTGGGATATCCCAAACACAGATAGCCTGTAAATTTCCAGTCTTCTGGAACATCCATGATCTGATTAAATTCGTCAGGATTAAGGATCGAGACCCAGCCGACGCCGATATTCATGGATCGCGCCATCAGCCAAAGGTTATGGATTGCTGTCACCGTTGAATATAACAGCGTTTCAGGCATGGTTTGGCGCCCAAGACCCTTTCCCAAATCTGGGTTCATATCGGTGAATACCGCAAGATGCAAAGGCGCTTCTTTTAATCCTGCCAGTTTGAGATTGTTGTAATTCTTTAACTCATCATCTGAATAGACATCAGCCGCTGATGCATTGGATGCAGCGAAATTCTGATAGACCTGTTCTCTGATCTCACGGCTTTCAACCTTGATAAATCGCCATGGACGGCTATTGCCAACGGAAGGCGCAAGTTCAATGGCTTGTAACAGCTGATCCACTTGCGCGTCAGGTATTGGTGTTGTTTCAAAATGCCGGACATCGCGCCGCCAATTGAGCAAATTTAGCAGCGTGTCTCTGTCATTTTGATCGAACTTCATGTCTGTATGGTAGCGGACTACGTGTTGAACTTAAAGAGCATGACATCACCATCTTGCGTGACGTATTCTTTGCCTTCATCCCGCGCCTTGCCTGCTTCTTTGGCTGCAGTTTCGCTGCCGAGGGAGACATAATCATCAAAAGCAATGGTTTGAGCACGAATAAAACCACGTTCGAAATCCGTGTGGATTACACCCGCTGAGGCTGGTGCTTTTGTGCCTTTGCGAACCGTCCAGGCGCGCGTTTCTTTCGGGCCTGATGTGAAGAATGTGATCAGTTCCAAGAGTTCATAGCCTGCGCGAATGAGGCGGTCGAGACCAGCTTCATCTAGCCCAAGTTCTTCCAAGAACATTGCTGCTTCTTCATCGTCAAGCTGCGCGACTTCTGCCTCGATAGCAGCCGAGATGACAACGGTTTTTGCGCCTTGTTCGGCGGCCATTTTTGCAACAGCATCTGATTGTGCATTGCCTTTGCCTGCATCTTCTTCGGCAACGTTACAAACATACAGCACTGGTTTGGATGTGAGAAGGTTCAAGCCTTTAAGCATGCGTAGATCTTCTTCAGCAATCCCATCAAGCATGTGGCGAACGGGTTTGCCGTCGTTCAAGAGCGCTAGCGCTTCTTCCATAACAGGCAGTAAAACTTGCGCTTCTTTATCTTTACCTGTCGCGCGTTTGCGCATCTTATCGGTGCGTGCGTCCAAGCTCTCAAGATCAGATAGCATCAACTCTGTTTCGATGGTTTCCGCATCCGCAACGGGATCAATCTTACCCTCAACATGGGTGATGTCGTCGTCTTCAAAACAACGAAGCACATGCACGATGGCATCGACCTCGCGAATATTGGCAAGGAACTGATTGCCCAAGCCTTCACCTTTGGATGCGCCACGGACTAGGCCGGCAATATCAACAAAGGAAATGCGGGTAGGGATCGTTTCTTTAGAGCCTGAAATATCTGCAAGTTGAGTGAGACGCCTGTCGGGAACCGCAACTTCACCAGTGTTTGGTTCAATTGTACAAAATGGGTAGTTCGCCGCTTGAGCTGCAGCTGTGCGTGTCAGCGCGTTAAAAAGCGTTGATTTCCCGACATTTGGAAGTCCAACGATACCACATTTAAATCCCATAGAAGTGCTCTCTTATGTAATGAAAAATATAAGGAGGCTATGGGGGAAACCTTGCCTTTGGTCAAGGGTTTCTCAGCATATTCGGCTGAATGTTAGGCTTACACGCGCAAATTATCCCTGCCACGCATGTTGCGGCAGGGATAATCACTAATTTAACTTAGTGACAGGCTGGACGCTTGCCTGGCAATAGAACTTTATCGATCACGTGGATCACGCCATTGCTCGCTTTAATGTCAGCGATTACAACATTTGCTGTTTGTGGTGTGCTGTCGCCGATTGTTACGCCGGATGCGCTTTTTGTGACGCAAAGACGTTTGCTTGCCAAGATTGGCTTGATGTAGATCGGTTCATGCGGAAGCTGACCTGATACCAAATTGCGGTCATCAACGTGGTAAAGAAGAATATCAGTCAATTGACCTTTGTTTTCAGGCTTCAAAAGTGTCTCAACCGTGCCAGCTGGTAGCGCATCGAAAGCAGCATTTACTGGCGCAAATACTGTGAAGTGGCCTTTGCCAGAAAGTGTTTCTGCAAGGCCTGCAGCTTTTACAGCGGCGACAAGTGTTGAGAAGCGATCATCATTGGCTGCGATGTCAACGATGGTCGCTGCGTTTGCTGCAGTTGCTGAAAGTGCGATCACAGCGGCAGCAGCGGTGCGTTTCAATAGAGTTTTCATTTTTTGATCCTTTATCGTTCGAGGTTATGGGTAAGGCTACGCGAACGTTTTTGAATCAGATCACCAATTGCCAAATTTTATTGTTTGGCTACAAATTGAGTTATTTTGTCGCGATTTTTGCGTTTTTCGCAAATATATGAAATAAAAAACAAAAAGTGAGCGGAACTATAGGGGTGAATTTGGATCTATGAAAATTTGGATAAAGACTATTTCATTATTGGCAATAATGACGACTACAGCATTGGCGGATAGCTGTTGGACACATAATGGTTCATTAATGCGCTTACAAGCAGATGGAAATAACCGCTGGTTCTCATATGAAAATCCAAAGTCATCCTTGCGGCCATCCGGTGTTCAGCCCGGAACTTTGCTCTTTAATGGTCAAAATAACGGTGATTGGTATTCAGGTCTCGCACGTGTGTTTTCAAAATATTGCGTGGGAAGTCCGCTCGAATATTGGGTGGAAGGTCCTGTGAGCCGTAATCCGTTGCGCATTACGATGACCGGCACACGCGAAAAATCAAGACAATGTGTGTCCACAGGTGTGATCACAACAGACACCTTGGTCTTTACCTATTCACATCAATGCTAAGCGCGGAGACTTAGACTACTTCTTATCCCCAAGAAGTTTTTTCAGCATTTCAGCCATCGGTCTGCTCGCTTGAGTGGACGGAGTGTTTTGTCTTGCTTGATGAATATGAGACTTGGCCTTGGGCTTTTGAGCGCCTGAGGTTGGTTTAGTCGTGTCTTTTTTTTTGGATGTTTCGGTTTCGCCACCAGTCGCCAAAGCGATTTTGTTCATCAAGCCAGCTGCATCGTCACGTGCGAGCAATTCAACATGCTCAGCGATGGTCTCCAATAATGGGTCTAACCATTCATAATCAGACTTAGCAAAATCACCGAGCACGTGGGAATTCACACGTGCTTTATTTCCCGGATGGCCAATGCCAATGCGTACGCGCTGATAATCTTTACCGCAATGGGCGTCGATTGATTTCAAACCATTGTGCCCGCCATGGCTGCCACCACGTTTAATGCGAGTTTTGCCTGCAACGAGATCAAGTTCATCATGAAAGACGATGATGTCGTCAGGTGTAAGTTTATAAAACCGCATGGCCTCGCCAACGGCCTCACCTGAGACGTTCATAAAAGTCTGTGGTTTTAAGATGAGTGCTTTTTCACCAGCAAGTTTGCCTTCAAACACTTCAGACTTAAACTTGTTTTGGGATTTGGAAAAATTATGGCGGTCGATGATCGCATCAACCGCCATGAACCCGACATTGTGTCGGTGTTTTTGATATTTGGGGCCCGGATTGCCAAGTCCTACAATGAGCAACATGGTATTAGCCCCAAACTATTCTTATTCAGAAGCGTCTTCTGCTTCGCCGCCTTCAGCTGCAGCTGCTTCTGCGTCTGCTGCATCATCAGCAGCGTCTTGCGCACCACCTGGTGAGGCGATTGTTGCAACTGTAAAGTCACGGTCTGTAATTGTTGGCTCAACACCCTCAGGCAATGTGATTGCTGAGATGTGAACGGCGTCACCAATGTTCAATTCAGCAAGATCAGCAACAAGTGCTTCTGGAATTGAGTTGGCTGGGCAGGAAACTTCAACTGTGTGACGCACGACGTTCAAGATACCGCCGCGTTTGATGCCAACACATGTGTCTTCGTTTTCAAACTGTACAGGGACTTCCACAACAACTTGTGTGTTTTTAGATACGCGCAAGAAATCAACGTGCATGACGAAGTCACGAACCGGATCAAGCTGGTAATCTTTTGGAAGAACGTTAACTTTATCACCATCCACATCAACTGTGATGATGTTCGTCATGAAGCCACCTGCGTGGATACGCATTGTTGCTTCTTTACGAGAAATAGCGATGGAAACAGGGGCCTGTTTATCACCGTAAATAGATGCTGGAATTTGACCGTTACGACGAAGTTCCCGGGCGGACCCCTTACCGACCCGTTCGCGCGCAACAGCTTTGAGTGTATCGCTCATAGCGTGTTCCTTACTTTTCAAATATGGAGTAGTTTATGCTTGGCCATTTCGGCGGCTTAAACATCGGATAATTCATCCGAAACCATGTTGCCTCCAAGGGTGTCTACATGGATGAGCAGTCTCTTAGACTATTGTGCCCGGACTTGCAAGGTTTTCCGCTGATTTTATGTACCAGTCGCCAATGAGACTTCTAATTTAATGAATATGCTTGAATGAGATCAGCAATACGCTTGCGTTGCCCCCGCATTTCAGCACGTTCAAACTTGTTTTGCGCTCGGTTTAATTGTCGCCGATTAGCAGATGCCAGCCTTGAGATTTTACGGTTCATTACATCGCAATTTCTTTGCGGTTTTAGGCTTTTCACGGATTTTGCGAGACGGGTAATTGCTGCTTCAGCAATGCGCACGTGATCTTCTTCATGTCGTTTGACATCTGTATAAAGCGCTTTCCAGAAAATACGAACACTTTCCGGCGCGATTGTTTGGTCAACCCATTTGGGTAATTGGATGGAGCTAACCATGGTAAATTTAGCTGCTGATATGTGGCATTTACCGTTCTTGGTGACGAATTTTACCGGGCTTTTGAGATCGAAAGTCGTATAGCCCGCATGCCCGATCCCGAGTTTGGATCTTGGCCCGTTCTTTTGAATGCTTTTCCATATTTGTTCAACGCTGGTACCGCCAACATTGAATGTGCTGTAGCTGGTGGAAAAATTGGTCTGCGCATGCGCTGCAAAACTGAAGACGAAGATCATCATCAAGCTTAGGCAGAGACGAAGTCCATAAATATTCTTAAACTTTATGGACTTAAGCATGCATTTCCTAATCAAATAGGCTGGATACCGATTTCTCAGCCGAGGTTCTGTTAATTGCTTCACCAATCAAGCTAGCTGTTTCAATCACGCGAATATTATGCGTTGCCTGAACTTCCGGTGTTGCACGAATAGAATCAGTAATCACCAATTCGCGCAATTTTGAGGCACCGATTCTGGCAGCTGCACCACCTGAAAGCACACCATGGGTGATATAGGCTGTGACTGAGTTCGCACCATTGGCTAACATTGCATCAGCAGCATTACACAAAGTACCACCTGAATCCACAATATCATCGATCAAAAGGCAATCTTTGCCGGATACGTCACCAATGATATTCATCACTTCAGATTCACCAGGGCGATCGCGGCGTTTATCAACGATGGCGAGCAGTGCATCCAAACGTTTTGCCAGTGCACGTGCGCGAACCACGCCGCCAACATCAGGTGAAACCACCATCATGCTGCCTTTTTCGTAACGTTCTTTAATGTCACGTGCCAATGTTGGCATGGCAAATAGATTATCTGTCGGGATATCGAAGAAGCCCTGGATTTGGCCGGCATGAAGGTCCATGGTCAAAACACGATCAGCGCCTGCTTCCGTTATGAGGTTCGCAACCAGCTTGGCTGAGATTGGAGAACGTGGACCTGGCTTTCTGTCTTGGCGCGCATAACCGAAATATGGAAGCACAGCTGTGATCCTGCGGGCAGAAGAACGTCTCGCCGCATCGATCATGATTAAGAGCTCCATGAGATTGTCGTTGGCAGGATAGGATGTTGATTGTACGATGAAGACGTCCTCACCACGCACATTTTCTTGAATTTCAACGAAAATCTCTTGGTCTGCAAAACGTCTAACGCTTGCCTTTCCAAGATGAAGGTTGAGGTATTGGCAAATATTTTCCGCCAGTTGCTGGTTCGAGTTGCCCGCAAAAATCTTCATCTTGTTCCGCCCGTATCTCTACAATTGGGTCCAGCACATAACATATGTTAAATGCACGATCTCCCGGCGCCTTTGCCAAAAGACTGTGGGAGTGCTTTTAGCGGCCTTTACGACGATTTCAAGAACCTTTCCACATAAAAAATGAAATTGTTGACAGAATCCTTCAAACCACCACAATTTCAAACGTTTTAGCTGGATGTCAGTTTTGTTGTCGTTGCCAATTTAAGAAATTTGCGATGCTTTCATTGGCAATGGCCTGCATCACACCGGGTGTTACAAACTGCCAAGGATCAGCACCGGCACCTGGTGCACTTTTTTGTCCCTGGATGCGATAAAGCCGTGCACCGGTTGGATCAAGTATATCCCAAACATAGACAACGGTTGTGTTTGCATCGTCTGAAAAAGCTGACAAGAAGCCTTTAAGTGAATATTGCGCCTCAGCATTGGAGGTTGAAACGATGGTGATTCCGTTCAGACGTGTTTCTTGTGCGAGTGTTTGCGATAAAACACTTAGCTTGTTAGCTGGCGCACCTGTCACGGGAGGAAAGCTGACCAAGATGCCTTGGTTTGTTGGCTGAGTAACCGAAGGAGTTGGTTGGGTGGTTGTCGGAATAGGTTGAAGTACGCTTTCAGTGCTGTTGCAGCCGGAAAGGGCACTGATAAAAATCGACGACATCACCAATAAATTTATATGCTTTAATGCCATAAATATGTCTTACCTAAATCGAGATTTCCCAAACTCAGCACTGAATTAAATCAAATCCATTTCTGGATAAGTTCTCAGCCTTACCGTCTGTCGTCAAGAAGGTTTGTCCCAAAGTCATTGCGGTTTCTGTTTCTGAATCCACAATGATCATATGTGCAAACAAGGTCATGCCGGGTTTTATTTCCTGCGGATTGTTTTCATAGAACATCTGATGCTCCATCCATGAAGGCGTATAGCGTGCACCGAGCGAATATCCGCAAGCATTTAAGCGATGGTTGGAAAATCCATGCGCGTCCAACGCATCCGCATGGGCTTGGAAGACGTCACCGAAAGTCCGACCCGTTTGCATATTCTCAACCACAGCCGTGAGCGCTTCCTGACTTGCTTCAAATAATTTGCCATGAAGCGGGCGTGGTTTGCCGATGATGATTGTCCGCATCATAGCTGCGTGATAATGCGCAAATGAGCCCGCCCATTCCAGTGTGAGCTGATCGTCAGTCGAGAGTTCCCTGCGGCCGGATTTATATCGACACAGCAAAGCATCGCGTCCCGAACCAATGATAAATTCATTGCCGGGATAGTCACCGCCTTGGGCAAAGATGACATTATGCATGGCTGCCAGAACTGCCGCTTCACTGCCATCAGATTTAATTGCAGCAATCGCGGCATCGAGTGCATCATCAGCTAGAACGCCAGCGCGTTTGGCATATTCGATTTCTTGATCGCTTTTAACAAGGCGCAATTCGCTGATGACATATGATTGATCGATAAGCTCGGCAAAATCATCAAGCTGTCCGGTGATTTTGCGATAATTTGCAGCCGTTAATCCATGCGTATCGAGCTCGATACCAAGTTTTTTGCCGGATAACCCTAATTCGGACAATATATCTTTCAAATCAGATGCAGGATTGGCGGTGGCGCTATCCTTCCAGATGCGGATATCACCGATATTGGACGTTTGCTGTGCCTGACGCAAATCAGCGGATCGCGTGAGTAAAATCATATCATCTTGGGTAAGGATCAAGCATTGAAAGAAGCAATATCCAAATGTGTCATATCCCGTTAGCCAATACATGCTTTCTTGCGCAAAGATAAGCATGGCATCATTGCCGTTTGATGTCATCTCTTCGCGTACACGGGTCACTCGAGACTTATATTCTTCATCTGTGAAATAAATGGGCATGGATCTAACCTAACGAAATGAGAGACAATTGACGGCCATAATCTTGTTCAGCGCGGTGGGTTGTGCGACGGAAGGAGAAATATTCATTTTCTCCTTCATAGGTGCAAATTGCGAGATCCTCAGCGATGACACCTGCAGATTTTAATTGATCCTGAATAAATGAATTAAGATCATACATATAATGGTCAGCTTTTTCAGACGGTTTGAAATATTTCGAAAGGCCTTTGTCCTTATCGATAAAGCGCTGATAAAATTCAGGCCCCACTTCGTAATTTTTTTGAGAAATGCAAGGGCCGAGTGATGCAGTGATGTTTTCTCGCGCAGCGCCAAGCTGGATCATCTGTTCAATTGTGTTTTGTAATACGCCATCAAATGCACCGCGCCAGCCAGCATGGGCAGCGCCAATGACCTTATTAACTGGATCAGCAAATAAGACTGGCCCGCAATCTGCTGTGACAACACCAATCGCTGTACCTGGAGTATTGGTGACAATTCCATCTGCCTTGGGTCGATCTTTTTCAATGCCGCCAGTTGCGATAAATACATCTGCGGAGTGATGTTGATAAAGCGTCGCCAAATTAGAGGGTTCAGTGCCAATCGCATTGCAAATGCGTCTTCTGTTTTCAATCACGGTCTCGGTGTCATCTCCTGAACCTAAACCTGCATTTAGACTTGAAAATATACCTTCTGAACATCCGCCAAGACGGGTGAAGAAGCCATGCGAAATGTTTGAGCTATGTTCCAGCTCTTTCAGTTTTGGGCTTTTAACGCATTGCGCCTGTGACTTGTCTTGCACGTTGTTAACCTCTTGCAGCACCAATTGGAATGAATTGGCGCAGGTATTGGAAATTCAAAGCGCTAGTTTGGATGATTCTCTTCGTTTGAGATAGTCTCACTTGCAATAAAGGGCACAAGTTGAATAGGTGCCCCGCTAATGGCCAAGACCTTGAACAATTCGCCCATTTTTCCTTCGCCTTCACCGGCCAAGCGTTCAACTGCGCTTCGGATTTCTTGTTGTGTGTCATGGTCTTTATTATGACCTAAAGCACCAGCGCGTTGAAGCAAACCCAATCCAACGAGAAAATCACCCTGATGCATGACACCATGAATATGCGATCCCGCCGCATGGGAAATATGCATGAGGGTTTCAAAATCCACATGGCTGGTTAAGTCTGCAATACCAGGACTTGCCAGTGGATGGTCATAACTGTGCTTCCTAACCGCCTGCAACGTGTCACCAAACCCTGCTGCAAGAAACCCATAATCAATGATGAGCGCGCTGCCACCTTGTTCGGCCAGACGCGCCGCGATGGAAGCCATGACATTGGCGCGCGCAGGCGCAATCTCAACAATCGTGCCGATCGGTTGCGCTTTATGGTTTTCAGGTAAAAGTTCTGGATCGATACCAGCGACACCAACGGTGAATGTTAAAAGGTCATCAGCATCGATGGTGACCATGCGTTCGCGATAGCCCGTGTCTGTTTTGACAAATTGCCGAATGGGAATGGCATCAAACAATTCATTTGCGACCAGCAGAGTAAATCCATCTGGCACATCTTCAAATGTGTCGTGCCACTGGATTTTGTCTTTATAAGCCGCAAGCGTTTCCGCTTGCGTATCTCGAAGTTTTGGGCTGGTTTCGACCATATGAATGGTCATTTGATCAAATTGATCTCTTTGCGTTTGTTGAATGACGCGTAATGCATCCGCCATTAATGTTCCGCGGCCTGGGCCAATTTCGACTAATCGAATAGGACCTTGTGGCATGTGTTTTTGCCAGGATTGCACGAGATAAATGCCGAGCATTTCACCAAAGAGCTGACTGACTTCAGGCGCGGTGATAAAATCCCCTTCATGGCCGAAGGGATCTCTTGTTTTATAATAACCAAATTCTGGATCAGCTAAACATAGCGCAAAATAGTCCGCTACACTGATTGGACCATTCACATTGACTAAATCCCGGATCTTTTGTTCCAAGGGGGTTGGCATGTTTTAAGCTATTCCGATTTAACTGTTTTTTCCCGCGATGATGCAGTTAGCATACCCCATACACCTATCGCAAGCAGTGGAACGGAAAGAAGCATGCCCATTGTGAACCAGCCACCGAATAAAAATCCGATATGTGCATCTGGCTCTCGGAAGAACTCAACGAATATTCTGGCGCAACCATAACCGAAGATAAAAGCGCCAGCGATGAAACCTGGTTGCTTGAGTTTTTTAAACACAAGACACAGCACCATCAGGATTAAGAATAGGGCAATACCTTCCAGGAGGGCTTCATAAAGCTGAGACGGGTGGCGCGGAAAAGGGCCGCCTTCCGGGAACACAAATGCCCAAGGCGCTGAAGATAATCTACCCCAAAGCTCGCCATTGATGAAGTTGGCTATGCGGCCAAAGAAAATGCCAACCGGCGCTGCCGCACAGACAATGTCAAACAGGCTCCAAACGCTGAACTTTCGTAAATACGCAAAGAGCATCATGGCCAAGACAGTGCCAACAACGCCGCCATGAAATGACATGCCTCCATTCCATACCTCTATTATGCGTGCAGGATTTTCGAGGATTGATGCAAAATCATAGAATAAGATGTATCCGATCCGCCCGCCGGCAACGATGCCGATTGCGGCCCATAAGACGAAGTCATCCAGATCAATCATTTTCATGGCTTGCTGGTTATTGGGCCAGAGTTGGCTTCGCTTTTGTAATTCGCGTGCATAGGCCCAACCCAACAAAATGCCTGCCACATAAGCAAGGCCATACCATCTTACATCAAACGGACCGATAGAGAAAATAACCGGATCAATGTCTGGGAATGTTAATAGCGAGAAGGGAAGTAAATATATGTCCAAGAACTGGTCCAGCCTGAGTTTTATGTATCTATGACAGGTTTTCTAAGCGAAAACGCGTGCGCGACAATGCGTTGAGTTTGTGTTCTGGTCAAGGCGAGCGTGGTCAACTTGCGGTGATTTGCCCACTATTTATACGGTAAAATTTCTTGCAAAATCCCATGGTAAACCTTACTTCAAGTATAGAAATGTTGCCGAATGGCACATCATAGAATGAGGCGAAGAATATGAACCAGGGTCCAAATCGAATTTTCGATGAATTTGCGAAACTCATGACGGACGCAGCTGGCGCTGCGCAAGGTGTCGCCAAAGAAGCTGAAACAGCGCTTCAAAGTCAGTTTGAGCGTTTCTTAAATAATGCTGATATCGTCAAGCGTGATGAATTTGATGCGGTGCGCGAAATGGCCGTAAAAGCACGGGAAGAAAATGACGCACTCAAAGCACGCATCGATGAGTTGGAGACTCAGTTAGCTGCTAGCAAAAAACCGACAAAAACAACAACACGCAAACCAAAAGCATGATCAGACTAACGCTCTGAATCTTTTAAATACTTTATCCATATTTTTTTTCCCCAGGGCGCAGCGTCCTGTGGAGTTCCAAAAAACCCTTATTCCTGAGTCATTTACAAACGACTGTGGAATCAATTTGGTAATTGGAAATAAGCCTCATAAAAATATTTTTCAGCATCGGGGGATGGCATGCTGAATCTGCTCTTATACACTGATTCTTATAGATGATTCGGATTTCTGTTCGGTAAGCCTCGCAAAGGCTTAATGGTTCAGACTCCTAAATATAGAATTGATGGTTATTAGTTTTTGAGCTCGCGTTGTCGCGAACAAGAGCTTTAAGGCATAAGAGGCTTTGTGATGAATTTGGTTGAGTTAGATATTGAACGGCATTCTAACCCGGTAGACGTGATCGAATTTGTTGCGGCAAACAACGATTGGTCTTTCGAACGTTCCTGTGATGATGAGATCGCCATGATCATCGAAGGTGAATGGGCAAATTATCAGATTTCATTCTCTTGGTTGGAAGCCCATGAAGCGCTGCATATTGCATGTGCATTTGATTTTAATGTTCAGGAAAACAGATCATTTGAACTGTTGAAATTGATCTCTTTGATCAATGGGCAAGTTCTTATGGGACATTTTGATATGTGGCTCAAAGACAATGTCATGATTTTCCGTCAGTCACTGTTATTGTCAGGTGGAGCAGAGCCAACAAGCCAGCAGGTGGAAAGCCTGCTTGCAAGTGCAGTTGAATCTTGTGAAGCCTATTTCCAGTCTTTCCAATTCGTTGCATGGGCCGGGCTTGATGCGCAACGCGCTATTGATCTTGTTATGTTTGAGACCCAAGGATCGGCTTAAATGTCTGACAATCGTCCGATCGTCCTGCTAGGTGCTGGAAATATGGGCGGCGCAGTCTTGCGCGGCTGGTTAGACCATGACTTGGATGTTGCACCGATCGTTGTGGCTGACCCAGGGTTAAGCGATGACATGAAGCAGTTGCTGGATGCGCGCGGTGTGAATTATGGGCCTAGCGTACCAACAGACGCCAAAGCATCGGTTTTGATATTAGCGATTAAACCGCAAATGATGGAGAAGGTTCTGCCTTCTGTTTTACCTTGTGTGGATGAAAACACGTTGATTGTGAGTATTGCTGCTGGAACCACGATTGCCGTAATCAAATCCCATATTGCTGAAGGTCTCGTTGTACGCGCCATGCCGAACACGCCAGCAATGATTGGGCGCGGAATCACAGGTGTTATGGCAGAAGACGGATTGTCGGATGACGATCGTGCGCTTATTACGCAGCTTTTATCTGTTTGCGGTCCGGTCGAATGGCTGGAAGATGAAAAAACCATAGATGCTGTGACAGCTGTGTCCGGCAGTGGACCGGCTTATGTATTTTTGCTTGCAGAGGTGATGGCGCAAGCTGGCATCAAAGCTGGGCTTGAGCCTGAGCTTGCCATGCGTTTGGCGCGGGAAACGGTGTCAGGGGCAGGGGAGCTGATGCGACAATCGGACAATGATGCAAGCACATTGCGTAAAAATGTAACGTCTCCGGGCGGTACAACTGCTGCAGCATTGGCTGTGTTAATGGCCGAAGAAGAAGGGATGCAAACCATATTTGACCGTGCCATTATGGCGGCAAAAAACCGTTCAGAGGAGCTTGCAAAATAATGTCTGATTTTATCGCTTGGGAAGATTTTGAAAAAGTTGATATTCGAATGGGTACGGTGATTGAAGCCAATCCTTTTCCTGAAGCTCGTAAGCCAGCGATAAAAATGAAAATTGATTTCGGTCCAGAAGTTGGGATTAAAAAGACATCTGCGCAGATCACTGTGCATTATAAGCCAGAAGATCTTGTTGGTCGTCAGGTTATGGCGGTGGTGAATTTCCCGCCGCGCCAAATCGGTCCTTTTATGTCAGAAGTTTTAACCCTTGGATTTGCCGACAAAGACGGAGCGATTGTGCTCGCCGGTGTGTCGCATGACATTCCTAACGGCGAACGCCTTATGTAAGTTTGCCCTAAGCAGGCACACGTACGGTTGCTTTCAATCCTCCTAAATCGCTTTCAGAAAGCGTAATATCGCCGCCGTGACTGCGTGCAATGTCTTGGGCAATCGAGAGACCGAGACCTGTGCCTTGTTCATCTTGATTTCGGGCCTCATCCAGTCGGAAAAATGGACGGAACACATCTTCGCGGGATGCTTCTGGAATGCCCGGTCCATCATCTTCAACGGTAAAGACTAGCCACGCGGCATCTGACCTGACAGATATATTGACTTTGTTCCCGTATCGACAGGCGTTGGAAAACAGATTGTTTATCAAACGGGTGAAGGCGCTTGGGCGCACATCAGCTTTACTAATGCCTGATACTGAGCTTGTAACTTCCTTGCCCAGTAATTTGCCATCCTTTTCTAACTTGGCCACAAGTGCATTAAGGTCAATAGAACCAAAGTCTTCCTCTGCTTCGCCTTTTGTAAATGCTAAATAGCCCTCGAGCATAGACTGCATGTCTTTAACATCCTGATCAAGGCTCTTGATTTCATCGTCATCGCCCAAAATCGCCAATTGTAGGCGAAAACGCGTCAGTACAGTCCGTAAATCATGGCTGACCCCGGAAAGCATGGCGGTTCTTTGCTCAATCTGTTTTTCAATCCGTTCGCGCATGCGAATGAATGCAAGGCCCGCCCTGCGAACCTCGTCAGCGCCTCTTGGCCTGAAGTCCTCAGGTGTGGGCTGACCTTTACCAAATTTTTCCGCCGCATCTGCCAGTCGCAAAATAGGTCTGATTTGCCCCCTTAAGAACAGGATGGAAATCAATAGCAATACCAGTGATGTTCCGACCATCCACAGCAGGAATATATGGGTGTTTGAGGCATAGGCCTGACTGCGCCGCGCAAAGACCTGCAACACCTCAGCGCCAAGCTGAATGCGTATTTCTACAAGACTGGAATCACCGACCGTGTCGATCCAGAAAGGTAGTTGGACTTGCTTGGTTATTTCATCGCTGAGCGTTTGATCAAGGAATGAAAAAAATGGCTTTGGCCGCGGTGGCGGTAGAGTTGTGCCGGGTTCGATTGCAATATTTAAGTCGAGGCGGTCACGCGCAATTCGCACAATTTCTTCATAATTGCTGTCCTCCGGATAAGTAGCAAGCATATCAACAATCGCGGCGATATCTCGCGTCACCGCGGTTGAAAGTCTTTGTGTCACAGTTTGCCAGTGACGCTCCATAAAGACAAAAGCAACAACGGACTGCAACAATACCATCGGCACAATAATGATGAGCAAAGAACGCGCATATAGACCCGTAGGGATGCGCCTGCGTAACCATCTGGTGAAACGCCGTTTACCTGTAGGTGGGTAACGCTCATACTCTCGTCGGATTGATTCGATCGTTGCCATTTAGATTGTCTTTTACTCCAGCCAGCACTTTCTTTAGCTATAAAGCAAAACTGTGCTGAAATAAAACGGTCGAAGGCGATAAATTCCCAATCTGTTATTCAACTGCTAAGCGATAACCAATACCTCGTACGGTTTGCAACCATGTAGGCTCGGCAGGATTATCTTCTATGCGGCGGCGCAAACGATTGATTTGAACATCGATGGTTCGGTCTCCAACAGATTGATCTTCTCCAGCCAATTCCATGCGATGAATGGTTTCGCCCGGTTTGCTTGAGAAGATCGACATAAGCTCTTTTTCACGGTCGGTTAAATGAACCGCTTCGCCATTCATTTTCAACTCGCGTGTCTCAAGCACGAAAGTGTAGGGCCCAAACATAACTTGCTGAATGGTTGGCGTTTCTGGGGAGCCACCGCGTCTGAGGATCGCGTTAATTCGGAGCACCAGCTCTTTTGGGTCAAAAGGTTTGCCTAGATAATCATCTGCGCCTGCTTCAAGGCCCGAAATACGTGATTCCACTTCTGATAACGCGGTAAGCATTAAAATCGGAACTTCTTTAATTTTGTGCAGTGAAGCGGTGAGTGAAATGCCGCTTTCTCCCGGCATCATGACATCGACAATGAGAAGGTCAAAATCCATACCTTCAAGTTTGCGTCTTGCCTGACTTGCATCTGATGCTGTTGTTACTCTGAAACCGCTCGAAGCAAGATAGCGCCTTAATAGATCTCGAATTCGAGTATCATCATCCACCACCAAGATATGTTTAGCCCCATCATCAATCACATCATCAACCAATTTTGCATCCCATCCTTTTTTTCTGTTTTGGGACACACCTTCCTATTTGTTGTGCATCCCATTCAAAAACGACAAAATCGTATTCCGATCCTCTGGCGCCATTTCTTTAAGCGCGAGAGAGATTCGGCGAGATTGTTGCCGGGAGAGCTTTAAGGCAAGTTTTTGACCTTTTTGTGTTGTGTATAAATGCCGTTGCCTGCGGTCTTCGTGATCTGTTTCTTGCTTGATGAAACCGGTTTGGATCAGTTGTTTTAGAACTTTGGCCAAACTTTGCTTGGTAATGTTCAAGATCTCAAGCAATTCTGCCACTGTTAATCCTGGTTGCCTGCTAACAAAATGGATGATGCGGTGGTGAGCTCTGCCAAAATTAAACTCTTTGAGAACCAGATCCGGATCAGAGACGAAATCGCGATAGGCAAAAAACATGGCTTCGATAATTTCATAATCGATCTCAAAGTTTTCCTTCGGATCGATATCTGTATCCGAGACTTCAAGAATTTCTGTTTTTTCGCCGCGCATGCGCTGCTCCAAGAGTTTACATAATACGTCAGCCTTATTGACACATATTTCGCGGATTGTTAATCTAAAGCATGTTTGGGAGCCCAATTTTTTTAATAAAACTTCAAAAATTGCCTTAAATATGACTAATCGATCAATCAGTAACCCGATTGAGCTTGTGTAATTGTGATGCGCAACAGCTATTTGTGTGCGTTGGAGGAAGTAAGATGGCATCAACGCCGTTTGATCAACTAGATGGTGAAATCTGGTATAATGGAGAATTTGTCGACTGGAAGGATGCACAAGTTCACGTGCTCAGTCATGGCCTGCATTATGCGAGTGCAGTTTTTGAAGGTGAACGCGCCTATGGTGGCGAAATTTTTAAATTGCGTGAACACACAGATCGACTGATCAAATCAGCAGATTATCTCGGATTTGAAATTCCATATACAGCAGATGAAATTGATGCCGCGTGCATTGAAGCGCTCAAACGTCAGGGGCTCAAGGACGCATATATTCGTCCGATCGCTTGGCGTGGGTCTGAGATGATGGGTATTTCAGCGCAATCGAACAAGATTAATCTTGCGATCGCCGTATGGGCTTGGCCGAGTTATTTCGATCCTGAGCAACGCCTGAAAGGTCTGCGTTTAACCATGGCCGATTATTGTCGTCCTGATCCACGTTCTATTCCAAGCTTTTCCAAAGCTGCTGGACTTTACATGATCTGCACCTTGTCAAAGCATATGGCGGAATCAAAAGGTTATGCAGATGCCTTGATGCTCGACTGGCGCGGACAGATTGCTGAAGCAACTGGTGCAAATGTCTTCTTCATTCAAGATGGGAAAATTCATACGCCAAAACCAGACTGTTTCTTAAATGGTATCACACGCCAAACCGTTATTGATTTGGCCAAGCGTCGAAATATTGAAGTGGTTGAGCGCGTGACCATGCCGGAGGAAATGGCGGGCTTTGAAGGTTGCTTCCTAACCGGCACTGCGGCTGAAGTCACACCGGTGTCTGAAATCGGTGAATATAAGTTCGAAGTTGGCACAATTATCCAGACATTGATGGATGATTACACCAATGAAGTGACACCGAATTTGCAAGCTGCGGAATAAGTTCTGCAACATTCAAGTTTGATTGAGGCGGCGATTGCCGCCTTTTTTAATGCTATCTCTTTTTCAGCAAACCAATAATGGCGCCAATGCCACCCGATACAATGCCGCCGCCCACAACACCGCTGATCGCACTGCCCGCGAGCGCACCCATTGCACTTGTCATATCACCAGCCCCTAAACTTGCAAGAATTGCTGTTCCCCCAACGCCGCCAAGCGCACCAGCGATCGAGCGACCAATCTTTCCGAGCACAGTTTGTTTTAAGGCGCCACTAACTGCATGCCCGCCAATGATGCCCGTCACTATTTGAATGATGAGTGGTAGAAAATCCATAACATCCCCCTACTGATGTTTTTAGAAAACCTCGCCAAAGATGCTAGCACATAAAATACGGCAAATACATGATTTCACAATTCCGGTATTTTACTGAATGTAAAATCACCTTGCCATACGATTTCGACTGCCGAAGAGGTAAATAATGTGCAATATGCTCTGGACCAATATTGAAGGATTATTTCATGTCTGAACTCCGCGCACTCATCGTTCCAGTCACACCATTTCAGCAAAATTGCACGATTTTGTTCGACGAAGAGAGTAAAGAGGGCGTTGTGGTCGACCCCGGTGGCGACGTGCCTCATATTTTAAAGGCAATCGAAGACGCTGGGCTCAAAATTAGTGCGATTTGGCTCACCCATGGGCATATTGATCATGCTGGCGGAGCAGAGGAGCTTAAAGAAAAACTAGATGTGCCACTTTTGGGGCCGCATGAAGACGATGTTACGCTTCTTTCCGGGCTAGAAGATCAAGCGCAAATGTTTGGTGTGACGATGGATGTAAAAAATGTGACATCCAATACTTGGCTTAATGAGGGTGATGAAGTTGAATTTTCAGGACACAAGTTCAAAGTTTTGCATTGTCCCGGTCATGCGCCTGGTCATGTCATCTTTTATAATGAAGCTAATGGTTTTGCACATGTGGGTGATGTGTTGTTTTCCGGATCAATTGGTCGGACAGATTTGCCAGGTGGCAATCACCAACAATTATTAGATTCCATTCGCGATAAAGTCTTTCCGCTCGGTGATCATGTTGGCTTTATATGTGGCCATGGCCCGGGTGGGCAAATCGGCCAGGAAAGACGTTCAAATCCTTTCCTGACCGGTCTTTGATCAAGTCTTATTTGACAACGCAGAAGTGGTCTTTGCCATCATAGCCGCGGAATGTACCTTTTTTGGGATTAAATGAGCGGTATTTTTGCGAACAATAATTGTACCAGCCTTGGCTCCAAGGTTCATAGCTCACATAAGAATGCGTGCGATAGTGTTTCTTGGGCGCCGCCGGATAATGATTTGCACCTGGATAGATTGTTTGCGGTACAGGTTGGCGATAAACATGTGTCTTGCGGTGGTTATTTGCGCTATTTGCGATGATTGCACCAGCTGCCAAACCAATGATGCCCCAGACAACTGCATCATTATTATGCTTTTTAACGACATGTCTGTGATGATGTTTTTTGTAAATATCATGCGCCTGCACAGGTGCAGTTGCTGAAACTGACACGCTTGCGATTGAAGCTGCGATGATAAATGATTTTACAATTTTGCTCATGGTTTTTACCTCACATTTTCATACGTTGCCGCATGATGTTTATTGAATGTGAGGATAAGCTACAATTTCCAACCTGAACGGTTTATGAACGGCTCAATTTTCTTGAAGAATTAAACTTCATGAAAGGTACGGTTTCGGTCAAAATCATTGCTGTAAAGATAAGCATACCGCCTAAATATCCAATGATTGCAATGCGTTCGCCCAGGAATATGGCGCCGAATAATGCGGCGAATAAAACTTCGGTCGACATGAAGATCGCAGCTTGAGGGGCTGTGGTATAGCGCTGGGCGACCGCCTGAATGGTGAATGCCAAGGCGCTTGAGAAAACACCTGCATACAAAATCTCAGGCAACGCATTTAACAATGGTGCGAAGGCAATTTGTTCTGTTGTTCCGGCCACAAGACAGCCAAAAACTGCGATGGATAGAAACTGCAGGAAGCTGAATGTCATTGGCCGATTATATTTAATGGCATAGCGCGCAATGAACACCATTTGAAGCGCATTACATGCTGCGCAGCCAATTGTAAGCACATCGCCATAGGTGAGCGAGGTGAGGGCGCCGCCAGATAAAAGATATATGCCGGCGAATGTGAGTATGACGCTTGGCCAAACGATGAAATGCGGAACAGTGCGATACAATAAAAGCGCTAGAATTGGAACAAAGATGACATAAAGCCCGGTCAGGACACCTGAATTGGTTACCGTTGTGGTTAGAAGGCCAACCTGCTGTAGGCCCATTGCCAAAAACAACACGAAACCGATCATGACAAATTGAAAATAGGCAATTGTTGGGAGCGGTGTTTCAGATCGTTTGGTTTCCCAAAGGGCAAATGGGATAAGGACCAGACTTGCAATAGCAAAACGCGCACCCACAAATGTATAAGGCGCGATATCATCCATGGCTGTGGTTTGCGCAATAAAGCCCATGCCCCATACAGCGCCTGCCAGTAAAAGAAGTAAATTCGCGCTACGTCGTGTCATAAAATGGCATTCTCAAGTCGTTGGCTGATTATTTCTAGGAACTAGAAGCAGATTTGATGTCTTATTTTAGATAAATAAGCAAGCTGAATTTAGTGGATCAAGATATCCCAAGGAGTTGAGTTATAACCGATCTGCGCGTAGTCTTACCTCGTATATGCCCTTTTTGAAGTTTTAACATTGGAACATTGAATTGGAAAAGACGATAGAAGTTGCTGAACATGAAACGCAATCTGATTTGCATTTTCGTTCGAGTTTGATGACCTTGCTATTACCAGCCTTAATCATTACAATTGGTTATGGCGGGGCCTGGGGATGGCTTTATCTCAATGGTCAGTCGCAATCGGCGCTGGCGCGACTTTGCATGTTTGTGCTGGTCTTGGGTGTGCCGCTATTGATCGCCTATAATACTTTGAAATTTGCAACCTTGGGCATCAGATTATTTGCCAATAGCATGATTGTTCACAAGGGGTTTCCAGCAAGAGACCCGATGGATATCGACTATCAATATATTAAAAGTGTTGAATTGGAATATGGATGGTTTGGTCAGTTTACCGGTGTTGCATCGATGCACATATTTCTAAGGGCTGGCAAACCGATTACGATTTCCGGATTAAGGTATCCGAAAAAAGCACTTGAAGCTGTTCAAGAGCGTTGTGTGAATTGAACTTGATCTGATTTATAAGGTTGCTGATGTTCGGCTTGTCCGATACCGGCAAGCGCCGTGATACCTAATAAAAAACCAGCAAACACCATGATAGTCATTTTTAGTTGGCGGTTTTCTTTGCCGGGACGAGGGTTGCGTATAAATTGGTCCATTTTCATTTACTCCGTTGATGACGGGGTTATGATTTAGAAAATCGACCTCATTTAGATAAAATTACGGCGCGAGATGAAAGATTTTGTGACCATTTTGGGGCGCATAAGCTCAGCTTTAGAACAAGTAAACAAAAATTAGTCTTATTTTTCGATTTTCAACTTGCAACGATAACGGCCTTGCGACATACCACTTCCGTAATAACATATGGAGCCCAAAATGGCCTTTCTAGCCGATGCACTTTCTAGAGTTAAACCTTCTGCAACCATTGCGGTGTCGCAAAAAGCACGCGAATTAAAAGCGGCTGGCCGAGATGTTATCGGTCTTGGCGCAGGTGAACCTGATTTTGACACGCCGGACAACATTAAAGAAGCTGCGATGGATGCGATTAAGCGCGGGGAAACGAAATACACGCCCGTTGCTGGTATTCCGCCGCTACGCGAAGCGATTGCTAAGAAGTTTAAACGTGAAAATGGCTTGGACTATGATCCAAGTCAGGTCATTGTCGGCACGGGCGGTAAGCAGATCCTGTTCAACGCATTTATGGCAACACTCAACAAAGGCGATGAGGTTGTTATCCCAGCACCATATTGGGTGAGCTATCCTGAAATGGTTGCGATCTGCGGGGGCACAGCCGTGCCGGTTTCTACATCGCTTGAGAGCAAGTTTAAGCTTTCCCCAGAAGCACTTGAAGCTGCAATCACCCCAAAAACAAAATGGTTGATCTTCAACTCGCCATCCAACCCATCAGGTGGTGCCTATTCGCATGATGAGTTGAAGGCTCTAACAGATGTCTTGATGCGTCACCCACATGTTTGGGTTTTGACTGATGATATGTATGAGCATCTGGTCTATGACGATTTCCAATTTGTCACACCAGCGCAAGTCGAGCCTGCACTTTACGACCGCACATTGACTATGAATGGTGTGTCCAAAGCCTATGCGATGACAGGCTGGCGTATTGGTTATGCTGCAGGTCCGATTGAATTGATCAAAGCGATGGATATGATCCAGGGTCAGCAAACGTCTGGTGCATGTTCGATTGCGCAATGGGCGGCTGTTGAAGCTTTAAACGGTCCGCAAGACTTTATCGAAACCAATAAAGCACTCTTTAAAGGTCGCCGTGATTTGGTTGTTTCTATGCTTAATCAGGCAACTGGCATTGAATGCCCAACACCTGAAGGCGCGTTTTACGTATATCCTTCATGTGCAGCTTTAATGGGTAAAACTGCGCCAAGCGGAAAAGTGCTTGAAACAGATGCTGATTTCGTCACCGAGCTTTTGGAAGCTGAGGGCGTTGCGGTTGTGCATGGTTCTGCATTTGGACAAGGGCCAAACTTCCGTATTTCTTATGCGACATCAGATGAATTGCTTGAAGAAGCTTGTAATAGAATTCAGCGCTTCTGTGCATCATTGAAATAGCACAAAGTATACTAAAATTTGAAAGAAGGCGCATTTTCGGATGTGCCTTTTTTTTTGGCAAAATCTAATGTGCCTAAACGGAAGACAAAAAAAAGGCCGTAGATCGAACCACGGCCAAGTAAGAAGGAGTTACCTTCGGAGGGAACAGCTCATGCGGTGGACTGGGAGGTGACCACCAATTGTGCATTTGCTAGGCACAATATGATACTTTATTAATCATTTGACAATAAATTATCCCGCATTCCTGATATGCGCTGAGTGCATGGCTGATTCGCCACGATTTCATTCAAATGACTATAAAAACAGCGGGTTAGAGTGAAACTGCCCAAATTTTATCAGTGCTTAAAATTCCCAACGTCGTGCTTTTGCAACCAGGAAGTCTCGAAAGACCTGCAATTTGGCAACATTTTTCATTTCTTCGGGATAGCAGAAATAAGTATCAAATGATGGAATATCCGCGTTGATTTGCAGCTGAACCAGGCCATCTTCTTTGGAAACCATATAATCAGGCAGCAGTGAAATGCCGATACCGCGCATGCAAGCACGCCTTACAGCTGGCAAACTGTTGATCTGTAAGTGCGGAGTTCTTGGATTATCTGCAGAGCGCCCAAGTGATTGCAGCCAGTTCATTTCCAACAAATAGCTCGGCGCAGGTTCACCAAAGGTGATGATCCGGTGATTGTCCAGATCATCAAGTGATTTTAACTCACCAAATTTATTGATATAGGCCGGAGAGGCATAAACGTGGAAATGCACCGTGAATAATTTACGCTGAATGAGATCGGATTCATGGGGTCTTCGCAATCGTATGGCGCAGTCTGCTGTACGCATGCCTACATCGATTTCATCATTATCAAGCAGTAATTGCAGGCGAATATCATCATAAAGCGACAGAAACTCATGAATATGGCCGGTAAGCCAGCCTTGTCCTAGTCCAACTGTCGTCGTAACACGCAAACTGCCACTCGGGCGCTCATTGGTTTCGATGAGTTGCATGCGCGCTGTCTCTAAACGGTGGAGCACATCATCAGCGGTTCTGAACAAAAGCTCGCCTTGTTCTGTGAGGATTAATCCGCGCGCGTGGCGGTGAAAGAGTTTTGAACTTACCTCATGCTCAAGCGCGCTCACTTGGCGGCTGATTGCTGATTGAGATAAATGCAGCTTATCTGCTGCATGGGTAAATGAACCAGCTTCTGCCGCAGCATGGAATATGCGTAATTTGTCCCAATCGAGCGGCATTTAGTTGATCTCCCCATCCACTAACAAAACAATAGATTCTTTTTTGTTCATCTAATAGGAAATGAAAACAATGTGCAATCTACAAGATTACAGGTCTTGTAGATTGTCAAATTGCGCATTTTGGGGTGTGGATGATTAGGAAAGGAAGCGCTCGGCCTCAAGGGCTGCCATACAGCCCATGCCAGCTGCGGTCACTGCTTGGCGATAGATATCATCGGTCACATCGCCCGCAGCGAACACACCTTCAACATCGGTAGCAGTTGAATCAGGCGCAGTCCAAAGATACTTGTTTGGCTTTTGCTTAAGTTTTCCTTCAAACAAGCTTACAGCAGGCGCATGGCCAATTGCGATGAAAATTCCGTCGATATCGATCGTCGAATCTTCACCAGTTTTGCGATTGTGCAAAATCGCACCTGTCACAGTTGGCGGAAGAGGCGCTTTTGCAACATTGCCCGTGATTTCTTTGACTTCACTATCCCAGATGATTTCGACATTTTCTTTGGCGAAAAGGCGCTCTTGAAGAATTTTCTCAGAACGCAACTCATCTCTGCGGTGGATAAGCGTTACTTTGGCAGCCAGATTTGACAGATAAAGCGCTTCTTCAACCGCTGTGTTTCCGCCGCCAACCACGGCAACATTTTTATTGCGGTAGAAAAATCCATCACATGTGGCACATGCAGATACACCGCCACCCATGAAGGTTTGTTCGGTTTCAATGCCAAGCCATTTCGCCTGTGCACCAGTTGCAATGATCAATGCATCCGCAGTGAAGGTGACGCCTGAATCTGTCTTTGCCGTGAATGGACGTTTGGAGACGTCAACATCGGTAACAACATCCGTGATAATTTCAGCACCGACATTTTGCGCCTGTTGTAGCATTTGATCCATCATCCATGGGCCTTGAACAGCTTCAGCGTAACCTGGATAGTTTTCAACTTCTGTTGTGATCATTAATTGACCACCTTGTTCGAGACCGGAAATCATCACTGGTTTGAGCATGGCGCGGGCAGCATAAATTGCAGCTGTATAGCCGGCAGGGCCAGAACCAATGATTAAAACGGGAACATGACGATCGGACATAAAATTTCCTTTAATTTGCGCGTTTCTTCGCAGCAGAACTGTTGTGGGATATTTATCGCAGATTTAGGGAGGCTGGATAGGGTGTTTCAAGCCCTATTGGACAGTTACTCACAGTTCTCACTGTCAAATTACTGTGAACGGTAAGTTCAATTGGAAAAATCAGCCTTCGAGAGGCGTTTTAGGTGCACTTAACCGCGCTGACCATTGGATTTGAGAAATTGTTCAAACCGCGTGACATAGTTTTGATGAATGGACTCGTAAGCTTCGCGAGCTTTTTCCGACTTTTTTGAAAACTCAGTCTCATTTATTTCAATCAGGTCGTTGATTGCAGCTTCCAGCTTTGAGGGATCGATATAGAAGTTCGTTCCAATATGGCGCGGGCTCTGGCGATTATAAGGCACCAAAACACCATATTCTTGTTTGATATGCTCATTCATCGGTTCGGCATCGGTGGTCAACACCAAAGCGCCTGTCGACAAGGCTTCAACAATATAATGCCCCCAGCCTTCAGAGCGCGATGGGCATAAATGGATGCCACACTCATTTTGTTGTTTGAGCAGATCTTCGTTGGATAAATAGCCAGAATGCAATTTAACATTCACCGGCACTTTTTCAGGTGCATTGACTTGTTTTTGAACCAAAGTCAGCGTTGGCCATTCAGGATGTTTTTCCCACAAATCGAGAATGACTTCCGTGCCTTTTAACGTGCTGCCACCGGCGAGATGAAAAAATTTGGTTTTGTCTTTTTTATAGCTCGAATTCTGTCGATCTTCTGACGAAAAACCAATGTCGATGGTCGCGCTGCCACATGCTTGGAAAACCTCTTCCGCATGTCGGGTTTTTGTTAAAACTGCATTGAGTTTTTTCAGCCGATTAAGCTGACGCTTTGGATATCGTTCTTGGTTCGGAACGAGATAAAATTCATCAGCCGCCGAATACCAAGCTGGGAAAATGCGTTCAAAAAATATGATCACGTCTGCATGTTTTTTGCGCGTAAGTCGTGAGATCAAACTTCTGCTTCTTGGTGTGGCTCTTGTTACATCAAAACCATGCGCTTCAAGCTGCTCAGCAATCACATTCGCTTCTCGCACGAGGCCGTAGGAATTGTCTTTGGCAATGAGCAGGAACGTTTTCTTCATGCGTTGCGCACCGCTTCATAAACAGCGTTGATTGCAGTGGCTTCCTTCTCCAAGGAAAAGTTCTCTGTCACATATTCGCGTGCGTTTTTACCTAAAGTCTTCAAAAGCGTTTCATCAGACATGTATTTATCGGCGTGAAGACAAAGCGCATCTAAATCTTCAACGCCGACCACAATGCCTGTTTTGTCATTGACGATTAGCTCAGAAAACGCACCCACATCTGTCGCAACGCTTGGCACCGTGCAGGCTGCGGCTTCAAGAGGTGTTAAGCCAAAGCCTTCATTTCGTTGAGGTGCGATATATAAATCTAACACGCGAAACCATTTTTCAATGTCGTCCACTTCGCCAGCAAATATGATCCTGTCTTCAAGTTCAGCTTCTTTAACTCGTGCTTTCAACTTGTCTGCAAACCCAATATGCTCCGCCGTTACACGTCCCGTGATAACAGCCGTCCAATCGGGATGTGATGGCAGGAGTCTTATCATCATTTCGACAAATAGATCTGTGCCTTTCTGGAGACGAACACGACCAAAGCAACCCACCAATTTTTGGCCAGGATCGAGTTTGAGTTCAGATCGCTCTTTTGCTTTGTCAGGCGAGGGGGTGAAGCGGCTCAGATCAACACCGTGATGTATAATGGTGCTCTCGCGTTCTAAATAACTACCCGCTTTTTGAGAACCGCTAATGACATGATCCATTTTTGATATTAGCCATTTTGTATATTTGCGGTGATGGCGCTGGGCATCGGATGTGAAAATGACTTTAATCTTCATCCGCAAGATATCGCGCATGATAATGCCTGGCAGCATTTCAACGTTTCGGCGCGCATGCCAGACACGACATTTGCCATCTTCTGGCAATTGCCACAATTTCCAAAACTGACCAAAACCCACATGTGGTAAATGATCTGGCAAACCGGGGCCAGTCGCAGCGATTTTTACACCGAGCTTGCCTTGCTTTGGCACCAAATTGACAATGGTTGACGTGACGCCCGAGAGGCGTTTCTTTAAATTTGGCGTGAGCACATGAACGTTTTTAAGGTCAATGTAGGTTTTCATGCAAACTCACCAAACATCATAGCGATAATCGCTAATCTAACCCCAGGTAATTTCTAGGATCTCGTAGCCTTTCGCACCGCCGGGCGCATTGAACTCAATGGAATCGCCAACAGATTTGCTAATGAGCGCACGCGCGATTGGGGACGAAATTGAAATCTTACCCTTAGATACATCCGCTTCCTGATCACCGACGATCTGATAAGTTTTTTCCTCATCGGTATCTTCATCAACCATTTTCACAGTTGCGCCAAATTTTATCGTATCGCCAGACATCTTGCTGACATCGATCACTTCAGCGCGTGAAGTGAGATCCTCAAGCTCCATGATGCGACCTTCATTCATGCTCTGAGCTTCTTTAGCAGCATGATATTCAGCGTTCTCAGACAAATCACCATGTGCACGTGCTTCAGAAATCGCATCAATAATACGACCGCGTTCTGTCTGCGTGCGGAAACGAAGTTCCTCTTGAAGGTCAGTAAAACCTTGTTGGGTCATGGGTACTTTTTCAACCATGGCTCAATCCTTAATAAATCTGTCCAACATGGGACTTGGTTTGGCAACTTGAAATTACAATGCGCCGATCGGAATATCAGATAGTGATTCTTAACCTGAAACAAGGGGGATCGCAAATATGGCTTTGTTTTCCCCGCCCGTTTGGTGTTTTGTCATCTCTACTTGAAGTAATCCTGAAGCGGCTTAACTTCAAGGTTTCCTGCATTTAACGCAAGAATCGCATCTGCTGCGGCATCTGCACCGGCAAGCGTTGTGAAATACGGGATCTTGTTGGTCAATGTTGCCAAGCGCAGTGATTTGGAATGCGAAATCGCTTTAGCGCCAGATGTCGTGTTGATCACAAGCTGGACCTGGCGATTACGGATGGCGTCACGAATATCAGGTCTGCCTTCCTGCACCTTGTTTACGCGAGTGATTTTTACACCAGCATGTTCAAGGAAGTTCGCCGTTCCCGTTGTGGCCATGATTTCAAAACCGTCGCTTGCGAGTTTTTTCGCAGTTTCCAAAATGCCCGGCTTGTCATCATCCTTAACTGAGATGAACACACAGCCGCTTCTTGGAAGATCAACACCCGCGCCAAGCTGAGATTTGGCAAATGATAGAGAGTAATTTTTATCCAAGCCCATAACTTCACCCGTTGAACGCATTTCTGGTCCAAGCAATGTGTCCACACCTGGGAAACGCGCAAATGGGAACACGGCTTCTTTAACTGCGATGTGATCAAGCTGTCTTGGATCAGGTTTTTCGCCATAGGCTTTAAACGCCGTATCAAGTTTTTCACCCGCCATCACACGTGCTGCGATCTTGGCAATCGGTGCACCAATTGTTTTAGCCACAAATGGAACCGTACGAGATGCACGTGGGTTCACCTCAATCACATAGATCACATCGTCTTTGATCGCATATTGAACATTCATTAGACCGCCAACATTGAGCGCTTTGGCCAAAGCTTTTGTTTGCTCTTCCAAACGATCTAGGATTGCATCGTCCAGCGAGTGCGCAGGTAATGAACAAGCACTATCGCCTGAGTGAATACCGGCTTCTTCGATATGCTCCATGATACCAGAGACATAAACATCTTCACCATCACACAAACAATCCACATCAACCTCTGTGGCATTTGTGAGATAGCTATCAAATAGAAGCGGGTTTTTGCCCAGCAGTGTATTGATTTGGCCAGTTTTATCGTTCGGATATTTGGCTTTGATATCTTCAGGTACCAATTCAGGCACTGTTTCAAGCAAATAACGTGACAATGTAGCTTCATCGCGAATGATTTCCATCGCGCGGCCACCCAATACGTAAGACGGACGAACAACAAGCGGGAAATCAATTTCCGCGGCCACCAAACGCGCTTGTTCAACAGAATAAGCAATACCGTTTTTCGGCTGTGTGAGATCAAGCTTGATCAACAGCTTTTGGAAGCGGTCACGATCTTCAGCCAAGTCAATCGCATCAGGCGCTGTACCCAAGATCGGAATGCCAGCTTCTTCAAGCGCATTGGCAAGTTTTAGTGGTGTTTGACCACCAAACTGAACAATAACGCCTTCAAGCGTGCCTTTGGATTGTTCGATATGTAAGATCTCGATCACATCTTCTGCAGTCAGTGGCTCGAAATACAATCTGTCGGATGTATCATAATCAGTTGATACTGTTTCTGGGTTACAGTTGATCATGATGCTTTCATAGCCGGCGTCATTGAGCGCAAAACAGGCGTGACAGCAGCAATAATCAAACTCAATTCCCTGACCGATACGGTTCGGACCACCGCCAAGGATGACCACTTTTTTGCGGTCAGATACATTGGCCTCTGAGTTCAACTCACCCACAAATGGGGTTTCGTAAGTTGAGTACATATAAGCGGTAGGTGACGCAAATTCCGCAGCACAAGTATCAATACGTTTATATGCCGGTACGACACCAAGTTCGCGACGCTCTTTGGTTACATCGATCTCGTCCTGACCGATAAGTGAGGCAAGACGTGCATCAGAAAAGCCCATGGATTTGAGCATGCGTAAGTTTTCGACGTCTTTTGGCAAGCCATATTGGCGCACGCGCATTTCCATATCCACAATGGCGCGCATTTGCTCCAAGAACCACGGATCGATCCAACAGGTTTTGTTGATGTCTTCATTGCTCATGCCCAGACGCATGGCTTGCGCAACCATGCGCAAACGATCTGGTGTTGGTGTGCTGATGGCAGCTTTGATCGCGTCTTCATCATCACCTTCGCCAAGACCTGGAATTTCAATCTCATCGAGACCGGTTAAACCAGTTTCGAGACCGCGCAACGCTTTTTGGAGCGATTCGTTAAAGGTCCGGCCAATTGCCATCACCTCACCAACGGATTTCATCGCTGTTGTCAGTGTTGGTTCAGAACCTGGGAATTTTTCAAATGCAAAACGTGGGATTTTTGTAACCACATAATCAATTGATGGCTCGAATGATGCCGGTGTCGCACCGCCTGTAATGTCGTTTTCCAACTCATCAAGCGTGTAGCCAACAGCAAGTTTCGCTGCGACCTTCGCAATCGGGAAACCTGTTGCTTTCGACGCCAAGGCTGATGAACGGGAAACACGTGGGTTCATTTCAATAACGATCAGACGACCATTTTTCGGATTAACCGCAAATTGAACGTTGGAGCCACCGGTTTCCACACCGATCTCACGCAGAACCGCAATCGATGCATTCCGCATGATTTGGTATTCTTTATCAGTCAGCGTGAGGGCAGGGGCAACTGTGATGGAATCACCAGTATGCACGCCCATTGGATCGAGGTTTTCGATCGAACAAATGATGATGCAATTGTCCGCCTTATCGCGCACAACTTCCATCTCATATTCTTTCCAGCCTAGAATTGATTCTTCAATCAGCACTTCTGTGGTTGGAGATGCATCAAGACCTGAACGTACGATTTCGAAGAATTCGTCATTGTTGTAAGCAATACCACCGCCTGTGCCGCCCAATGTGAATGATGGTCTGATAATCGCTGGCAAGCCCACTTTATCGATAGCTGTGGCCGCAATGCCCATCGCATGGGCGATATAACGTTGCTTGCGATCGCTCTCACCAAGGTTCCATTGGTTTTCAAGCGCGTCCAATTCTTTATCGAGTTCATCGCCTGAAAATTTCTCGCGGAGTTCGGCGCGAGCAGCTTCATGTTTCACGCGATCAACGTCTTTGATATCTGTTGCATTGGCCAAAACAGAGATCGGCGTATCCAGGCCAATCTTATCCATGGCTTCGCGGAACAATGAGCGGTCTTCCGCTTTATCAATTGCATCCGGCTGCGCGCCAATCATTTCAACATTGTAGCGATCAAGGATGCCCATGCGGCGGAGCGACAATGCTGTGTTTAGCGCTGTTTGCCCACCCATTGTTGGCAACAATGCATCAGGGCGCTCTTTTGCGATAATCTTAGCAACAACTTCTGGCGTGATTGGTTCGATATAGGTCGCATCTGCAAGCCCCGGATCAGTCATGATCGTCGCTGGATTGGAGTTCACCAGAATGACCCGGTAACCTTCTTCTTTCAGCGCTTTACAAGCCTGGGTGCCGGAATAGTCAAATTCGCAAGCCTGGCCGATAATAATTGGCCCCGCACCAATAATCAGAATGGATTTAATATCAGTACGTTTCGTCATGGCGTATTTCCGTATCACGCTACACAAAAACTCCGGCTGGAGATGTCCATCGGAGGTGTAATCAGTTTTAAGTGGCTAAGCGTGCCTTATAGGGCAAGTTTGAAGATTTGTAACCCCTTAAACGCGGAAAATTGTGGGCAAAGTCGCGACTAAGAAAGGCAGTGGGAAATTGTGGGGCATGGGCCATGAAAAAGGGCGGTGAATTTCACAAATCCACCGCCAAAATTTTTTGATAAATATACGCTCTTATTCAGTTGGTTGCTTAAGCAAGCCGTCGACAGCTTTAAGTGTGTCTTCAACCGCATTGACAGTTTCATCGACTTTTTCCATGGCTTCGCCGGCTACCTTTTCAGCTTCGGCTTTAACAGCATCAACAGCTTCGCCAGCTGCTTTTGCTGCAGCGTCAGCTTCCATTTTAACTTTGTCGGCGGCAGCTTTTGCAGCTTCTTCAGCAGCTTTTGCCGCAGCGGCAGCTTCTTCCTTTGCTTTTTCTTCAGCGGCAGCAGCTTCTGCCTTTGCCTTTTCCATAGCTTCATCAGCTGCTTTTTTCGCGGCAGCTTCCGCTTCTTCTGCGGCCTTAGCTGCTTCTGCTGCTTTTTGTTCAGCTTCGGCCTTGGCTTTTGCTTCCGCTTCTTTCTGGTCGTCACCACAGCCAGATAGAGTAAGCGCTGCCATTGCTGATACAGCGAGTGCGATCGATAGTTTTTTCATGTGTATGTCCTTATTGGCCCCCGCGCCAATTTCACTTGTTTAATTTTGAGGAAATTGTCGCCCTCAAATCATCTCAAAAATAAGATTTCGGTGCTTTACCGTTCGAATATGACAAAAAGAAGGTCTATTTTTGCGTTGCACACAAAAATCTTGTGTCGATAACGTTGCTAAAATTGAATTTATTCATTGCTCAAATAGTTCGATACGTCTTTGATTTTTGAACGGCTGATGGGCACGAGATCACTATTTGAAAGTTCAATTACTTTTTTGCCGTTCAATGTTTTTATCTGCTTTACGTGCTCTTTAGCTATCCACCATGACCGATGGGGTTGAAGACCAGCAAAACCTTCCAATTCTATGATCGCATCAGATAAGCGCATCAAAATCAGTTCAGACCCCATGGATGTGGTCACTTTGACATAATGATCTTGCGAATTGAGACTAATAAGATCGCGCCCCATATCTTTTGGAATGCGTTCGAAAAATCTAATGTCAGGCGAATTGCTCTCGGCTTCTTCTAAAGGCTTTTCAGACAGCTTGAATAAAAGCGTAACCCCAATGGTAATGGGAATTGTATATGTCATGGCAGTTAGTAGGCCCATAAAGGATCTACCGAATGATTGATCTAGAAACACACCAAATAACCAGACAAAGATACCGACAACGATCCCCGCTGACGTGCCACCAGCTATATATGCCAGCCAACTATTTAGCTTTTTTCGCATAAGTGAGATTGTCACGAGCGTCGCCACACCGCTTGCCAAAATATATGTTGTCGGCGCAATAATGGCCCAATAGGCCAAGCGTTCCAAGGCATTGTAATGCTCCAGCGTACCAAACGGACCTGACAAGGCGAGAATCAAAATTGCAACCGCCATAAAGCCATAAAATTTCCGCTCTTTGAATTGCTGCTGCATTTGACGAAGCGTCAATTGCAAAACTGTATCATTGGCGAATTCTGACATGCATTCCACGTAATCTAGCTTTTTAACCGGAGCTTTACGGATAGAACCATTCTCGATTTCATTCAATGAGGAAGATTTTGGGATGTTTGATTTTTCACCGCTATTTCAATCAAGTTTTGTCGTGCAAATCCATGTTTATATGGCAGTTCTTAGCCTATTGTTTGGTATTTGGATCTTACTTGCTAAGAAAGGCAATAATTATCACCGCACGCTGGGTAAGATATGGGTGGTTTGCTTGTTGGGCACTGCGATCTCGAGTTTTTGGCTCAATGGTATAAGACTAATCGGCCCATTTAGTCCCATTCATCTTCTTTCAGTGCTCGCGATCTACTCGGTTATTCGCGCGGTCCAATATGCGAGAGCTGGTCGCATCCAAGCGCATCAAAAATCGATGAAAGGCTTGTTTTATTATGCGCTAATCGGAGCAGGTCTCTTTACATTTTTACCGGGTCGATTGATGCAACAACTCACCTTTGGGGCATTTTAAAGTGTCATCGTTGTAATTCATGATTTGATTATCGGTGTAAATGGCATTACCAATCATGGGTAACAAAGAATGATAATAGGGGTATGTCATGCGTTGGAAAGGTCGCCGCCAATCAAGCAATATTGAGGATGTTCGTGGGCGTTCGAGTTCGCGTTCAAGATCAAGTGGGCGCAACCCTTTTGGGCGTGGTGGCATTCGACTGCCTTCCCGTCGTGGCGGTGTTGGCCGCGGTGGTATGAGCTTCAAATCAATCCTGCTTATTGGTGTTGTTTTCCTTGGACTTTGGGCGTTTGGATTGGTTAGCCCGTCCGATGTGCTGACACAAATGGGTGGTGCACCAACATCGAATTTTGAACAGACCACGACGCAATCGCGCCAACCAAGCCAAAGTGCTGACGAGATGACGCAATTTATTGCAACTGTTTTGGCCGAGACAGAAGATGTGTGGAACGGTGTCATGCGCGCGGAAGGCGTGAACTATCCAGAGCCAGTTCTCACCTTGTTTTCAAATCAAGTGCAATCAGCTTGCGGATTTGCAAGCTCAGCATCAGGTCCATTTTATTGCCCGGCAGATAGCAAGATCTATATTGATCTGACATTTTATGATGAATTGGCAACCCGATTTGGGGCTGCTGGTGATTTTGCGCAAGCATACGTTCTTGCCCATGAGGTGGGTCATCATGTGCAAAATGTTATTGGGGTTTTGCCAAAGTTTAATCAAATGCGCCGCTCAATGAGCAAAGCGGAAGAAAACCGCATGTCGGTTCGCGTTGAATTACAAGCCGACTGCTTTGCCGGTATCTGGGGATATTACACAGCGCAAAAAGGCTTGCTTGAACGCGGTGATCTTGAAGAAGCGTTGAATGCGGCCAATCAAATCGGCGATGATACTATTCAAAAGCGCACGCAGGGCTTCATTGTGCCTGAAAGCTTTAACCACGGCACATCTGCACAGCGAAAAGAATGGTTCTCGCGCGGATTTGAAACAGGACGCTTATCTGCTTGTGATACATTTAATGCGCAGATTTAGATTTAAGAGCCTTTTGCCACTTCTCTGCGGTATTTTTTCTGCATAAAAAATAGGCGCTATATTCTCCGTAAATATACAGCTATTGTCCCTTCTTTGGGCAATAATTTTGAGTCGTTCGATGAATTACCTCCACCATATTAAGCGAACTTGGTTGTTAAGCCTTCCATTGATTGGAAGCCAATTGGCGCAAATTGCCATTAACACCACTGATACCGTGATGCTTGGCTGGCATGGCACGTTTAGTTTGGCGTCTGGTGTGCTGGGCACACAGGCGGTGTTTTTCTTCTTTATTTTTGGTGCGGGGTTCGGCCATGCTGTGGTGCCTTTGGCATCAAATGCTTTTGCTAAGGATGACACCAGATCTTTGCGCCGAGCAATTCGCATGGGCTTGTGGATTACAGGTCTCATAGTCCTGATTTCTATGCCGATCATGTGGAATGTGGAAAATATCTTCATCGCTTTGGGGCAAGACGCGGATGTGTCCTCCTTAGCCGCTGAATATGTGCGCGTGGCGCAATGGAGCTTGTTTCCAGCCTTATGGGCGCTCGTCTTTCGGAACTTTTTTGCGACACTTGAAAAGGCTCAAATTGTGTTTTGGGCAATTATTCCCGGCATTTTGCTTAATATTTTGCTCAATTATATGTTGATTTTTGGCAATTGGGGTGCGCCTGAAATGGGTGTGGTCGGCGCGGCTTGGGCTTCGCTGGGAACCAATATCATCATTATGGCTGTGCTCGTTGGTTGGCTTTATATACACAAACATTATCGCCAATATGAGTTGTTAACCCGTGTTTGGCGATCTGATTGGTCAGTGTTTTGGCGGGTTGCCAAGTTGGGGCTGCCAATATCCATCTCTATTTTGGCTGAGATTTCAATGTTTTCAGGTGCTTCCTTACTAATGGGGTGGATTGGGCCTGTGGAGCTTGCAGCTCATGGGATTGCACTCCAATTGGCTGCCATCGCATTTATGATTCCCTTAGGTATTTCAGGTGCCGCAACCATTCGCGTGAGTAATGCGCATGGGCGTGAAAATATGTCAGACATAACACTGGCGTCAAAAGCTGCCCTTGTGGTTGCGATGCTGTTTGCCGTCGCCACCGCTGTTATAATCGCACTCTTTTCTGCGCCATTGGTGAATTTGTTCTTGGACAGCGCCAATTCAGATGCGGCAAAAGTTGCGCTGATCGCAGTGCCATTGGTCTTGGTCGCAGCTGCGTTTCAGCTTGTTGATTCAGGACAAGTGATTGCTGCAGGGGTGCTACGTGGTTTCCAAGATGCGACAATGCCTATGATCATCAATCTGGTGTGCTATGGCCTTGGATTGGGTCTGGCATATGTATTGTGTTTCCAAATGGGCTTTGGCCCGGTTGGAATTTGGTATGGCTTAACCGCAGGTCTTGCCTTCTCATTCACGTGTTTGGGAATTCGTTATTTTTACAAAGCCAATCAGATCAAACAGGAATTTGCCTAAGTCACCCTGTTTGATCGATATATCAAGTTAAGCGTTTTCTTTTTTCGTCTCAGCAATCAGATCGATAAAGCGTCTGAAGAGATAGTGGCTATCTTGCGGGCCAGGAGATGCTTCAGGGTGATGCTGCACAGAAAAGACAGGTTTACCTGCAACGCGTAGGCCACAATTTGTGCCATCAAAGAGTGAAACATGCGTTTCCTCAACTCCATCTGGCAGGCTTTTGCTGTCGACCGCAAAACCGTGGTTCATCGATACGATCTCAACCTTGTTGGTTGTGTGATCTTTCACTGGGTGGTTAGCACCATGGTGTCCTTGGTGCATTTTCACTGTTGTTGCGCCAAGTGCGAGGGCCAACATTTGGTGACCCAAACAAATACCGAAAATCGGAACGCCACTTTTAAGAAGTGCCTGAATTGTTGGGACAGCATATTCACCAGTTGCAGCTGGATCGCCAGGACCATTTGATAGGAAAATTCCATCTGGATTATGAGCTAGCACTTCTTCAGCGCTAGATTTAGCTGGCAGCACTGTCACTTTGCAATTCAGACCAACAAATAAACGCAGGATATTTCTCTTCACGCCATAATCGAGCGCAACAATGTGGTATTCATCATTATTGAGCTCTTCAAAACTTTCACCCAATTTCCAAGGTGCTTGCGTCCATTGGCTTGACTGGCCTGATGTTGCTTCAATCGCAAGATCAAGATTTTCCAAACCTGACCATTTGGCAGCTTTTGCTTTCAGCGCATCTAGATCAAAGTTTCCATCTGGCGAATGCGCGATCACAGCATTTTGTGCGCCTTTTTCGCGGATCAAAACCGTTAGCGCGCGTGTGTCGATGCCACTTAGTGCAATAATGCCGCGTGAACTTAGCCAATTATCAAGATGCTCAACAGCACGATAATTTGAAGGGTTCGTCACATCTGCTTTGAAAATTGCGCCCACAGCACCGCGTCTTGCTGCAGGTGTAAGATCTTCAATGTCTTCACCATTTGCGCCAACATTACCGATATGTGGGAATGTGAAGGTGACGATCTGGCCCAGATATGACGGGTCGGTCAAGATTTCCTGATAACCGGTCAATGCGGTGTTGAAGCAAACTTCTGCTTCCACTTCGCCAGTTGCACCTAGACCTTGTCCTTCGATAACAGTTCCGTCTGCGAGGACTAAAATGGCAGTTGATTTTTTGATTGGCCAAGGTTGGTCATTGTTTTGCGCATTTGACATTTGCAGATCCATTCAGCTTTAGCGAAATAATTGGGCATTATTGTTCGATTGAATGGCGTTTGATGCGTGTCAGATACAGATCGCGCAAAGAATTGCCATCTGAAACATGCTGATAACTTAGCCAGACTTTGTGGTCAACATCTGAGTGTTAAAATACACGCTAATACCGGCTACTCGTGAAAATACGGGTTTAGGAGCGCAGTGACGTGCAAATTCAACTGTGTTTGCGCCTTGGTTTAAGATCCATAGCCCATTGTTATTTGTTAACTTTTCGTCAGTTTCGGACAAGCCCAAATATCTAGGTTACAACTTAACGCAATCGGTAGGATAAAAATTATGGGGCAAGTCGCAGAGATTAGGCAGGAGGCCATGTCGTCATCCTTTGTTGATGAGATAGCGACGGTTTTTGATATCAAGCAAATTTTGCGAGCTACATGTGAGAAATATGGCTTTAAGTATTTTATGCTTGCGCATATCCCTCACTCAGAAAATGAAAAGCTCAGTATCAATTCGATTGCGATCACCAATAATTGGCCAACAGAAGTTTTGGGCCACTACGATATGATGGGGCGCTCAGAAAGCGATTACCTTGTCAAAGAATCTCGTCAACGTCTCGCGCCAGTCATTAAAGATATCGACACCAGCAAACTCAATGAAATGCATATTGATCTGCTTGGGCGCTATAAATATGAGCGAAATGGGTATTTTCCCGTTAACAATGGTGATGGCCTGCATTTGCTTGTGCTTACTGGTGGCCACGACGTTTTATTTAGCGAAGAGCATTTGGCTGATATTCAATTATTTGCCACAAGGCTGGTTGAAAAGTCGCTCAAGATTTTGCCAGGCAGTCAAACATCTGATGCGAATATTTCACAGCGTGAAAACGAAGTTTTGCAATGGATTGCTGAAGGTAAGACCAGCGCTGAGATCGCAACAATCATGTCATTGTCTGAGCATACAGTGAACCATTATGCGATGTTGGCTGTGCAGAAACTCGAATGTGTTAATCGGACACAGGCGGTTGTTCGCTCCATGCGCTTAGGTCTCATTCGCTAATTATCCAATATTCTATTTTATGAAATGGCTTGACGTAATTTGAGATTCTAGCCAAAACGCCTCCAGATATTTATGCTATATGGATATCGACGCTTGGAGGCATTTTTGCGATTTTCTAACAATTTTCTTGATGAGTTACGTGACCGAATCCCAATTTCGGAAGTTATCGGCCGTCATGTCACATGGGATCGCAAGAAAACCAATGCACCACGCGGTGACTTTTGGGCTTGTTGTCCGTTTCATGGTGAAAAATCGCCAAGTTTCCACTGTGAAGATAAAAAGGGTCGCTATTACTGCTTCGGTTGCGGTGAAAAAGGTGATCATTTTAAATTTCTTACGTCTTATGAGGGGCTTAGCTTCGTTGAAGCGGTCACGCGACTTGCGGATCAAGCCGGTGTTACACTGCCAGCTCCTGACCCAGAATCAGCCCATCGAGAGCAAAAGCGGGCGACCCTTGAAGATGTTATGGAAATGGCAACGAGTTATTTCGAACAACAACTTCAGCAAGCTCCCGGCGCTAAAGCGCGCGCATATTTAAGAGATCGAGGTCTATCAGGAAAGACGATATCAACCTTTAGACTTGGTTTTGCGCATGACAGCAGAAATGCGCTTAAAGAGTATTTATCCCAGCAAGGTGTGGACAAAGGACTTATCGAGGCGTGCGGTCTTGTGGTTCATGGGCCTGATATTGCGGTTTCTTATGATCGTTTTCGCGACCGGATCATGTTTCCAATCCCATCGTCGCGTGAGAAAACAATTGCCTTTGGCGGACGGGCAATGGATCCGTCTGCGCCAGCGAAATATCTTAATTCAAACGAGACCGAATTGTTTCATAAAAGCAATGTCTTGTTTAACTATGCGCGTGCGCGTCGCTCGATCAAAAATGATGATATCCCTCTGATCGCTGTTGAAGGCTATATGGATGTGATTGCGCTTCACCAAGCAGGCATTGAAAATGCTGTTGCGCCGCTGGGGACTGCGCTGACTGAAAATCAATTGCGCTTATTGTGGCGCGTTTCAAATCAACCTGTTTTATGCTTTGACGGAGATGGCGCAGGTCAGCGTGCCGCCGATCGTGCCATTGATTTAGCTTTACCGATGCTTGCGCCGGGTAAATCTGTGCGATTTGCAGTTCTACCAGAGGGCAAAGACCCTGATGATCTCGTCAAAGAAGAGGGCCGTTCCGGCTTTGATGAGGTGATTAAAAACGCCCGTGGTCTGGTTGAGATGGTTTGGAGCCGTGAAGCAGATCGGGGCGTTTACGATACGCCTGAAAGCAAAGCAGACCTTGAGAAACGGTTCCGCCAAATTATTTCTGTCATTCAGGATGAGAGTATCAAGCATCATTACCAGCAAGATATTCGCGATCGTTTGCGTGGGTTTTTCTCCAATAAGAACATAAACCAGGGGCAAAGTAACCGTAGTTACAATTCAGGAAATCAGAATAACAGATACCAAAATGGTCGTAATGGCGGTGCAGGATCCATGCAGGCGTCAGATCGATTGCGGCGCTCTGGTTTAGTCAGTGGACGGTCTGATTTGCCTTTGTCGCGTGAAAGTGCGCTTGTTTTTACGATCATTAGCCATCCACATATGCTGATTGATGATTTTGATATCCTGATGGAACTCGAACTGGAAAACAAAGAACTGCAGCGTTTGTGGCAAATTATGCAGGAAGCCTGCGCGAGCGGTAATCGTTTAACTCGCGATGAGATGATGCTGTATCTCACACAAAGAGATATGGAGCCAGTTATAGAGCGTTTGGAAAAACAAATGCGCCAATTACGGCTCTGGCAGGTGATGGCTGATGCTGCACCTGAAGACGCGCGCGATGGGTTTATGCAAGCCTTCTCGCTAAACCAGCGTACGCGTTCACTTAAATGGCAAAAGAATGAGTTGGAGCGAGATATCGCTATTGCCACAGAAGAGGGCGATGAAAATTCTGTTCCTGGGCTCATTGCGGCGCTACATCAAGTTCAAGAAGAAGTCATTCGTCTTGAAAGTCAGGAAGCGATTATTGACGGCTTTGGTGTTTTGTCTGGAAGAGGAAAAAAACGGAGCTAATATTTCTCAATTGGGAAAGATTATCCTACGTGAATTGCCAAAATTTCGATATTTTTTGAATTATGGCTGATTCTCTCGATATGTAGGCTTGAATTTGTTTTACACGACACCAAATGGAGTCACATAAAATAAAGTGATTTTGCGTTGTGGAGCTATAAATATTGCGTTTGAAGCATCGAAATAGGCCGTTTTGGCGAAAAGTACTTGACGTGGCGCATTTTTACAGGAATCACCTACTGAATGGGTATCCTAAGTTAATCAGGAATTAAGCATCGACTGATCATATTGCCGTAGGTGATTCGCGGCAACGAATAAACTTGGTTTATTTGGTTTGTAACGATCTCAGTTTTTGCGAGGAAATGGCTGGCTGATGGCAACTAAAGCACAAGAAAAAAATGACGAAAAAGAAAATGAACGTGAAGGTGGTCCAGATGGTCCATTGATCGATCTTTCTGATGGCGCGGTAAAGAAGCTAATTAAGACGGTAAAAAAACGTGGTTATGTAACCATGGACGAAATCAATTCGGTTTTGCCTTCTGAAGAAGTAAGCTCTGAGCAAATTGAAGACATCTTGTCCTTATTCTCAGAAATGGGCGTCAATGTTGTTGATGAAGAAGATGTGGCTGAAGAAGAAGCTGCAGCTGCAACACCTGCGACGGGCACGGAAGTTGCAACAGCAACAGGCACAGCGCTTGCCAAAGCTAAGAAAAAAGAACCAACCGACCGGACAGATGATCCAGTTCGCATGTATTTACGCGAAATGGGTTCTGTTGAATTGCTGTCTCGTGAAGGCGAGATTGCGATTGCTAAACGCATCGAAGCTGGTCGCGAAACTATGATTGCTGGTTTGTGTGAAAGCCCACTGACTTTCCAAGCGCTGATCATTTGGCGTGAAGAGCTGAATGAAGAGATCACGCTTCTTCGCGAGATCATTGATCTGGAGACCACATATTCTGGCCCTGAAGCGAAAGCTGCGCCACAATTCCAAAGCCCTGAAAAGATCGAAGCTGATCGTAAAGCGGCTGAAGAAAAAGAAAAACGCATGGCTGAGCGCAAGCGCGCCGATGATGTGACCGATGTCGGTGGTGAAGGCAGTTCGATTGAAGAAGATGACGATGATGAAGATGAAGCAAATCTATCGCTTGCTGCGATGGAAGGTGAGCTTCGCCCACAAGTCATGGAAACGCTTGATCTCATCGCGGACACATATTTCAGCCTGCGTAAATTGCAGGATCAGCAAGTTGAATCCAGCATGGCGGACCATGACAATGATGAATTGTCGCCTGCGCAGGAGAAGAAGTATAAAGAGCTTAAAGATTCTCTGATCAGCGCTGTGAAGTCACTAGCGCTTAATCAAAACAGAATTGATGCACTTGTTGAGCAGCTCTACGACATTAATAAGCGTCTTGTTCAAAATGAAGGCCGCTTGTTGCGCTTAGCGGAAAGCTATGGCGTTCTTCGTGAAGACTTCTTGAAGCATTATCAAGGTTCAGAGCTTGATCCGAATTGGATGGAGATGATTGCTGCTTTGAAAACCAAAGGCTGGCAAGAGCTTGCGGATGCTGAAGAAATAAAGATTACTGACCTTCGCGGCGAGATCCAAAATCTGGCAACAGAAACAGGTATCTCAATTTCTGAATTCCGCCGTATCGTGCACATGGTGCAAAAAGGTGAGCGCGAAGCGCGTATTGCGAAGAAGGAAATGGTGGAAGCCAACCTTCGTTTGGTGATTTCGATCGCTAAGAAATACACCAATCGCGGTTTGCAATTCCTTGACCTTATTCAGGAAGGCAATATTGGCCTGATGAAAGCGGTTGATAAGTTTGAATATCGCCGTGGGTATAAGTTCTCAACTTATGCGACTTGGTGGATCAGACAGGCAATCACGCGTTCTATTGCTGACCAAGCGAGAACAATCCGTATTCCTGTGCACATGATTGAGACCATCAACAAGATTGTGCGGACATCTCGTCAGATGTTGCATGAGATTGGTCGTGAACCGACACCAGAAGAATTGTCTGAAAAGCTTGCCATGCCGCTTGAGAAAGTGCGCAAGGTGCTCAAAATCGCGAAAGAGCCTATTTCTCTTGAAACGCCTGTGGGTGATGAAGAAGATAGCCATTTGGGTGATTTCATTGAGGATAAGAATGCAATCCTTCCAATTGATGCTGCGATCCAGGCAAACTTGCGTGAGACAACAACACGCGTTCTTGCGTCGCTGACACCACGTGAAGAGCGTGTCTTACGGATGCGTTTTGGTATCGGTATGAATACGGACCACACTTTGGAAGAAGTAGGCCAGCAGTTTAGCGTGACGCGCGAACGTATTCGTCAGATCGAAGCGAAAGCGTTGCGTAAGTTGAAACATCCTAGCCGTTCACGAAAACTACGCAGCTTCCTAGATAGCTAAACAGCGATCTCATCAAAATTCTAAAAGCCTGATGCAATTTGTGTCAGGCTTTTTTGTTATGCACTGATCAATTGCGCGATTTCTGATCCTGTTCCCTGTGCTTGATAAAGCGATCGCGCGGGTCTTTGGGATATATCAACATCTCTTTGGATCCATCGACAGGCTTCGAGCTGCTTGAGTGATTGTGATAACGCGCGATCCGTAATGGGAAGAAGCTGATTTTTAAGACCACCAAAGTAGATGGGCTTTGTGCTGATCGCCAAAATTGGCAATGTCCAAGCGCGTCGTAGCAATGTTTTGTCAGAACTATCAGTTTCAATATGGCTGATATTGTTGGCGCGTTCCGCCATATATTTACCCAGTTCGGTTAAACGATATTCCGGTCGCAGTGGATGGCCATGCCCAGGATTGCGCTCGATAAGCTTCAATTCAATCAAATGATGAAGGCTTTGAGCAAACGCCGTGCGACCTGCGCCCGTCTTTGCAAGCAGTGTCGCCTGCCGTCCGGCAGTACCTTCATGCATAAGCGCTAGAATATTCATTGCCCACGCGCGTTGTGTGATCTTGACAAGTAGATTAATGTCCATAAAATATAGTATATATATTTATTGTAAAAAAGGAAAGTACCATGGCACTTGTTTCGCTAAATAATACTATCACATTCGCAATCTCAGTCAGTGACAGACATTCAAGCGCAAAGTGGTATGAAGAAAAGCTCGGGTTTGAACCATTTTATCATGCCGACGAATTGGGTTGGAGTGAGATGAAGACCATGACAGAAGGTGTCACATTGGGTCAAGGCGAGCAGGGCGAACCTAATCCAGGTAATTCCGTGCCGGTCTTCGGGGTGGACGATATGGACACGGCACGTAGCGCCTTGGAAGGCGCTGGGGTTAAATTCGATGGTGAAACCATGGTCGTTGAAGGCATGGTGAAAACCGCAACATTTTTTGACCCGGATAATAATGCGTTGATGTTGGCGGAAGATTTAACGTCTTAGTAAAGAAAAAGTTGAGTTTAAAATCCCTACTGACAAAAGGTGTCAGTAGGGATAATATATATCCATCATTATTCCAATAACGGATGAAACATTCAGGAGATAATGATGAGTAAAATTTTTGAGGTTGTCAGCTACGAGTTGAATTCAGATGCGACTGTCGAGCAGGCGGTTGAGGCAAACAAACAATCCTTGGCCTTTGCTGAAGATCAGTCTGGTTTTATCAAACGCACTGTGGTTGCCAATGACAATGGCCAATGGATGGATATCGTTGAATGGGACGATATGGCGTCAGCTGAAGCTGCATCTGCCAACTTCATGGCCGATGAACGTAACCATGCGCTGTTGGCAGTGATCGATCAAAAGTCACTTAAAATTAAGCATTTGGATGTGAAAGCGTCCTGCTAGGAGAGCCTATTGCGCAAGGTCGATCGCCTTTTTGAAATTATACAGTTGTTGCGCGGTCAGAGACTGCGCACGGCTGAATTTATTGCAGGCGAGTTGGGCGTATCTCAACGAACGATCTACCGCGATATTGCAGGTTTGATGGCCTCCGGCGTTCCCATTGAAGGCGAGCGCGGTGTTGGTTATCTGATCAGCCAGCCGATTGATATCCCCCCTTTGCACTTTCTTCCTTTGGAATTGAAAGCTTTGCAAATGGGGGCTGATCTTGTGAAGGCTGTTGCAGATCACGAATTAGCGCAGGCGGCTGAAGAGGCGGCGATCAAAATAGCTGACGCGCTGCCCGGTGAACGAACTTATGTGCGAGTTAATTCTGCAGCCAACATTCGCGTTTGGAACGAAGAGGATACTAAGCAGTGGCTTGGGATTGTTCGCAATGCGATTGATAAACGTGAAAAACTGACGCTGGACTATCGTGATAAGTCAGACAATGTCTCTACACGTATTATCTGGCCCTTGGGTTTGGAATATTGGGGGCGGGTATGGACGGTATCGGCCTGGTGCGAAAAGCGGGTTGCGTTTCGATCATTTCGCATTGATCAGATTGTGTCCTGCGATCTGGTTTATGAGAACTTTCCGCATGAGGCAGGTAAGACCTATCAGGATTTTGTAAAATATGCGCAGGAGCGAGACAAAAAGAGCGGTTATGTCAGATCTTAATTATGAATTTGAAGGCGAGTTGTGGCGCGTGACGGGAGATAGCTGGCATTTTGTCACTGTGCCAAAGGATTATTCCGAGCATATCAAAGCTTTTGTGCAATCTAAAACGCCGGGGTTTGGCTCGATCCGTGTGAAGGTGACTTTGGGCGAAGAGGTCTGGAAAACATCCTTGTTCCCTGATAGCAAATCAGGCTGTTACTTCCTGCCTATTAAAGCTGATATTCGCAAGAAAGCGAAAATAGGGCATGGCGATATGCTCGCCATACAGCTTGATATTGATATCTAGTTTAAGCCTGATCGTCCGCTAAACATTAAAAGTTTGTACCGGTTTGCTCACGCTCTTTTTCCGCAAGCAATTTCTTTTGGTAGCGGCTTTGAACAATCTCGACCGCTACAAGCGCAAAGAGCACGAAGTAGAACGTTGCTTTTGACATTGGCTCAATTGGGAAGCCGAAGAAGTTAAGATGGGCAATATGGCCACCTTCGGCAATCAGAACGATACCAACGATCAGTAGCACAAACAGACCCAGTACTTCGTACATGCGGTTTCTCTCAAGGAATTTCGCTACAGATTCTGCCATCACCACCATCAAGATACCAGAAATCACAATCGCAGAAGTCATAACAATTAAGTTGTTTGTTAGCGCAACCGCAGACAGAACCGTGTCGAAGGAGAATACGGTGTTCATGACAACGATCCAGAAAAGTGCTGAAGCAAAAGATTTGCGAACTGCGCGCGTGCCTTCATTTTCAAGATCTGGCACACCGATCATGTGGTAAATTTCTTTCACTGCAGTGTACATCAGGAACAAACCACCAGCGAGCACGATCAATGCATGGCCACTTACCGATGCGGAGAAGAACGGCAGCGCGATATCAAAAATCGGATCTTGGAAGGCGCTGATGAGCTGTAACACAACAAAGAGCAGCACGATCCGCAAGACAATCGCGAGAATAATACCCCAGCGACGCAAAACGCGCTCTCGAGCCGGGTCAACCTTCTTTGCTTCCAGTGTGATGTAGAGCAGGTTGTCAAAACCCAAAACGGTTTCAAGTGCCGTTAGAATCAGAAAAGTTGTAAGATTATCGAGTGTAAACAGGCCTTCCAGCATTTACAGCGCTCCGCAGGTTTTGATGCAATCTATGTGCGTGGTAGCAAAATCAATGTCACTTTGCCAAGAGTTGATTTCAAAACTTAAAGATTATTGACCAGCTTATCGGCCCAATCCACAAAATCACTCATCGCGAGATCGCGGTTTAATTCATTGAGCGTTTCATGGCGGCAGTCTGGATATTTAATCACTTGCACATTTGTCATGCTGCAATCGTCAAGCAATCGCCCATACCAATCAACACCTTTGGCAAATTCGGTCGCCGGATCTTGTTCGCCTCCAACGAGTTGAATAGGGAACGCCTTATCCAAGGCTTTAATTGCATTCGGATTGGCACCTTTGAGAATGAAATCCAATATAGCTCGCCACATTTCAATGCTTGGTGGCCAGCCACCCAATTCATCATTGGCGATCTTTTCGATCATTTCTTCATCATGGGTGAGCCAATCATAACCAGACTTTGAATTTTTGATCGATTTCGACCAGGCTTCAAATGTCATTTTCGACATGAGCAGGCTTGGGACATCTGAGCCCTTGAAAAAGGCTTCAAGAAACAAAGCCATTTTGGCAAAGCTTGCATATTGGCTGATTTTGAAATTGGTGTTCCATATCGCGAGCCCTTGTGCGGATTTCGGATTTTGCAACACATAATTTGTGGCAATCTGCCCGCCCATAGAATGGCCAAAACAGATGATGGGAAGATCGGGATGCTCCGTTCGGATCATTTGGTGAATAAAGCGCACATCTTTGATGACTTTTCGCCCACCGTCGCGTTTTGAAAATTGCCCAAATGGCAGATTTTCTGCTTTCGTTAAGCCATGTCCACGATGATCATGCGCAATAGAATGATAACCATGTTTGGCCAAAAACTTCATAAAATGCTCATAGCGACCAGAATGTTCAGTCAATCCATGATTGATCTGAATGACCGCTTTGGGTGCCTTCTTGGTGGTGCAAGAGCGAATATGCAGCTGAGCCCCTGTAGTTGAGGTCAGGTTTTGTTCGCGTATTTTGGCCATTAACGATCTCGCTTATCCTAAGTTTCGATCTATCTGGCGAGTTTTAGTGGAATATTCAAGTCAAAGCTCACTGAATAAAAATCATTCATTGCTCGAAGCGCGCAAATCTCTTACATGTGCGGAAAAGATTTCATTCAAACAGGGCAGTTTATATGGCGCGTCAGTTTATTTATCACATGTCAGGGCTCAATAAGTCCTATGGTTCTAAAAAGGTGTTGGAGAATATCCACCTTTCATTCTACCCGGATGCAAAGATCGGTATCTTGGGTCCAAACGGTGCAGGTAAGTCGACCGTCTTACGTGTCATGGCCGGTTTGGATAATGAGTTTACCGGTGAAGCGTGGCTCGCCGAAGGCGCAACGCGCGGCTACTTGCCACAAGAACCAAAGCTTGATGAAAGCAAAACAGTTTTTGAAAATGTGATGGAAGGTGTGGCTGAAAAGAAAGCCATACTTGATCGCTATAACGAATTGATGATGAACTATTCGGATGAAACTGCAGATGAAGGCGCGCAGTTGCAGGACGTCATCGATAGTCAAAATCTTTGGGATTTGGACAGCCAAGTTGAGATGGCAATGGAAGCCTTGCGTTGTCCTCCCGGCGACAGTTCTGTTGAAAATCTATCCGGTGGTGAAATTCGTCGTGTGGCGCTTTGTCAGCTTTTGCTTAGCCAGCCTGATCTGCTTCTTCTCGATGAGCCGACCAACCACTTGGACGCGGAAACCATTGCGTGGCTTGAAAAGCACCTGCGCGAATATCCTGGTTCTGTGTTGATGATCACCCACGATCGTTACTTCCTTGATAATGTCACAGGTTGGATCCTGGAACTCGACCGTGGTCGCGGCATTCCATATGAAGGCAATTATACAGCTTATCTTGAAGCCAAAGCCAAGCGTATGGCGCAAGAGGGTCGTGAAGAGGCTTCTCGTCAACGCGCGATTTCGAGCGAGCAAAGCTGGATCCAATCCAGCCCGAAAGCACGTCAGGCAAAATCCAAAGCACGTATTAAAGCCTATGATGAATTGGTCAAAGCAGCGGCGGATAAGCGTCCGGGCGACGCGCAGATCATCATTCCAGTCGGCGAACGCTTGGGGAATGTTGTGATCGAGGCGGAAGGCCTGTCTAAAGCCTATGGCGACAAGCTGCTGATTGAGAATTTGGAGTTCAAATTGCCTCCAGGCGGTATCGTTGGTGTGATCGGTCCAAACGGCGCGGGTAAATCAACCCTGTTCCGCATGATTACGGGACAGGAAACACCAGATTCAGGTTCAATCACAATTGGTGAAACGGTTGAGCTCTCTTATGTTGATCAGTCGCGCGATGCGCTTGATGGCAGCAAAACCGTCTGGGAAGAAGTTTCTGGCGGCAATGATATTATCAAGCTCGGTAAGCACGAAGTGAATAGCCGCGCTTATTGCTCGTCATTTAACTTTAAAGGTGGTGACCAGCAGCAAAAAGTTGGTGATCTGTCTGGTGGTCAAAGAAACCGTGTGCATTTAGCGAAAATGCTCAAATCCGGCGGCAATGTCATCCTACTCGATGAGCCGACCAACGATTTGGACACTGAAACTTTGGCAGCGCTTGAAGATGCGCTTGAAAGTTTCGCTGGTTGCGCCGTTATCATTTCCCACGATCGTATGTTCCTTGATCGCTTGGCAACGCATATTCTTGCCTTTGAAGGGGATAGCCATGTTGAGTGGTTTGAAGGAAACTTTGAAGACTATGAGCAAGACAAAATCCGTCGTCTTGGCGCTGATGCGGTTAATCCAAAACGTGTGACTTATAAGCGTTTGACACGATAACATCATCACCGCATTTAAAATGAACCTCGGATGAGTTTGGTCTTATCCGAGGTTTTTTATTTTTGGATCTTGCATTTTTCTCGAAAATGATATAAACATATCTTTATATCTTTTTGAGGGCGCGATGTTAGATTTGCCAAAATTGAAAATGGACGACGCGATTGACTTGCTTAAAGCAGCAGGTGAGACAACGCGTATGCGCTTGTTGATTTTGCTCGCACATGGAGATCTGACGGTGAGTGATTTGACCGAAATTTTGGGTCAATCGCAACCCCGTATTTCTCGTCATTTAAAATTACTTGGTGAAGCTGGCTTGATTGAACGCTATCAAGAAGGGGCTTGGGCTTATTTCAGATTGATCGATGAAGGACGCACATCCAGTATTGTCCACAGCATTATTGATGCTGTCGCACAGGATGACCGCATGCTTCAGCATGATGTCGAACGTTTGAAAGCCGTTAAAAGCGCCCGTGCGAGCCGTGCTCAAGAATATTTCTCGCAAAATGCTGAGAAATGGGAAGAAATTCGCAAGCACCATGTCTCTGAAGCGAAAGTGGAAGCCGAGCTTTGCAAGCTGATTGGCACCACACCGTTTGACTCGCTGTTGGATTTGGGCACAGGCACCGGCCGTATTTTGGAGCTGTTCAAGGATCAATATCGCAAAGGTTTAGGCATTGATGCCAGCCGCGATATGTTGACGATTGCGCGTAACAAGCTAGATCAAGCTGGTATTACCCATGCATCGGTCCGTCAGGGCGACATCTTTAATTTGGCGCTCGAACGCGAGAGCTTTGATCTGATTGTTATTCATCAAGTCTTGCACTTCCTGCATGATCCGGCACCAGCGATTAACGAAGCGTGCAAGATGCTCGCACCGGGCGGTCGTTTGGTCATCATTGATTTTGCACCGCATGAACTTGAATATATGCGCAATGATTTTGCTCATGCGCGTTTAGGCTTTAGCCATGAAGTTATGAGCGGTTGGATGACTGCGAATGGCTTGGATGTTGAAAAGATCTCTGATCTCTCTTCCGGTCAAAGCCAGGACAAAGCACTCACTGTATCGATATGGCTCGGTAAAGACCCAAGAATTTTAATGGCTGGCGATAACAGCGCTAGTACTGCGTAGAATAGGAAATAATCAAATGGTATTATCTAACCGTTTTGGAGCCCCCGCAAATAGCGATAAAATTCGCGTGTCATTTGAATTCTTTCCGCCGAAATCTGGAAAAATGGAAGAACAGCTTTGGGAGAGTATTTCAAAACTAGCACCATTTGGCCCTGAATTTGTGTCTGTGACTTATGGGGCGGGTGGCTCAACTAAAGAGCCAACACTGGCAACAGTCAAACACATCATTGAAGAAACCAATGTTGCTCCGGCTGCACATCTAACTTGCGTGGATGCAAGTCGTGGTGATGTTTATGATGTCGCTAAAGAATTTCGTGATGCAGGTGTTCGTCATTTCGTTGCACTGCGCGGTGATCCTGCTGGCGGAATTGGCACACAATATCAACCGCATCCTGATGGTTACGCCAACGCCGCGGAATTAACAGCCGGGTTAACGGCCATGGGTGAATGCGAGATCTCAGTTTCTGCTTATCCGGAGAAGCATCCTGAAAGCCCTGACTTCATGACTGATCTTGATATGCTCAAACGCAAAGTCGATAACGGCGCAACGCGTGCGATCACACAGTTCTTCTTTGATAATGATCATTTCGAGCGTTATGTGGAGCGTGTCCGCAAAGCAGGTATTTATATTCCTGTCGTGCCTGGTATCTTGCCAGTGCATAATTTCGCGCAGGTTGAGAAATTTGCCAATATGTGCGGTGCGTCTATTCCAACTTGGTTGGCAAACCGGTTTGATGGCTTGGAAAATGATCCTGAAATTCGTTCCCTTGTCGCGTCAGCTGTTGCGGCTGAACAGGTTATGGATCTAGCAGATCGTGGCTTTGAAGAGTTTCATTTTTACACAATGAACCGCGCAAAGCTCGTTTATGCGGTGTGCCATTTGTTGGGTCTTCGCCAGAACGCGAAGCCAAAAGATACACTAAATCAAAAAGCCGCTTAAACCTTAGATTTAGGCAGACTTTTCGAACGCAGCTTGTAAAGCATGTGCGATTGATAATGTTTGCTTATCACGTCCAAACTTTCCGACAGCTTGGATGCCGAGCGGCATGTTATTTCCATCGCGAAAAGCCGGAATATTCACGCATGGACTGCCCATGAGCGTCCATAATTTGTTGAATGTTGCAACGCCTGTTGTCGCAAAACCTTTGGGTGCTGCACCAGGGGCAGAAGGTGTGAGAATGACATCGACATCGTCGTAGAGCGAATGCGTTTTTCGGCGTGCGTTTTTAGCTGACCTGCGCGCATTGTCATATTCTGCAGGAGAAATCGCTATGCCTTCATTTATTGCTTCTTTGATCTTATCGCTCAGCAGTTCTGGATAAAGTGCGAATTCTGGACCTAATGCTTGCGCAGCTTCAAAACATTGAATGGTGGAATGGAGTTCATGGGCTTTTTTCAGCTCAGCTGGTTCGTCGAGGTTCACAAGTTTAAAGCCGGCTGTTTCAGCAGTTGTCGCTGCCTGTTCAAAGGCCGCGATCATATCACCACTTGCTTCGGACAAAATATCATTTTGATAGATACCGATGCGAATATCGGATGGATTAATCTCTTCTATTTCAAGATCTCGATCCGTTAGAAGACTTGTAAATATTGCGACATCTGCGACTGATTTTGCAAAGGTTCCTGCAGTGTCGAGGCTCTGCGCAAAATATTTCATGCCTGTGGTCGGCAAAATTCGATAACTGGGTTTAAACCCTGCAACTCCGCAAAATGCTGCAGGTCTGACCATGGATCCACCGGTTTGCGTACCAATGGCAGCGGCGACCATTCCAGCTGCAACGGCCGCCGCTGAACCTGCGGATGAGCCACCCGGTGAGTAATCTATATTACTCGGATTTTTTGTTTTCGTCGGTTTAAAAAACGCAAACTCCGTTGTGGTGGTCTTACCAATGATTGATGCGCCTTTGGATCGAAGCATGGCGACGATGGCAGCGTCCACTTTTGGTTGGTTGTCTTGATAAATTTCACTGCCATATGCCGTTGGCAAGTCATGGGTGTCGAAAATATCTTTCACGCCAACTGCAACGCCTGAGAGAGGGCCTTTGTTAGTAGTTTGTCTTTTATCTGACAGACAAGCAAAGGCTTGAACGCCTTTTTCTGCCTCGTCCACACGCTCCCATGATCTCTGCAAGATTCTATCGGGATCAGTGTTGTTCTGATCCCGATCAAGCAGATTTGAGCGAACGGATTGCGGTGCAAATAGAGACATGTGTTTTCTACAATTTGTTCAACAGGCTTGGTGTTGGCCAAGCATCCGCTGGCATACCAAGTCGAAGTTGTTCAGCCTGAACAGCGGCGCGAGTTTTGCTGCCCAAGATGCCATCGATCTTACCGACATCATAACCGCGAGAAACCAAATTATTTTGAAGCTGTTTCATTTGCGCATCACTTAAACCCTGATCTGGATTGCCTGCATTATAACGCTTCGCACCACCCAGCCGCGTCGCAAAATAGGCCGCTGATGTTGTGTAAATGAAGCTCTTGTTCCACTCGAGATAAATATCAAAATTTGGGAACGCTAAAAATGCAGGACCTTTGCGACCTTGTGGCAGCAAGAGATCCGCTGGGAGTGATGCACTTGGCAGACTGCCATTTCGGGCGGTTACACCAAGATTAGCCCAGTCGCCTGTGGTCATGCCTTTGCGAAGACCTGATTTTTCATATGGAAATGCGCCACCGGGGAGGGTGATTTCCATGATCCATGGTTGATTTCGTTTCCAACCAAGACTTTGAATAAAGGCAGCGGCTGTTAGGATTGCATCTGGTGAGCTTTTCTTAAGATTAACACGACCGTCACCATCGCCATCTGTACCATAACGAACAATATCTTCCGGGAGCATTTGTACTTGTCCGATTTCACCAGCCCAGGCCCCTGTCATTTTCGATGGGGACAGGTCACCCATTTCAACCATTTTAATGGCTGAGATAAGTTGCGGTCTGAAGAGTTCTGGACGACGGCAATCATGCGCCAAAGTTACAAGGGCATTCATGGTGTTGAAATCGCCTTGGAAAGCGCCGAAATCCGTTTCAAGCCCCCAAAAGGCAGCGATGACAGGCGCCGGTACGCCAAATTCTTGTTCTGCGCGTTTAAAGGTGGACGCATATTTGCGTAAGTTTTTAGCCCCATGATCCAAGCGGTTTTGACTAACCGAGCGCTTGGAAAACTGCAGGAATGTTTGTTTAAATACGCCTTGTGCGCGATCGCGGGACAAGACTTTTCGGCTAATTTGTGCATTTCGAAGCGCAGTGTCAGCAGCTTTTTTACTAATGCCTTCGGCGATGGCTTCCTTCTTCACACCTTGCAAAAAGGTTGAAAGTTTGCCGCCACATGACGCCGCATGCGCTTGATTTGGCAAGCTTGAAAAACCTGCAATAAATCCTGTCGCAAGCAAAATAGATAGATTTCTGTTTGAAAAAATTGGCAAAACCGCTCTCCACATCAGTTTGATTCCTCGCATTTAGTCTATAGCCCGATGTTCAATAAGGCCATAGTTTAACAATTTTGGGGCCATTGATGATGGGTGAGTGCTTAATATTTCATTAACCATAAATCATATCAAGTTCACGCGTTATGACATCAAGTAAGAATTGATTAAACCACGTAATATATCGTCCGACGCGAATGGGAGCGTTTAACATGAAGTTAAAATGGTTTCCGCTGGATAGTTATATGCGTGATGGTTACGTGTGCCCAGCGATGACATTGTTGAGTTTGGTGTTGCTGACAATTATTGGTTTAATTGTTGGTGATTATTCTATGCCTGCATTTAACACGACAGATTTAGACCTTGTTTTAGTAGCAAGCGGTGTTCCCATGTCAGCGCATATTGCTGAAATATCAAAGACTAACGAAGTTCAAGAGCTTGAACAAATCGCATATCAGGACCAGCTAACTGGTCTCAGAAACCGTCGTGGTTTGATCGAAGATACGATGGAAGTTTTCAAGCAACCTTATTCCAAAGATACAAGATGTGCACTTATGTTGCTTGATCTTGATCGTTTCAAGTTCATCAATGACACATTAGGTCATGCAGCGGGTGATAAGATGCTGTGCGAGCTCGCTAATCGTTTACGCGGCTTATCGTCAGAGAAGTTGAAATGCTACCGTTTGGGTGGCGATGAGTTTGTTATTACATGGACGGGTGGTCCCACTTTCGTACAGGTTGATGAATTTTGCACAAAACTTATTCAGGTTTTGTCTCATCCCTACCAAATCGATCAATCTGAGATCGAAGGTGGGGGCAGTGTTGGGATAACTTGGGCTCGCGAAAGCGATGACAATATTGGCACATTACTGCAGCGTGCGGATATGGCGCTTTATAAGGCCAAAACCGTTTCTGGTTCCGCACATCGGTTCTTCTGCGAACAGATGGAACAGGAATCCCGTCTGAAACAGGATTTTAAGCAAGCACTGCGCAAAATGATTTTTACAGCGGATTTTGATCTTGAATTTCAGCCGATTGCTTATGCATCTGATTTAGCTGTCACCATGTTTGATGTAAGCGTGAAGAGCCGCAATCCTGAATTTGGCGATTTCGAAGACAGTCAATATATGGACATATTGAAAGAAACAGGCTTGATCGTTCAATTTGATCGTGCGGTCTTAGAACGCGCAATGAAAGTGATGGCCGCTTTGACAAAGCGCAATACAGTTGTTTTGCATTTGGATTCTGACCAGTTGCTTGATCCAACCTTTACCGGTTATTTTGCGCAATTGTTGAAAGAGCACGAATTGGATGGTCATGATTTTGTCTTTTCATTTGATACTCTACACCGTTCGGACAATGCGCAACTCATGGAAAACAGCCTGGATGAATTGATCCGTATGGGGGTGCGCATCGCGTCGCAAGGGTTGAGTGGCGATATCAGCAATTTTGGTTTGGGCAAGAAGCTTAAAAATACGTATTTGATCCTAGGGCGAAACTGGGTAAAGGATATTGCTTTTGATGACAGCTCTTATGAACTGCTTGTTAATATCGTACGCTTGGCTGATTGCATGAATTTGCGCGTCATTCTTCACGGTGTTGAACATGCTGAACAAGTCAAATGCCTAATGGAATTCAAGCGCCTCTTGATAAAGGGCGACATTGTCGGAAGCGCTAAACGATCGGTTTAAGTCCTCGTCTAATTCAAAGAAATTCACATATAAGTGAGGTCGTGCAGAATTTGCTCGATAATACATGAGTATTATTGTATAGAAATTCCATGTTATCGATTTGCGAAATTTTAGACAGAGTTGGCGAGACCGCCAAAAGCGTTGTTTCCAGTATTGTTGAAGCCGTGCGAACCGTGTTTGAGGGTGATCCTGAAACACGGCAAAAAGTTGCGTTTTCCGTTGCGCTGATTGCATTATCTGCGAAAATGGCAAAAGCTGACGGTGTTGTCACCGAAGCTGAAGTTGCGGCATTCCAGGATATTTTTGAAATTCCAGACGATGAAGCGGAGCACGTTTCAAGGCTTTACAATTTGGCGAAACAAGATGTGGCGGGTTATGAAGTTTACGCAGCCAGATTGTCTGTTCTCTGCAGTTCAGGGGGCAGCAATTGCCCCGTCCTTCAGGATGTTTTGGACGGTCTTTATCACATTGCCAAGGCTGATGGCGTTATCCATGAGCGTGAAGAGCAATTGCTTCACCATATCGCTGAAATATTTGGGCTGGATGAAGCCCATTTCTCACAAATTTCCGCACGCCATGTGCATCCAGATGGGATGGACCCGTTTGCGGTTCTTGGTGTAACCAAGCAAACGCCATTTGATGAGATTAAACGACGCTATCGTGAATTGGCCAAAAAGAGCCATCCGGATAATTTACGTGCCCGTGGTGTGCCGGATGAATTTTTATCCATGGCAAGTGAGCGCATGGCAAGACTAAATCTTGCTTTTGAAGCTGTGAAGAAAATGCAGGTTCCTGGCTAATGCCATCTGAAGAAAAGTCTGCCCCTGATTTTGCCCCTGATTTTGAAGGCGCAATTGTTCATCCTTCACCCAATTTTGTTGAACGGCGGGATGTAGATGGTCCCGATATGCTTATTTTGCATTATACCGCCATGGAAACTGCAGAAGCCGCGCGCGATTGGTTGTGTGTGGAAGAGTCTCAAGTCTCCGCTCATTATATCGTTGATGAGCACGGCGTAATCACCCAAATGGTGCGAGAAAAGGACCGCGCCTGGCATGCGGGGCAAAGCATCTGGAAGGGTGTGACAGATATCAATTCACATTCGGTTGGGATTGAGATCGCAAATCCAGGCCATGATTTTGGGAGCCCTGAATTCCCACAGGTACAGATTTCATCTGTTATCGAATTGTCCAAATCTATCATTGAGCGCCATAAGATCGTGCCAGAGCGTGTGCTGGGGCATTCCGATATCGCACCTGACCGAAAACGCGATCCGGGTGAATGGTTTCCCTGGCAGGAATTGCATGCAAGCGGAGTGGGGCATTTGGTAGAGCCTTCGCCGATCCGTAGCGGTCGATATTTTATGCGTGGGGAAACTGGTCAACCAATTGAAGCCTTGCAATCCATGTTGTCTTTATATGGGTATGGCACGGAGATTACTGGCGAGTTTGATGCGCGCACTGAGCTGGATATTATCGCCTTTCAACGACATTTCCGACCCGAAAAGGTGGATGGGATTGCGGATATGTCGACCATTGAAACGCTTCACCGACTGCTTTCAGCACTATCTTGATCGCAAATTGTTTGTTTTTTGAAACATTTGAAACACATCTTTACTCCTTAGCCACATTTTCGACTGAATTTCGCCGTTTAGAAGCGCGATATTTATTGAGCGATTTGATCGCGGTTTAAGAATACGATTTAAGGAATAATTGATGAGAGTTTTGGTCACTGCGTGCCTGATCGGCAGCGCGTTAATGCTTTCTGCTTGCCAAACGACAAGTGATGAGAAATCAGTCGACAAAAAAACAAAAACATCTTAAGTGACTAAGAGCGTTAAGAAGACGACTAAATCAACAAGTTCAGCGTCAGGTTATACAGCTTCACCTTATGACAAGCTCATTAAGAAACATGCGAAGGAGAATGGTGTGCCGTTGGATTTGGCACACGCGGTCGTTCAGATCGAAAGCAATTACAATGCGAGCGCTAGAGGGGCCGCGGGCGAGGTCGGTCTTATGCAGATAAAACCAGCAACCGCCCGCGGAATGGGGTATTCGGGTTCCACAAAAAATCTCTATAACCCGGAGAATAATATTGCTTTTGGTATGAAATATTTAGGTGAAGCTTATCGTCGAGGCGGGGGCACCACATGTGATGCAATCTTAAAGTATAATGCTGGTCATTATGCCAAAAAGATGAACCCCGTTTCGGCCAAATATTGTCAGCGTGTTAAGGCTATTTTGAAGTAAGGTATCCTTGCGCCAAATATCGTGTTCTATTTCTGGTATTTGGTTTGGATATGTTATAGTTAGCCTCGTGTCAGTTGGCCGGGCAACCGCTTGAAATTGCTTTAGGCAGTTTTGGGAGGAAAGTCCGGGCTCCATGGAATAACGGTGCCGGATAACGTCCGGCGGGGGCGACCCCAGGGAAAGTGCAGCAGAAAACAAACCGCCCATCTTTGATGGGTAAGGGTGAAAAGGTGGGGTAAGAGCCCACCGCATGATCGGTAACGAGAGTGGCAGTGTAAACCCCACCGGGAGCAAAACCAAATAGGGATGACGTGGTGCATTGCACCGGCAGTTTCCAGGCTAGTCATCCGGGTAGGTTGCTTGAGGCGATTTGACCGTGTAAACGGTGCCCCAGACGAATGGTTGCATGAATTTTGCCTTTGGCGAAATAATAACAGAACCCGGCTTATAGGCCGACTGACACATTTTTTTCTTGTAAAAATTATCACACCAATAGTGCGAGTTATTGGCGCAGATTCAAGCTGTCTGCGCCTTGAATGAATCGGAATCCTAACACTTCGTTAATCTTAACGAGATATGAATAATCAAAATGAAATGAAACGTTAATAAAACATAAATTCCCATTGACGCCCAATTTTGCCCATGTTATCCCAATATGTATCAGATGGTCAAAAATTTGTGGCGCTGAAAAGAGGCCGAAGCGACGTGAATAACGACCATGATGTCAGAACTGCGCAGACGTGCGCGCGATCATTTGCAAGGGGGCAAATGCATCGGTTTGGCTCAAAAGGGATAGTAGTAAAGCGTAATGAACAGGTTCTTGTCGCAAGTGACAAAGAAGGTGGATGCGAAGGGGCGTGTGTCGGTTCCGTCGGCCTTCAGAACTGTTCTCACTCGGTTAGATATTCGAGATCTGTATGTGTTCCAAGATTTTGTGTTTCCGGCGATTTCGATCGCAGGTCCCGAGGTTCTGGAGCGTTTCGAGCGGCATATAGATCAGGGCGATCCGTTTTCTCCGGACGCCAACAAGATGTCACTGCTGATCCATGGCGGCGGCGTCTTTATGAAGCTCGATGGGGAAGGGCGGCTCGCAGTCACGGATTTCATTCGAGATTTTGCCGGCATTACAAATCAAGTGACCTTTGTGGGTCGCGGGGACTATTTTCAGCTCTGGGAACCGTCCGCATTAACGAGGATGCAAGACGAAACCAGGCGCGAGCGGATGGAGCAATCGGTTCGTTCAACCTGAGGCGAGGGAACGGAATATTGGCGGGTTTTGACGATGTGGCAGCAGACGTCAGTGGCGGACCAGTTCGTCATGTTCCGGTTCTTCTCTCAGAGGTTATCGATGCACTAGATCCAAAAAAAGGCAAGACGATTTTCGACGGTACATTTGGTGCTGGCGGATATTCGCGTGCCATGATGGAAAAAGATGCCAATGTCGTTGCGACGGATCAGGATCCTGATGTGATTGCAAATTCGGATGCGATTAGAGCAGAATTTGCTGATCAACTTTCTCTGCATCACGCGAAATTTTCACAAATCCTAGATATCGTAGATGAAGGTTCGCTTGACGGCTTTGTGCTCGATATTGGTGTGTCCTCCATGCAGATCGATCAGGCAGAGCGGGGGTTCTCTTTCATGCAGGATGGGCCGCTGGATATGCGCATGGCGCAAAATGGGGTGAGCGCAGCTGATGTGGTTAATACGCTGAAGTCAAACGAATTGGCTCGCATTTTCGGTTTTTATGGTGAAGAGAAAAAAGCCGGACGCATAGCGCGGGCAATTGAGCAGGCGCGTCTCGAAGAGCCGATTACCACAACTGGCCAATTGGCGAAGATCGTTTCAAATGCAGCGCCCCGTAAGATGACGGATCGTATTCACCCTGCCACACGCGTGTTCCAGGCCTTGCGTATTTATATCAATGATGAGCTTGGGCAATTGGCGCTGGCGTTGTTAGCTGCTGAGAAAGCGCTCAAACCGGGTGGTCGATTGGTTGTTGTCACATTCCATTCGCTTGAAGATCGCATTGTGAAGAAGTTTTTCACGGATCGCTTTGGTCGTGTGTCAGGTTCGAGGCACTTGCCGCAAGTTGAAGTGCCAGATGCAAGTTTTGAACAATTGGGCAAAAAGCCAATGATTGCGGCAAGTAAACGCGAAGCGGAAGAAAATCCTCGCGCGCGCTCAGCAAAATTACGTGCAGGTATTCGTACCGATGCGCCAGCAGGGTCGTCCGACATGAAGATCTTTGGCTTGCCAAATCTATATCCACTTAAAAAAGTTGCGGGGTTGGTCTAGATGTTTCGAGCGTTTGAAGTTTTGCTCATTGTCGCTGTTCTCGCTGCAACGGCATATACGTTTCAGATCAAGCATGAATCTGAAGAGCGATTGGCTGAAATTCGCAAGTTAGAAGCTGAGATTAAAACCTACAAAGACACGATTGATTTGTTGGAGGCGGATTGGAGTTTGCTGAACCAGCCGTCGCGTGTGCAAAAATTGATTGAAGTCTTCCAGGACCAGTTGCAGCTAACCACAACAGAAGCTGATCAAATTGTACAGCATGATGAATTGCCCCGTATTAAGCCGGAACCGGAAGTTGAGACGAATGCGATTGCCGATCAAATCCTGACAGGCGCGGTGGAGTAAAGAGTATGAGCTTTTCGAAATATTTCTTCCGCAAAAAAGCAAGCGTATCATTGGATGGGCATCGTGAAGATATTGCGATCTCATCAAGTCGTGTTTCCGATGCGAACAGAACGGGTAATCGCATCGGCATTGCGATGATTGCATTTTCGCTGATGTGTGTTGTCGTTGGCGGGCGCTTGGTCGAATATGGCTTGAGATCTCCTGAGACTGTATCCTCCATATTGCCAAGTGATCGCTTGTTGGCCTCTCGCCCTGATTTGCATGATCGCAATGGCGAAATCTTGGCAACTGATATTCGAACTGTGTCGCTCTATGCTGAGCCGCATAAAGTGGTTGATCCTGATGAGGTTGTTGAGCAATTGGCTATTGTGCTGCCTGACCTCGATATCAAAAAGACCTATAGCAAGCTCTCTTCAAAATCGCGCTTCCAGTGGTTGCGTCGCCAACTCACGCCCGGTCAACAAAGTGAAATTTTATCCCGCGGGATTCCTGGAATTGGCTTTAGACCTGAAAAGCGTCGTTTTTACCCCGGTGGTCCAACAGCCTCTCATGTTGTTGGTCATGTAAACATCGACAATGTTGGCATTGCTGGCATGGAAAAATATGTTGATGGGCAAGGGCTTGGCGATTTAGCCAGTGTTGGTCTAACCGTCGACGAAGCCATGGAGGCGGTAAAGCTTTCCATCGATTTGCGCGTTCAGCACATTCTGCGAGATGAATTGTCTGCGGCGATGGAACGATACCGCGCAATTGCAACAGCCGGTGTTGTGCTTGATGTGCATACAGGCGAAGTGATCGCAATGTCATCACTGCCAGATTATAATCCAAATAATCCGGTTGATGCTCTGCAAAAAGACCGCCTAAATCGTATGACAGCTGGCACGTTTGAGATGGGGTCCACCTTTAAAGCGTTCACCACTGCCATGGCGCTTGATTCAGGTCACGTATCCATGGGCGATAGCTTTGACGCGCGCAAGCCTATCCGTATAGGCGGATTTACAATCTCAGACTTCCACGGTAAAAACCGTATCCTGTCGGTGCCGGAGATCTTTATCTATTCATCGAATATTGGCACAGCAAAAATGGCAGATGTCGTTGGCGTTGAGGGCCATCAAGAGTTCCTCACTAGATTAGGCCTGCTCTCACGAATGCAAACTCAACTTCCTGAAGTTGCCACACCAAGCCAGCCTAAGAAATGGAAGAAAATTAACTCGGTGACAATTTCGTTTGGTCACGGGGTTTCAACTACACCTCTTCAGACAGCAGTTGCTGCAGCAGCTTTGATGAATGGTGGTAAGCTTATTCCGCCGTCTTTTGTGCCCCGCACGCGCGAGGAAGCAAACCAGCTTGCAACAAAAGTGTTGTCGGATCGGACAAGTCAGTCCATGCGTGAGCTTATGCGCATGAATGTTGAGCAAGGTTCGGGTCGTCGTGCTGAGGTTGATGGTTATTGGGTTGGCGGAAAAACAGGAACGGCTGAAAAGGTGGTGGATGGTCGCTATTCATCACAAGTTCGTTTCAACGCATTTTTATCAGCGTTCCCAATTGATGATCCGAAATATGTGGTGTTGGTAATCGTTGATGAACCGAAACCCGAAGAGGGTAAAAAATATGCCACTGCGGGCACAAACGCAGCTCCTACAGTGCGCGAAGTTGTTCGCCGTTCCGCTGCATTATTGGGTGTAAGGCCGAAATTTGGGGATGGAGACAAAGATCGTCTCACATCCTACTGATTGATCATATTTCGACCGCAAGGTTGTGCTATAGAGATTCGCGGATTACGGCGAATACGGGGATGAAATGAAACTTGGCGATATTGCTGCGATTGCGGATGTGCGCAATTCTGAAGCGGCAGAAAATTGGTTAGATATTGTCGTAGACGGACTTTCGGCGGATAGCCGTAAAACTCAGTCTGGTTTTGTGTTTTTTGCTCTCTCAGGAGATAAGACAAATGGCAGTCGATTTGTAGCTGACGCTGTTCAAAATGGTGCAGTGGCAATTGTTTCATCTGAAGCGATCTCCGAATTAAATAGACAAACTCCGAACATCATTGTTGATAATCCTCGCTTGGTTTTGGCGAAAGCTGCAGCAGCATTTTATAAAATCCAGCCGCAAACCATTGTTGCGGTAACAGGCACTGCCGGAAAAACATCTGTTGCCTCATTTGTCCGCCAAATTTGGGAAAAGATTGGTGAGCAATCTGCGATGATTGGCACAACTGGTATTGTGGCTCCTGGACGCAAAGAATATGGCGCTTTGACCACGCCCGATCCAGTGACCTTGCATGCGCTCATGTCTGAGCTTGCCAATAATGGTGTGACCCATTGTTCAATGGAAGCATCTAGCCATGGTCTTGACCAATTTCGATTGGATGGCATTGAATTATCAGCAGCCGGCTTTACCAATTTGGGCCGCGATCACATGGATTATCACCCAACAGTCGACCATTATTTCAATGCAAAAATGGCGCTGTTTGATCGTGTGCTACCAAAAGGCTCCCCGGCTGTGATATTCGCCGATGATGAATGGTCAGCCAAAGCTATCAAGCATGCGCAAGAGGCAGGGCAAAAGGTTCTGAGCGTTGGGCATAATGGTGCGTTCTTAACGTTAAAGCGCGTGGAGCAACATCGTCATCAACAGCGCGCTGAAATTCACCATGATGGCCAAATATATGAAGTAGATTTGCCGCTGGCTGGCGACTTTCAAATGTCAAATGCTTTGGTCGCAGCGGGTCTTTGCATTGCAACTGGAGCGGACGCAAAATCTGTGTTGGACGCACTTGAGACCATTGAAGGTGCGCCTGGTCGTTTGGATCTTGTTGGTAAATCGAAAAAGGGCGCGCCGGTCTATGTGGATTATGCTCATAAGCCGGATGCGCTTGAACATGTGCTAAGGGCGGTAAGACCGTTTACTACCGGGCGCATTATCCTTGCTTTTGGTTGCGGTGGAGACCGGGATAAAGGTAAGCGCGCTTTGATGGGTGAAATTGCGTCTCGCCTTGCAGATGTGGTGATCATTACGGATGATAACCCACGCACGGAAGAGCCCGATGCGATCCGTCAGGAAATTTTATCGGCTGCGCCCGATGCGCTCAACATTGGTGACCGGCATGACGCGATTGAGAAATCTATCAAGATGCTGGAAGAGGGCGATAGCCTAATCATTGCTGGCAAGGGCCATGAACATGGTCAGATTGTTGGTGATAAGGTGCTGCCGTTTTCAGATCATGACGTTGCGCGTTCAGTTATAGAGGCGGAGGCATAGATGGAACAGCTTTGGTCATCTGACGAGCTTTTAACCGCCATGAATGGGCGACCGGTTGGTGAATTACCATCGGGGGTCACAGGCGTTTCTATTGATAGCCGCGATGTGCCAGAAGGTGCTGCGTTTTTTGCCATTAAAGGCGATCGTTTTGACGGGCATGATTTTGCCAGCGCTGCGCTTGCGAATGGAGCTGGGGTTCTCGTCATCGCGGAAGAGAAAATTCCTGCTATGGGGAATTTAATTGCGCCGATGATTGTTGTTGGTGATGTTTTGACAGCGCTCGAAGATTTAGGCCGCGCAGCACGACGTCGGGTCAAAGGCAAAGTGGCAGCGGTTACCGGATCTGTTGGCAAGACAACGACCAAGGAAATGCTGCGGACCGCGCTCACGCCGTCGGGTAAAGTGCATGCGTCTGTGGCATCATTTAATAATCATTGGGGTGTGCCGCTGACTTTGGCGCGCATGCCGCGCGATACTGATTTTGGTGTTTTTGAGATTGGTATGAACCATCCCGGCGAAATACGGACACTCGTTGATATGGTCCGTCCTGATGTTGCGATGATTACCTGCGTTGAAGCGGCACATATGGGGAATTTCAAAAACTTAAATGAAATTGCCGATGCAAAAGCTGAGATTATGGAAGGTGTTGTTAAAGATGGGTCAATGATCCTCAATTTGGATAATGATCTTTATAAATACCTTCGCAAAAAGGCCAATGCTCTTGGTTTAAAAGACCGCACTTATTCTTACGGGTGCGATAAAAAAGCCGATTTTGAACTGTTGTCATTGCGCGCGCATTCTGATTGCTCATGTTTTACGGTCAAAATCAAAGGCGAAGAAATTGCCGTAAAACTTGGTGCGCCTGGTGAGCATATTATTCAAAACGCGATTGGTGTTTTGGGCATGTGCTCGCTGCTTGAGGCAGATATGGCGCTCGCAGCGCTTGCACTTGCAGATTTCTCCGCTGAAAAGGGACGCGGAGCCCGTTCTATTCGCCAAATTGGTGCAGGTGAATTTACGCTGATTGATGAAAGCTATAACGCTAATCCTGCTTCAATGCGTGCGGGGATCGCGTTATTAGCAGCCGCAGAGCCCGGTCGCGGAGGTCGTCGCATTGCCGTGCTTGGCGATATGCTTGAAATGGGTGAATTTTCAGAAACACTCCATGTCGCGCTGGCGGAACCCTTGCAAGAGGCGGGCGTTGATATTGTCGCGCTTTCCGGCAAAGACATGAATTATCTTGCCGAAGCAATACGCGGTGAAATGCAAGTTTATTATCGGTCAGATCTGGATGCTTTGATTGAATGGTTGATGAGTAAAATTCGCAGTGGTGATGTTGTTATGGTCAAATCATCGCTCGGAATTGGTTTCGGTAAAGTCGTCAAAAAATTACAGGAAAAATTTCCCGAATGTGAGCCGGAAGATGACCAGCTCGCATCCGGTGACTAGGGGGTCGAATGTTTATTTGGTTGGTTGAGCTTGCCGACAGTGTTCCGGTTTTCAATCTGTTTCGCTACATCACGTTTAGAACCGGTGGTGCGTTGTTCACAAGTGCATTAATTGTGTTTTTGTTTGGACCCCAAATCATTAAATCATTGCGCATCAGACAAGGGCGCGGTCAACCGATCCGTGCTGATGGCCCGCAAACGCATTTCATGAAAGCAGGTACGCCGACAATGGGTGGCTTGATGATCTTGGCGGGCATTGTCGCCAGTTCACTCATGTGGGCAGATCTGGGCAATACCTATGTTATTACGACGTTATTGGTCACGCTCGGTTTTGGCGCGATCGGCTTTTATGATGATTATCTGAAGGTCACAAAACAGTCAGATAAAGGGTTTTCAGGCAAAGTACGACTGCTGTTGGAGTTTTTAATCGCTGGTATTGCGGTTTATTTCATCCTCAGCCAGTCCATGTCTGCAACGCAAGACCATAGCGAAACTTTTGCGACATCTCTGTCCTTCCCATTCTTCAAAGACTTCTTATTGGATCTGGGACTTTTCTTCATACCATTTGGCGCATTTGTGATCGTATCCGCGGGTAACGCGGTGAACTTAACCGATGGTTTGGATGGCTTGGCGATTGTACCTGTGATGATTGCGGCGGCATCTTTTGGCGCGATTGCTTATTTGGCTGGTAACGCGCTTTTTGCCAATTATCTGCAGATTCATTTTGTCCCAGGGACTGGTGAACTTGCCGTAATTCTCGGCGCCGTAATTGGCGCAGGTTTGGGCTTCTTATGGTTTAATGCGCCACCCGCTGCGATCTTTATGGGCGATACTGGTTCGCTTGCGCTGGGTGGCTTGATCGGGACTGTTGCGGTTGCCACAAAACACGAAATTGTTATGGCCATTATTGGCGGCTTGTTTGTGCTGGAGACCTTATCTGTAATTATCCAGGTGATCTCGTTTAAACTCACAGGTAAGCGTGTGTTCAGAATGGCGCCTATCCACCATCATTTTGAGAAAAAAGGATGGACGGAAAGTCAGGTCGTGGTGCGTTTTTGGATCATTGCAGTGATGTTGGCCATGGTTGGCCTAGCGACACTTAAATTGAGATAGAGCACATGATACCTGCTCTAAGTTTCAAGGATAAAAATGTTGCATTATTTGGGCTTGGTGGCTCGGGCCTTGTTACGGCCAAATCGCTGATGGCTGGTGGTGCAAATGTTATCGCTTGGGATGATAATCCAGAGCAGGTTTCAAAATCAGGTGAGATGGGCATTTCCACATCTGATTTACGGCATATCAATTGGTCAGAGATTGATAGTTTCGTGCTTGCGCCGGGTGTGCCGCTCACCCATCCAAAACCCCATTGGACAGTTGAACTTGCACATAATGCCGGTGTCGAAATCATTGGTGATGTAGAAATTTTCTCTCGCGAACGGGCAAATTTAGCGCCGAATTCAGCCTTTATTGCCATCACTGGCACCAATGGCAAATCGACAACGACCGCTTTAATTTCTCATATTATTGGCGCGAATGATCTCAATATTCAAATGGGTGGAAATATAGGAACGGCCGTTTTGTCGTTAGACCCACCACAAGATGACTGCGTTTATGTGGTAGAGTGCTCGTCTTATCAGATCGATCTTGCAACCTCGCTGCATCCAAGCGCGGGGATCTTATTGAACCTCACACCTGATCATCTTGATCGTCATGGCACCATGGAACATTACGCGTCGGTCAAAGAACGGCTTGTTCAAAAAAGCGAGCATGCCATTATCGGTGTGGATGATACGTATTGTCGGGACATTCAAGTAGGACTTGCGCAAAACCAAGTTGCCAATACGTCAATTTCCGCAAAAGAGATATTAAGTGATGGCTTGTACTTAGATGAACATTTGATTGTGAGTTCAACAGATGGCCAAAACTCGATTGTCGCTGATCTGTCAGGCATTGAAACCCTACGCGGGCAGCATAATGCGCAAAATGCAGCAGCTGCTATTGCAGCTTGTCATACAATCGGGCTGTCATTTGATGAAATTGCCAACGCTTTGTCATCATTCCCGGGGTTGAAACACCGCATGCAACCCATTGCCCGACTGGGAGAATTGTTATTCATCAATGATTCCAAAGCCACAAATGCCGAAGCAACTGCACCAGCGTTGAAATCTTATGAAGATATTTTCTGGATCCTTGGTGGCTTGCCAAAAGATGGTGGCATCACATCCTTATCGCCTCATTTTGAGCGCGTGCAAAAGGCGTTTCTGATCGGGGAAGCCGCACCGAAATTTGCGGCAGAATTGGGTGATGCGGTTAAGTTTGAAATCGCCAATACGCTCGAAAACGCGGTTTCGCATGGCTATGATGCGGCAAAAGAATTCCAAGCACAATCTGGGCGTAAGGCTACGATCCTATTCTCGCCTGCATGTGCAAGTTTTGATCAGTTCCGAA
>JAEPMD010000039.1 GCA_017644105.1 Rhizobiaceae bacterium | reverse complement strand
CCTTGCCGGACTTTTCAGCTTTGAGAACATTTTCCATTTTCATCGCCTCAACGATGGCGAGCGGCTGCCCCTCTTCAATGCTGTCTCCAACAGAAACTTTCAGGTCAATCACCAGACCCGGCATTGGGCATAGAAGATATTTCGATGTATCTGCGGCTTCTTTTACTGGCATGAGCGCCAAAAGCTCTGCCACGCGCGGCGTTAAAACTTTCACATCCAAATCAGCGCCTCTGGTGCGAATACGAAATCCGTCTGCGGTGCGATTTGTCTTCAAATAATAATTCACACCTTGCGCGCTTTTATCTTCAGATGAACTGAATACAGTGAGCGTATCACCCGGTGTATAAGTGCAGAAAATCTGTTGGTCCGGCCCATCATCGATAGAGATATCAAATGTGCCCTCAACCTTATCATCACTACGCGATACTAGGACCGGGATTTGGGTCTCACCGATTTGAACCACATAATCATATTCACCGTGATTTGTGGTGCCAAGATCAATGCTTTGCAGTGCTTCACGACGTTCAGCTTCTACAAGCATCATCGCGCTCGCGCCCGACGCAATGGAATGTAATTCACCTTGTGTTAAATCAACACCTTGGAAACCTTCAGGATATTCCTCAGCAATAAAGGCGGTTGTGATATTGCCAGAGCGGAAGCGGTCATGCCCCATCACGGCCGATAAGAATGGCAGGTTGTGGCCAATACCTTCAAGCTCAAACATGTCGAGCGCTTCGCACATGGTTTGGATCGCATCATCGCGCGTTTCACCCCATGTACATAATTTGGCGATCATCGGATCGTAATACATTGAGATCTCGCCACCTTCATAAACGCCAGTATCATTGCGGATGATATTGCCGTCGCCAATGTCACCTTCAGCGGGCGGGCGATAGCGCGTTAAACGCCCGATGGATGGCAAGAATTTGCGATATGGGTCTTCCGCGTAAAGGCGGCTTTCCATCGCCCAGCCATTTAGTTGAATATCATCTTGCGCAAGTGATAGTTTTTCGCCTGCTGCGACATTGATCATCTGCTCAACAAGATCCACACCCGTAATGAGTTCCGTAACCGGGTGCTCCACCTGCAAGCGTGTATTCATTTCAAGGAAATAGAAATTGCGATTTTTATCAACGATAAATTCAACCGTTCCGGCGCTCGTATATCCCACAGCTTGCGCAAGCGCACAGGCTTGCTCACCCATGGCTTTACGCGTCGCTTCATCCAAAAACGGGCTTGGTGCTTCCTCGATAACTTTTTGATTACGGCGCTGGATCGAACATTCCCGCTCGCCCAAATAAATGCAATTGCCGTGCGTATCTGCGAGCACCTGAATTTCAATATGACGCGGTTCTTCGACAAATTTTTCAATGAAAATTCGATCATCACCAAATGAGCTTGCAGCTTCAGATTTAGAGCGTTCGAAGCCTTCGCGCGCTTCATCATCATTCCAGGCAATGCGCATGCCCTTACCACCACCACCGGCGGAGGCTTTGATCATCACAGGATATCCGATTTCGCTTGAAATCGTCACTGCATGTTCAGCGTCATCAATCAGCCCCATATAACCTGGAACCGTCGATACGCCCGCATCATCAGCGATCTTTTTTGAGGTGATCTTATCGCCCATCTTTTCGATCGCGCCCTGAGGTGGGCCAATAAAGACGATGCCTTCTTGTTTCAAACGCTCGGCAAATTCTGCCCGCTCGGATAAAAATCCGTAACCGGGATGCACAGCATTTGCGCCAGTTTCTTTACAAGCTGCGATAATTTTATCGATGATCAAATAGCTTTCAGCCGCAGGTGCTGCGCCAATATGGACAGCTTCATCTGCCATGGAAGTATGGAGCGCATTTTTATCCGCATCTGAATAAACCGCAACGGTCGCGATGCCCATTTTCTTAGCTGATTTAAATACACGGCAAGCGATCTCACCGCGATTGGCAACGAGGATTTTTGTAATCATCTGTAATTGTCCTCTTCAAAACTTTCTGGAAAACTGGCACGGGCGACAGGTTCGTTAATCACCAACATGGCTTCATAATCTTGTGGGTCGAAATCATCATCTGCGGGGATCACCTCGCGCATAAACAAGGTTCCCAATCGACCGGCATCTAAATTGCCGCGCTCAAAGGGTTGATTGCCAAAGGCCTTCCACAAACAAGCAAGAAAATTGGTGTCCGCTTCGGTCAAAATCTTCTTGCGATCGGGATGCCGTTCGCGCTTTTCGATCTTGGTCGCAACAGGTGCTGCACGGCGAATGGTGAACTGAAAATCAGTCCCTGGTAGACGAGACGGAAATCCGCGATGTTTGAGCATATAAGGTAGTTTAGGCATCTATGTCCCCTATAGCGGCATGTTGTCATGCTTTTTATAAGGCTCATTGGCGTCCTTATTTTTCAGCATTTCAAACGCACGGGCGACGCGACGGCGTGTGTTGCGCGGCATGATCACTTCATCCACAAAACCGCGTTGTGCAGCAATGAACGGATTGGCAAAGCGATCCTCATATTCTTTGGTGCGCGCTGCAATTTTGTCTGGATCATCAAGTTCGGAGCGATACAATATTTCTGTTGCGCCTTTAGCACCCATCACAGCAATTTCAGCTGTTGGCCAAGCATAATTCACATCAGCACGAATATGTTTGGAGGCCATCACGTCATACGCGCCGCCATAGGCTTTACGGGTAATGACGGTCACCATCGGAACGGTTGCTTGCGCATAGGCAAATAATAGTTTTGCACCATGCTTGATGATGCCGCCATATTCCTGACTGACACCCGGCAAGAAGCCTGGCACGTCGACAAATGTGAGAAGCGGAATGTTAAAGGCATTACAAAAACGAATGAAGCGAGCAGCTTTTTTCGATGAATCAATATCCAAACAACCTGCAAGCACCATGGGCTGGTTGGCGATCACGCCAATGCTTTCGCCGTTGATGCGGACAAAGCCCGTCAGAATATTCCCAGCAAAATCTTTCTGCAGCTCATAGAAATTGCCTTCATCAGCAACCTTTTCAATCACCTCACGCATGTCATAGGGCATGTTGGGATTTTCAGGCACCAAAGTATCAAGCGATTCTTCAGCGCGCTCAATCTCATCCGGCGTTGGCAATGTCGGCGCATTCGCTCGGTTTGAAAGCGGAAGAAAATCATAGAACTCTCTGATTTGCAGCAGCGCTTCGACATCATTGTCGAAAGCGCCATCTGCGACGGAGGATTTCTTTGTGTGGGTAGATGCACCGCCCAATTCTTCGGCTGTGACGATTTCGTTGGTCACGGTTTTCACCACATCCGGGCCGGTCACAAACATATAGCTTGTGTCTTTCACCATGAAGATGAAGTCGGTCATTGCGGGGGAATAAACCGCGCCACCTGCACAAGGACCCATAATGACGGAAATTTGTGGCACAACACCTGAAGCCTGCGCATTGCGCCAGAAAACTTCGGCATAGCCGCCTAGGGAGGCCACACCCTCTTGGATACGTGCACCGCCTGAATCGCAAAGGCCGATCACTGGCACACCATTTTGCATGGCAAGATCCATGATCTTACAAATCTTTTCTGCATGAGTTTCAGATAAAGAACCGCCGAAAACTGTAAAATCCTGCGCATAGAGATACACAGGGCGACCATTGATCGTTCCCCAACCCGTGACAACACCATCACCTGGCGGCTGGCTTTCACCCATGCCGAAATCGGTGCAGCGATGGGTCTTATACATGTCATATTCTTCAAATGTGCCGTCATCTAACAGGACATCAATCCGCTCACGGGCGGTTAATTTACCCTTTTTATGTTGCGCATCAATACGGCGCTGGCCACCGCCAAGTCTTGCTTCTTCACGGCGTTTTTCAAGTTCATCAAGTATATGCTGCATATCAACCCCTTTGTTAGCCTATGCTTATAAAGCACTTTCAGCGAAAAATAAGACTTGAAAATGCAACATAGTCAGTTTAGCAAATATTGCATATTCATTTTAGCAAAGTTGCAAACATGCGTGGACGAAAACTATTTGTTGGCCGAAACATCAAGGCCATTCGGGAAGAAAATAAGCTGACTCAGGCGCATTTCGCTGATCAGCTGGGGATTTCAACGAGCTATCTCAATCAGATTGAAAACAATCAACGCCATCTCACAGCAACAGTTTTGCTGGCGCTGGCAGAAAAATTTGCGGTTGATATCACCACATTATCAGAAGACGACAGCGATCGCTTGTTGGCGGATATGGCCGAGGCGCTCGCCGATCCGCTATTTGGCGGTGAAGCTCCAAGCGTTCAGGATCTCAAGCTCGTCTCGCAAAATGCACCAGCGGTCGCCAAAGCGTTCCTATCCATGCATCAGGCGCTCCGGCATGTGGGTGAACAATTGGCAGAATTAGATGATACGCTTGAACGCAGTGGCGCGTTGACCGACCCGACACCTTATGAAGAGGTGCGCGATTTCTTCCATTATCTGGATAATTACGTGCACGAGCTGGATGTACTGGCAGAAAAACTTTCGGGCAGTTTTGATCATCGCGGGCAAAAGAGCCTGCGCGCCTTTGCGGATCATATTGAGCGTAAGCATCGAGTTCATGTGTCATTGTCGAACAATGAAAATAATGATCGTGTGATTAGGTCCTATGATGAAAGCGCACGGATTTTGCGGCTTAACAGCCAGGCCAATCACGCAACAAACACGTTTCAGATCGCCCACCAAATCGCGCTGTTAGAACATAAGGGTGTAATGGATGATATCATTGCTCAGGCTGATTTTAGATCAGAAGATGCGCAAGATATTTGCCGCATTGGTTTGGCGAACTATTTCGCTGGCGCCGCCACGTTGCCATATTCAGCGTTTTTAGAAACAGCGCGCGACTACCGCCATGATTTGGAAATGCTGGCTGATTATTTTGGTGCGAGCCTTGAGCAGGTTGCGCACCGCCTCAGCACATTGCAAAGACCCGGCGCTAAAGGCATCCCATTCTTTTTTGCGCGGCTTGATCAAGCCGGAAATATCACCAAGCGCCACAGCGCAACCAAACTTCAATTTGCCAGATTTGGTTCGGCTTGCCCGCTGTGGAATGCCCATCGCGCCTTTGAAACGCCTGATCGAATATTGCGCCAGTTGGCTGAAACACCCGATGGGGTGCGTTATTTATGTTTATCAACGGCTGTAACCAAGCGGAGAGGTGGTTATCGAAAACCCGTCCAGCGACACGCATTGGCTTTGGGGTGCGAGATCATTCATGCAGGTGATTTGGTTTATGCAGATGATTTGGATATCAATCGCGATGCAGCCTTTGAACCTATCGGCATTTCTTGTCGGATTTGTGACCGATCAGATTGTCACCAGCGCGCAGTACCGCCGCTCAAGCGCAAACTTGAGATCGATCCGAATAAACGTCACACGATACCATATGGATTTTAACGGTCGGGCAAATTTAGGTGTCTTTGAGTTTTTTCCAAGAATTGTTCTGCGCAATCATGCGTTTAAGATACGCAACATTGGCCTCAGCCTGCTGACCTGAAAGCTCATTGCGGGCAACCCGCTCTGCTTCTTCAAAACGGCCCTGAAGACCAATTACTAGTGCAAGGTTTTGACGCACGCGGCTATCAGCGGTTGGTTGATTTGCTGCATTACGCAGATAAGTTTCCGCCGTACGTAAATCACCCGCAAGCAGGTAAGACATGCCAATATTTGACAGGATTGAAGGTTCATTTGGACGGCGATCAAGTGCATCGCGATATTTACGACGCGCTTCAACTGTTTCGCCAAGTTGATCCAAAATAGCCCCTTCAGCTGACAAAAGTTTCCAATCCGGCTGATCAGGTGTTTGTGCACGACGAATGGTTTCTAAAGCCTGTTCCAAATGACCTGCACTTGCCAGAGATTTGCCATAAGCAGCCAACACGACACGATTTTCAGGATTGTGGATAGCAGCTTGTTGCATCACTGCGAGCGATTGTTTGCTTTGCCCGTTCATCTGTAAAATAGATGCATATTGCATGGCAGTTGCCGCATCTTTCGGGTTCTTCGCATAACGTGCGCCAACAGTATTGGCAGCGCTGCCCAATTCACTTGCATTCATTTGTGAAAGTGGCTTGTTGAATTTGGATACCGAACCGGTTGTAATGCTGCCCTTTGACGCACAGCCCGCAACAGCGATCGCAATCACTGAAATTGCTAACAAACGGTTTAACTTACCATACAAAGATCTCGTATTCGCAAGGTTTGTCATAACGGGCTCCAATGCGCCAAATTGCGCTAAACATTTGGTTTGAAGAGGAAATGCAATAGGTTTGCCTGTCTTCTCCGATAGGTTATAAATAATCTGTTAACCCTAACGGATGGTTAACAACTGATTCTTGATCAGCACCTGTATGAATTTTAATGAGGACCTTCATGACTGCATTCTTGCTCGAAAACCGCGTGTTACCTTTTTCAACTGATCATGAAGACGCAAAGCCAATCTGGGCTGTCACACAAGAGCAATTTGAGAGCGAAGATTTGCCGCAACATGTGAAGAAATGGGCAATTTCTGCAGGGTTTGATGCCAAATCGGGTAGTTTCCTCCTGATTCCAGGCAAAGATGGTGAACTTGCAGGCGCATTGCTTGGCCTTGGCGATAATCCTGATGACAATCCTTTTGTGAGCGGCAAATTGGCAAAATCCCTGCCTGAAGGTAATTGGCAGCTTGCTGGTCCCGCTTCAGCAATGGAGAAATTACTATTAGGCTTTGGTATGGGCGCTTACCAGTTTTCTTATTACAAGAAATCAAGCAAGCAGAAACCCAATCTAGTGCAAGATAATTCAGTTGATTCTGTTGATTTAAAAAGACAACTGTCAGGTGTTTATCTCGCACGTGACCTCATTAATATTCCCACCAATGATATGGGCCCGGAAGCATTGGAGCGTGTGTTTCGCACGCTTGCCAATCATTATCACGCTGATGTTAATGTGGTGCTCGGTGATGCCTTGCTTGAGCAAAATTTCCCGTTGATCCACACAGTAGGTCGTGCATCATCAGAAGAGCCTCGTCTATTGGAAATGAAATGGGGGAAATCCACCGATCCGAAAATTACTTTGGTAGGCAAAGGTGTTTGTTTCGATACAGGTGGTCTCAACATCAAGCCTGGTTCAGCCATGAGTTTGATGAAAAAGGATATGGGCGGTGCTGCCAATGTGTTGGCGCTGGCGCTTATGATCATGGACGCTAATTTATCGGTGAATTTACGGGTCTTGATCCCGGCTGTTGAAAATTCGATTTCGGCAAGTGCTTTTAGGCCCAGCGATATTCTTATTAGCCGTAAAGGTTTGAGTGTTCAGATTGATAATACCGACGCTGAAGGTCGCTTGGTGCTCGCTGATGCTTTGGCATTAGCATCAGAAGAAAAGCCGGAGCTCATGATTGATATGGCGACGCTGACAGGTGCTGCGCGTGTTGCGCTTGGCCCTGATTTGCCTCCCTTTTACACAGATGATGAAGCGCTGGCATCTGACATTTATGATGCTGGCCAAAAAGAAACCGATCACGTTTGGCGTATGCCGCTGTATAAAGGTTATGAGGCCGATGTCACAACTAAGATCACAGATTTAACCAATGCGCCATCAGGTGGATTTGCGGGTTCGATTACGGCAGCGCTCTTCTTGAAGCGCTTTGTGGATCCTGAAGTTTCATGGGTTCATTTCGATATTTATGGCTGGAACCCGAAAGATCGCCCCCATGCGCCAGTTGGTGGCGAGGCGCAAGCCATTCGCTCTCTCTATCGTGTTTTAAAAGATCGATATCCTGCCACCTAGCCGGTATTTGCAAAGCACTCACAACCATTGTATAGATAACGCATCCGAAACGAACAGAGGTTCTCCTTATGTCAATTCAGATGCGTCCCTATCAAGCACTTGCATTGTGGCATACGGTTGCCAAAGAACAGGTTCGTAAAGAAGGCCCTGATCTTACCCTTCGCCAGATGGCAATTTTACTGGAAATTTACTTGCAACCACCTCCGCACACGGTTCGTGGGTTAGCAAAGACGCTTAATGTGACAAAACCGGTGATCACCCGCGCGCTCGACACCATGGGATCGCTGGGATTTGTCCAACGGGTTAGGGATGATCGAGATCGCAGAAATGTCATTATCAAGCGTACCGTTGATGGTGCGCTTTTTGTTGAAAAGCTTGGCGATCTGATCATTGAACAAGGGCGCAATGTCGAGCGCTAAAGGACATTAAAATGAGCGATGAACTGGATAAAAGACTTCACGTCTATCGAGCTGATTTAGCCGATGAGCGTTTGGAGGGCAAAGTGCAAGCTGCGCGTTTTGTGAAAGGCGAGCTCGGCACGATCTGTGTTCCATCGATAACCTTACGTTCTGCGCCAGACAGAGAGCTAGGTGTTGAAACCGAAGCCCTATTCGGCGAAGAGATCAACATTTTTGAAGTTGCTGATGGTTGGGCGTGGATCCAATTGCTCAAAGATAGTTATGTCGGTTATGTTCCGGTAGATGCGATTGCGTATGGGTTTAAGAAAATCTCGCATATTGTCGATCATCCGCGCACATTTTTATATCCAGAAGCGGATATGAAAAAACGTCCATTGGCGTGTCTCTCCATGGGTTCTCGCTTGGATATCGTGGATGAAACAGAAGGCAATGGCATACGCTTTTTATTGACCCGTGATGGGCAGGCAATTGTCGAGCGCCATTGCCGCCATTTTAAAGCCTTTAGCGGACCGGATTTTGTCAATCATGCGGGTCGGTTGCTCGAAACGCCTTATCGCTGGGGCGGGTGTTCTGCCTTTGGTATTGATTGCTCTGGTTTGGTGCAACTCACCATGTTCATGGCTGGGCACTATGTAAAGCGCGATTCAGATATGCAGGCCGCATCCATTGGTGAAGTGATTGATCCAGGCGATGATTTTAGTGGGTTACAGCGCGGAGATCTCATTTTCTGGAAAGGTCATGTCGCAATTGCCGAAGATCATGACACCATTATCCACGCAAACGGCTTTTCAATGAGCGTATCGCGTGAGCCATTGAAACAGGCTGTTCAACGCATTGAGCCGCTTTATGGAAAGCCGACCCTGTGTCGTCGCCCTTAATAGCCGCGCTTTAAATCAACTAAATCAACCAATTCTTTGCCAGCTTCGAAGTTCTCGATCTGCTCGATGATTTTCAAGAGCAAGGCATCGGGATCAGAATCTGCCGCGATATGCGGTGTCACGGTCACATTGGGCATTTGCCAAAACGGATGATCAGCTGCGAGCGGCTCTTCTTGAAATACATCTAAACTCGCGCCAGATAATGTGCCTTTATTGATCGCCTCAACAATATCATCTTCGTTTTGCAGTGCGCCACGTCCCGCATTTATCAGATATGGCGCGCCAAAAGGACCAGATGTCTTCAGATGCGAAAAGAGTTCTTCATTTAAGATGTTTTCAGTTTCAGGGGTATGAGGTAGCAAACACACGACAATATCTAAGTCGCTCAAGAAGTTTGGTAGGTTTTCACGACCAGCATAACAGATCACATTTTCTATTTGCTTCTGCGATTGTGACCAACCTGAGACTTCAAATCCGATATTATCAAGTTTCAAAGCCGCATCGCGCCCCAATTCACCCAAGCCCAAAATGCCAACTTTGATTTGATGCGCAGCAGGTTGATAGCCGATATCATTCCAGCGATTATCACGCTGATTCTGCCGATAAAACGCCCCTCGTCGATGGTGATCAAGCACTTGCCAGATGACGAACTCACTCATGCGTGCGGTTAAATTATCTGAGATCGCCCGAACAATGGGAAGATCAGGTATATCTTTGTCTGATAAAATATGATCGATGCCAGCGCCAAGCGAAAATAGGACCTTCAGATTTGGTAGGTCTTTGAGTTGTCCGTGGGGATGTTTCCATAAAAAGGCATATTCCACAGATGGATGCGGCTTGGTGAAAATTTCACGGTCTGGTGCGAGTGCTTTGATACGCGAGACCCATTCGTTTTCAGTAAAAGTGGTGCTGGAGAAAAGTATAGCACCCTTGGAAGATTGGCTACTCATTGACGCTTAAATCACTTGTCGCTTTGATCTCAAAAGCCGCTGACATTAGCGCCTTTGTATAGTCGGTTTGTGGATTATCAAATATCTGCTCAGACGGGCCTTGTTCTACCACCTTACCAAGCTGCATGACCATTACGTCATTGGCGAGCGCGCGGACAACCTTGAGGTCGTGGCTGATGAACAAATAAGCCAAATCGTAGCGCTTTTGTAGATCGCGCAAGAGGTCAACCACTTGCGCCTGCACGCTCATATCTAAAGCAGAAGTGGGCTCGTCCAGCATGACAAATTTCGGTTTGAGCACCATGGCACGTGCGATCGCAATACGCTGTCTTTGCCCGCCTGAAAACTCGTGCGGGTAACGCCATCTGAGATCCGGACTAAGGCCAACTTCTTCGAGCGCTTTGACAACGCGTTTGTCGCGATCTTCATTCGATAATTGCGGTTCGTGAATGGCTAAACCCTCACCAATAATCTGCGCAATCGACATACGGGGGCTAAGCGATCCATAGGGGTCTTGAAAGACGATCTGCATTTCATTTCGCAGGCCACGCATTTCTTTAAACGAATAGCTATCTATATTCTTGCCGATATAAGCAATTTTGCCTTCCGACGAGATCATCCGCGATAATGCAAGTCCGAGCGTGGTTTTGCCGGAACCAGATTCGCCGACAATCCCCAGCGTTTGACCCGCACGCAGAACCAGATCAATACCATCAACGGCTTTGACGTGATCTGTCACGCGACGTAAGAACCCAGTTTTGATCGGGAACCACACTTTGACGTCTTTGCCTTCCAGCACAATTGGCGCACTCGGATAGCTCTTTGGTGGTGTGCCTTTGGGTTCAGCCGCCAATAAATGCTTGGTGTATTCGTGTTGCGGGTTTTCAAATATCTCTTCGACCGGACCGGTTTCAACAATCTCACCATTGGTCATCACACAGACACGATCTGCAATTTTTCGCACGATCCCAAGATCATGCGTGATAAACAACATCGACATGCCATGTTGTTTTTTAAGATCCGCTAGAAGCTCAAGAATTTGCGCTTGCACCGTCACATCAAGCGCGGTTGTCGGTTCATCGGCTATGAGGAGTTCTGGCCTGTTGGCAAGCGCCATGGCGATCATCACACGTTGTCTTTGCCCACCGGATAATTCATGCGGATAAGCGCTTAAACGTTGCTCTGCATTGCGAATACCAACCTGCTTTAAAAGTTCAAGAACACCTTTCTGCGCTTCTTGGGGATCCAACACCTGATGTAGATGTAATATTTCAGCAATCTGCCGCTCAATGGTGTGCAGCGGATTGAGCGATGTCATCGGCTCTTGGAAAATCATCGTGATGTCATTGCCGCGCACGCCGCGTAATTCGCGTTCGCTGGCCTGCATGAGATTTTGCCCTTTAAACAAAATTTCACCACTGGGATGACTTGCCGCCGGATAGGATAAAAGTTTTAAAACCGATAAGGCTGAGACGGATTTACCAGAACCAGATTCGCCGACAAGTGCGATAGTTTCGCCCTTATGGATGTCAAAGGAGACGTTTCTAACTGCATGGGTAACTTGCCCGCTTTGGGTAAAGTCGACCGATAAGTCGCGCACCTGCAAAAGTTTATCCAAGCCACTCATTTAAACGTCTTCCTTGGATCAAATGCATCGCGTGTCGCTTCGCCAATGAAAATCAGCAGCGATAGCATTAAAGAAATAACGACAAAGGCAGTGATGCCCAACCATGGCGCGCCCAAATTGCGTTTGCCTTGCGCAATAAGCTCACCCAAAGATGGAGAACCCGGTGGCAGACCAAACCCCAAGAAATCGAGCGATGTTAGTGTGGTGATTGAGCCTGACAAAATAAATGGCAGGAAGGTCAGTGTTGCGACCATGGCATTTGGTAGCAAATGCCGAAACATGATGGTCGTATTGCCAACGCCCAGCGCGCGCGCTGCATTGACATATTCAAAATTCCGCGCCCGTAAAAACTCTGCCCGTACAATGCCCACAAAGGACACCCAGGAAAATAACAGCATGATGAAGAGCAATATCCAAAATCCAGGCGGAAGCACCGCTGCGATGATCAAAAGAATGTATAATACAGGCATGGATGACCAGATCTCGATAAAGCGTTGCATGATCAGATCGGTCCAGCCGCCGAAATAGCCTTGCACGGCGCCTGCTGCAATCCCGATCAAGGCTGAAAATATGGTCAGAATTAAGCCAAACAATACTGAAATACGGAAACCGTAAATTAACCTCGCCATCACATCGCGCGCCTGATCATCAGTGCCGAGCCAATTAAGATTGCCCGTATTACAATCAACATCGTCACCTTGATTTGGATAAGCAGAACACGCCAGACTATCTTCCATTGACCAAAATGGTGCGGTTGGTGCGGAATGCGGAATAAAGGAATTGGCTGTATCAAAGGAATAGCGAATGGGCGGCCAGATCATCCACCCATTGGCATTGATTTCCTCAGCGATAAATGGATCGCGATAATCGGTTTGTGCTAAGAAACCGCCAAATTTTTCTTCGGGATAATCCACCAGCACCGGGACGAGTATCTCGCCATTATAGGACGCGATAATCGGCTTATCATTGGCAACAAATTCGGCGAAGATACTTAGGATAAACAGAACCAAGAAAATCCAGAGCGACCAATATCCACGTCGGTTGGCTTTAAAATTCTGCCATCTGCGCTGATTAATGGGCGATAGGAGAGATCGTTTTGGATTTGTGTATTCCGTGCCTTGAGTTTGAGGCATATCCATCAGACATCCCTCCGCTCAAAATCAATCCGTGGATCAACCCAGGTGTAAACAAGATCGGATAAGAGGCCGATCAAAAGCCCCATCAGCGAGAATATATAAAGCGTGGCAAAGACCACAGGATAATCTCGTTTAACGATGCTTTCAAAACCAAGTCGGCCCAAACCATCCAATGAAAATATGGTCTCAATCAACAGTGATCCGGAGAAAAACGCGGTGATAAAGGCGCCGGGAAAACCCGCAATGATGATTAACATTGCATTGCGGAAAACATGCTTATAAAGCACTTGGCGTTCGGCCAGGCCTTTGGCGCGCGCGGTGACCACATATTGTTTGCCAATCTCATCGATAAATGAGTTCTTGGTCAAAAGTGTTGTGGTCGCAAAAGCAGCGAGGGATAGCGCAATTAGTGGCAAGGTCAAATGCCAGAAATAATCAATAATCTTCTCAAACCAATTGAGCTCGTCAAAGTTTTCCGACACTAAACCGCGTAGAGGGAACCAGTCTAAAAACGAGCCACCGGCAAAAACCACGATTAACAAGATACCGAACAAGAAGCCCGGCACCGCATAGGCGACAATGATAATACCCGATGTCCAAACATCAAAACGTGAGCCATCGCTGACTGCTTTTTTGATCCCCAATGGAATTGAGATGATATAGGAGAGGATCAGGATCCAAAAACCCAGTGAGATTGAGACAGGCATTTTTTCAATGATCAAATCGATCACGGTGATGTCTCTAAAATAGCTCTCGCCGAAATCAAATCGTACATAATTCCACAGCATGATCCCAAAGCGTTGGAGTGCAGGTTTATCAAAACCAAATTGCTTTTCAAGCTGTGCGATAAATTCGGGGTCCAGCCCTTGCGCACCGCGATATTTAGCCGAAAACTCGCCGTCTAAACCGTCATCAGTGCTCAGATTATCCCCGCCTCCAGCGAGGCGCTCTGTGGTGGAATCCCCTTGTCCAGTGAGTTCAGCAATGACCTGTTCAACAGGGCCACCGGGCGCAAATTGCACAACGGCAAAGGAAATCGCCATAATACCTAAAATGGTGGGGATGATGAGCAAAAGGCGCCTGAGGATATATGCTCCCATTAGCACATGATCCCAATTGGTTTGGACGAGCCTGTTTCCCCGTGGCCTTTTCGGGCCTTATGTCGAATAATCACTGATTCGCTCATAAGCAATTTGGAATCCGAAACGACATTGAAAGCAAGCCTAATTCGCTGATTTTGACCACCAAACATCGGGAAAACCTATAGAATAGGTCGGTAATTCCTCAGGATGGGTAAATCTATCCCAATATGCGATACGAGATGCACGCAATGTGTAAGTCGGGACTATAAAGTGGTTGGCGAGCAAAACACGGTCCATGGCCTTGGTGACAGCGATCAATTCATCACGGTTTTCAGAGAAAATAATTTGATTGATCAGCTTGTCGATGGCCGGATCAGAAACGCCCATATAGTTTTGCGAACCGTTCTGATCGACAGAGCGTGAACCCCAATAACTCAATTGTTCATTGCCTGGTCGCAAAGACTGGCCCCAGCCGCTATAAATTATATCATAATCACGGGAGCGAACACGATTTGTATATTGTGATTGATCTACAATTCGCACACTGGCATCAATGCCGATTTTTTTAAGCGCCTGTGCGTAGGGAAGCGCCACTTTTTCTAGGATAGGAGACCCCAATAGGATCTCAATTGTAAGCTGTTCATTGGTTTCTTTATTGATGAGTTTGCCGGATTGGATCTCATAGCCTGCTTCTCTTAAAAGCTTAACCGCTTCACGTAAGTTCCCGCGCGATTTCTGCGGTGTGCCACCAACAGGATTGGTATATTCTGTTGTAAAGACGCTTTCAGGGATTTCACCGCGCAATTCTTCCAAAATTTCCAATTCGCGTCCGGTTGGCAAACCAGATGATGCTAATTCTGACCCGAAAAAGTAACTATTGATGCGTTGATAGGCGCCAAAGAACAAGGTGCGATTTTGTTCTTCAAAATCATAGGCAAGATTAAGCGCTTTACGCACATTCATGTCTTGAAACTTCTCGCGACGTTGATTGGGCATAAAGCCAATCATCACGCCTGAACTGCGATAGGCATTGGAGAGGATTTCGCGTTTGACTTTGCCTTCATTAAAGGCGGGAAAATCATAACCCGTTGCCCAGCGTTTGGCTTCATTTTCGGACCAAAAGTCAATTTCATCTGCCTTAAAGGCCTCAAACATTACATTGCGATCGGCGAAATAATTGTATTTGATTTTATCAAAGTTATAACGCCCAACATTGACGTTTAAGTTTTCACCCCAATAATTATCGACGCGCTCATAGGTAATGCTTGAACCCGGATTGACGTCTGAAATGCGGTAAGGACCCGAACCAAGCGGCGCTTCAAGTGTCGTTGCAGATATATCGCGCTGTTTGCCGTCTTTATCTGTTCCTTCCCACCAATGCTTTGGCATCACCATGAGTTGACCAACAATTTGTGGTAACTCCTGATTGCCAACCTCATCAAAGGTGAATGTAACTTCTAAAGGACCGGTTTTTTCAGCTTTTTCGACATGTTTATAATAGTTTTCGCGTTGAGGATCATGTTTGATGAAACTTTCATAGGAGAAAATCACATCTTCTGGCGTGACCGGCATGCCATCATGCCATTTTGCCTCTGGACGCAATCTATAGGTCACAGAAGAGTAATCCTCTGGATACCAAAACTCTTCTGCCAATAGCCCATATTCAGACGAGATCTCGTCTTCAGACGTGGTCAGAAGTGTTTCAAACAGCCATTGGCTGCGCGCCACAGGATCTAAACCCGCGCCCAGATCACCTTTTGCCAAGGCAGGATTGAGCGTATCGAAGGTAATGGATGCAGCCAGATTGAGCTCGCCACCTTTTGGCGCATCTGGGTTCACATAATCAAAATGGGTGAAGCCTTTGGGGTATTTTAATTCGCCTACTGCGGAAGCGCCATGTCGCCAAACTTTGTCATCTGCAATTGTTATCTGCGTGCTTACAATTAAGCTGAGAGAAATAAGTGCGGTTTTTGTCAGGCGATTGATCATCTAAGTCTACCTTTTTATTGCGAATTTCCAAATACAGGATAAGCTGAAACCACCATAAAAGTCACATGAATTTTTTGTCATATTGGAGGTGTCGCATGGATTTGGAAAACTGGCATAGCGAAGTATTGAACTTCTGGTTCAATGAACTCACTCCGAAAGATTGGTTCATTTCAAGCCCAGAAGGCGATGAATTAATCAAAACCCGATTTAAAGACTTGGTATTGTCGCTTGCGGATGAATTGCCGGAAGGTACGAAGTCGTCGGTTGATAAATCACTGGCAGCAATCCTTTGTTTTGATCAGTTCACCCGTAATATATTCAGAGGTCAGGCCCAGGCATTTGCTTACGATCATTTGGCGCTCTCATTGTCCCAACACATCATCGAGCAAGGATGGGATAAAGACATGGATGATCCTCATAAGCAATTTACCTATATGCCGCTCATGCATTCTGAAGACTTAAAGGTTCAAAAACAATCGCTTGTGATGTTTCGAGCTTTCGACGATGATATTTTCAAATATGCGCAGGACCATCACGATATTATAGAGACATATGGTCGTTACCCGCATCGTAACGCATGTCTCGGGCGCGAAAGCACGCCGGAGGAGCTCGAATATCTCAAAGATGCGCAGCGCTTCGGCCAATAATGGTCTTTAACTAGTCGTTACAGGCACCAAAAAACCGGCGGACAATCAAGTCAGCCGGTTTTTTAAATTCATTAAATCTGAAAATCAGATTTCAAACCACCCTTATTCAGGTAGTGCAACAGGGCTCGGTGAAAATGTACGCATATAAGCGATCAAGTTCGCGCGATCTTTCTCTTTTTTCAAACCTGCAAAGCCCATGGCTGTGCCTTTGATGTAAGCTTTTGGCTTTAGGAAGAACTTGTTGAGGTTCTCGTAATCCCATGTTGTGCCACCAGCTGCATATTCAGTAAGTGCAGCAGAATAACCAAAACCGTCTTTTGCACCAACTGGGTGACCAATAATGTTCCAAAGACCAGGGCCAACTTTGTTTGCGCCGCCATCTTCAATTGTGTGACATGCAGCACATTTCTTGAAAACTTTTTCGCCAGCTGCGATATCTGCGCTCGCCAAAAGTGGTCCGATATCAGGAATAACTTCTTCAGCAGCTTCGCCAGACGGTGCAGCACTACCTTCAGCAACTTCGATCACAAAGCCTTCTTGCTCAGGGGCTTCTGTGTGGTAGAGCGCTTCTGATAAAAAGCTGATTGTCAACACGACGAACACTGTGCCCAAAAAGGCGCTAGAGACCATGTTAAATTGAGAGGAATTCATACGATTTGCTCCGCTTCCTATTCTTGTGCCCTACGATTCGGGCGGACCAATTTTCGCGGAACCTATTTGTTTTACGCCGATCTTGCAATACTGATTCGACGCTTAATGCTGAGACTTTTTGACACCTTTGGCTTTTTTTTCCGATTCTGGAGAAATCAGGCTTCTTTCCCACAAAGATTCGCCTAACAGAAATCGTTGACTTGCCATTCGACGGTGTTAAAACGACCCGAAACTCTAAATTCGGTATTCGTAACATGGCAAATCCAACAAATCGTATTTCTTTTCAAGGTGAATTTGGCGCAAATTCCGATATGGCGTGCCGGGATATGTTTCCAGATATGGAACCATTGCCGTGCCCAACCTTTGAAGATGCGTTTAATGCCTTGGTATCCGGTAAAGCCGATTTGGCCATGATCCCGATTGAAAATACGATCGCGGGCCGTGTTGCAGATATTCATCATTTATTACCGGAATCAAATTTGCACATCATTGGCGAATATTTCATGCCAATTCGTTTTCAATTAATGGTTCTTCCAGGCACCAAGAAAGAAGACATCAAAACCGTTCACAGTCATGTGCATGCAATTGGCCAATGCCGCAATATCGTGCGGGAGAATGGATGGCGTGCGATTGTTGCGGGCGATACGGCAGGAGCTGCTCGTCAGGTGTCAGAAGCTGGCGACAATACCATGGCTGCGCTGTCGCCAAGATTAGCAGCTGATCTTTATGGTCTTGAGATCATGGAAGAAGATGTCGAAGATCATGAGAATAACATCACACGCTTTGTGGTGTTATCGCGTGAGGCAACATCGCCAAAACGTACTTCTGATGATGAAATTTGGGTGACCACTTTTGTGTTCCGCGTACGCAACCTTCCTGCAGCACTTTATAAATGTATGGGAGGCTTTGCGACCAATGGCATTAATATGACCAAACTGGAATCCTATCAGATTGGTGGCACTTTTGTAGCCACACAGTTTTATGCTGATATTCAAGGTCATCCGGATGATGTATCAGTACAGCGCGCGTTGTCAGAACTCGATTACTTCTCAGAATATGTGAATATTCTTGGGGTTTATAAAGGTCATCCATCGCGCACGTAAGTGTGGCACCGGAAAACTAGGTCCAATCAAGCCAATCTTGCAGCAACCGATGGGCAATCGCACCTTTTGGCGGGGATAATCGATCCTCGCCTTCGCTATGTTTAAGGCGTTCAGCCACTTCCTCGCGCGAGAACCATCGGCAATCCTCCAGTTCTTCGCTGTCATAATCAATCTCTGTCGTTAAAGCTTCTGCTATACAGCCGATCATCAAAGTATGTGGCATGGGCCATGGCTGGCTGGCATGATAACGAACGCGTCCGACTTTAATGCCAGATTCTTCAAATGTTTCGCGGCGCACGGCATCTTCAATTGTCTCACCCGGTTCAACAAAACCTGCAAGTGTTGAATACATTTGCGTAGCAAAATGCGGGCTGCGACCCATGAGGCAACGGTCATTCTTTTCATCAATAATCAACATGATAACAACAGGATCCGTACGGGGAAAATGCAGTTTCTCGCATCCCGTACATTGGCGATTATACCCGCCCGCACGCGGCTTTGTTTTATGTCCGCAAACCCCACAGAAGAGCGTTGAATGGATCCATGCATTGATACTGGCTGCTTGCGCAAGCTGACCTAGCAAATCACCGGTGAGTAGATTATTTGAATAAATACTGCGAGGGTTGAGCAATTGATCGCCTTGTTTCAACTGCTCTTCGTCCAGCTTGATCGAAACTGTGACCCGCGCTGATCCCTCATTCGTCCAACCGATAATCGCAGCATTATCAAAATCAGGTTCGAATTGTTCAAGGTCGCTCACAGTCAGCAATGAGCGACCCTGCTTAACCAGCGCATTGCCTTTTGAAAACGCGAAAAACCGTGTGTCAGATTTGCCGAGCGCCTCTTGCAACTCGCCTTCGGTGCGATGTTCAGACCGTCGATCAAGTGTATTGATGGCAAAAGCCGTTAATTGACTGGGCTCATCATGCGGAGCACTGGTTTCAAATATGGAGGGCGACATAAGGACCTTAAGGGATGAATTTATTCAATAATGTCAATATATACCTGTTCTCTAAGGCGAAAAATAGCTCAAAGGCGCAATCTGAGTAAAAATAGTGTCTTGCAATTTACCGCGCAAAAGACGATATAGACCTCGGGAGGTTGGTGGTGGACGAGCCACTCGCCAACCGGGTCAGGTCCGGAAGGAAGCAGCCCTAACGAGATCCGGCACGGGTCATCGTGCCAGCCTCCTACTTATTTCTTCCGCTTTTTCTCGTTTTTACGATTGTTGTCTTCGCCGTAGCTGCGTGTCATGATTATTTCATGCCTATCGTCTCGCCACATGATTCGAACCCTTTAATTGATGGACGCCAATCTGATCGCGCCATGACCATTCGTCGTGGGGTGCAAAGACTTTTGCGCGATCACAGGTTTTCGATGTTACCCGAGCTTACTTTGGTGTCTGGTCGCAGGACTGATATCATTGCAGTTGGCGAGAAAGGTGAAGTATGGATTGTTGAGATCAAATCCTCGATTGAGGATTTCCGCGTTGATAATAAATGGCCGGAATATCGTGATTTTTGCGATCGACTATTTTTTGCAACCTTGCAGGATGTGCCGCAGGAAATTTTCCCGGAAGATTGCGGATTTATTTTAGCTGATGGCTTTGGTGGGCATATGCTGCGTGAAGCGCCTGAACATAAATTATCAGGTGCACGGCGAAAAGCTTTGATGCTCAGATTTGCCCGTGCCGCCGCAGATCGCCTTCTGGCAGCTGAACTTGCGGCCAATCCTTAGTGAAAACGAATTTGTGAATTCCGCACGAATTTCACCAAAGCAGACACGATCTTTAGGCCATGAAAGTTCCGCTTTTGGCCCATTTGAGAAGTGTCAAATTTGTGGTGCGACAGCCAAGTTGGTTCACCGGCATCTACCTTGGTTGAATAGGTGGCGCTTATGAAAAGATGCAGTAGGATTTTCCTTTGTTCGTTGGTCATTCCAAATATGCGCGTTTCTTTAGCTGGAAAGTTCCTCCGTAAACCGCGATGAATTCACCCGATATTGACTGGCAGTTTCGCGAAGGCTTTCGATGTGTTCTTCCGTCAGTTGCCGTTTAACGCGCGCCGGAGACCCAACAACCAAAGAATTATCCGGAATGACAGTCCCCTCTGTAACGAGCGCACCGGCTCCGATCAGGCAGTTTTGACCAATGACAGCACCGTTCAGTACAATGGCGCCCATGCCAATCAACGACCCGTCGCCGATCGTACATCCATGAACAATCGCATTGTGACCAATCGTACAATTTTGCCCGATAATGAGCGGAAATCCGGGGTCCGAGTGAAGAACACTGTTGTCCTGAATATTGCTACCTTTTCCAATTGACATGGGTTCATTATCGCCACGCAAGACAACACCGAACCAAATGCTTGCTTCAGGTGCAATCTCGACGTTCCCGATGACAAATGATCCCGGGGCGATTAAAACCCCCTCCGCAATCTTTGGTGTCAGCTCACCTAAACTGTAAATCATTTTTTCCTTCTTATTTGACGATTGGACTTGTCCTGGATCTGCTGAACCGCTGGCGCTTTATGTCGTTGGCGCCCTTACATCTGGGCGTAGGTTTGCCAAGGAGCAAATTCTGCTTCGCCGACGTCCAACTCTTCAGAACGGGTTTTGGAACCGGAGGCTGTTTCCAAAATGGTATCGAAAATTCGTTTCCCTGCCTCGGCCACAGTTTCACTACCGTCTGCAATTGCTCCACAGTTCATATCCATATCATCCTGCATCCGGGTAAACATCGCTGAATTTGATGCAATTTTGATCGATGGCACCGGCTTGTTTCCGTAGCAAGATCCACGCCCCGTCGTAAAACAAATCAAGTTGCAACCCGAAGCAACCTGGCCGGTGATCGAGACTGGATCGTAACCAGGACTGTCGACGAAAACCAATCCTTTGGCGGTTATCTTTTCGCCATATTTATAGACTCCGTTCAAATTCGTCGTACCGGCTTTCGCTACAGCACCCAACGATTTTTCTAGGATTGTAGTCAGACCGCCCGCCTTATTTCCCGGTGTCGGATTGTTGTTCATTTCCGAACCGTGTTTCGCCGCATATTCTTCCCACCACTCCAAAAGATCAACGAGTTTTTTGCCAACCTCCGAAGAGGCTGCACGTTCCGTCAACAAATGCTCGGCACCATAGATCTCGGGGGTTTCGGCCAATGCCGCCGTACCACCATTTTTGATCAAAAGATCGACGGCATGTCCAAGCGCAGGATTGGCCGTAATTCCGGAATACCCGTCAGATCCGCCACATTGCAAAGCAATGCTGAGGTGAGAAGAATCGACTGTCTCACGCTTTGCTTGTGCAGCTTCTTCCAAGACAGACTCAAGCCAAAGTAATCCCTTCTCAACAGATTTACGCGTCCCACCGGCGCTCTGCAACGTGTAATAATGAAAGCCCTTGTCTTGCGGTTTGCCATAGGCTTCGAGCATCAGCGGGATCTGATTGGCTTCACATCCAAGACCCAACATCAGAACCGACGCAAAATTCGGATGTGTTGCATAACCCCAGATCGCGCTTTGCAGCTTGCGAAAAGCCTCGTCATTGGTCCCGATGCAACAGCCAGCTCCATGTACAATCGGGACAATGCCGTCGACGCCAGGAAATTGATCCAAAAGACCCGAACGTTCGGCTTCGCGTGCCAAGTGCTTGGCTGCCGAAGCAGAGCAATTTACAGAAGTGACGATACCGACGTAATTACGGGTCCCCACCTTCCCGTCTGCTCTGCGATATCCTTGGAAAGTCGCCCTCTCGAGCATTGGAACAAATTTTGTTTCCTGCGCCTTGCAGCCGTAAGTTTGGGACCGGTGAAATTGTGCCATTGCTACGTTGTGAACGTGAACATGTTCTCCACGGTGAATATCTTTTGTCGCTAGACCAATAACACGCCCGTATTTGATGATCTCTTCACCGGATGCTATTTCTGACAAGGCGATCTTGTGGCCTGACGGGATGGTGCTTTGTGCGACTAGGCCACATGACGGGAACTGGTTGCCAGGTTCGATTTTTTGCAGAGCAACCGCAATATTGTCATTGTAACTCAGAGTAAGCAGGGGTTCATGTGCCATAAGTTTTCCTGTGGGAGGTTGGTTGGTGCCAGGTGTTTTTTCCGAAGCGCAATTATTTCTAAGTTTCCACTTGGACCTGTTTCTTGTGGCGCAATAGTGCCATCAACCGCCTATCGCGGGCCACCTGCGCTTTTGAAATATCGGCGACAGGTATTTGCTGCGACATCTTTGTTGCGAGTTTTTCCTTTGTGATACTGGCCCAGTCGACCTCATCGTAGGAGCCAATACCGAAGCCCCGATACATTTTCCCGTATCGTGCAACATAGTCGCTAACACCGCCCGGGGCGTTCAGATGAATGGTCTGCATCGGCCCCATGATCGCCCAACGCAGCCCTAACCCGTCGCAAATAGCTTTATCTAGATCCTCGGCGGATACGACACCGCTGCCAACCAATTTGAACGCTTCCTCTAAAAGCGCGCCTTGCAGCCTGTTCACAACAAATCCATCGATCTCCTCATTTAGTAAGATTGTTTGACGTCCACATTTTTGCATCAAATTATCAACCCTTTTCACAACGTTTTTATCTGTCCATTGGGTTGGAACAATTTCGACAGCAGCATGAAGATGAGGTGGATTGATCGGATGGACAACAAGGCATCGACTACGCCCATATATATCATTGCAATAACGCGACGCTGAGATCCCAGATGTGGAACTTCCGATAGGTACATTTCCGGCAGCCAATGTATCGAGTTCTCGGGTGATCTTCGTCTTAATATTTATATCTTCTGGTCCACTCTCTTGTACATATATTGCGTCATCTAAAGCTGCTTCTATACTAGCAGCAACGGAAATCCGCGCCAATATATTAGGTATTTCAGAAGACTTAATAAGATCATATTCAGCAAGGTCTGAAAGGCGCGGTTCCATGGTTGCCATTGCTTTTGCAGCCGCTTCGGGAGATGCATCATATATTGCAACATCATATCCCGATTGGGCGAAGATCGTCGCCCAACCCTGTCCAATTAAACCACAGCCGATTACCGCAATTTTTTCCATGACCTTCTTCCCCTAACTGCTTATACGCATTAATTAAAATGCGACTTGATCGCCACCCTTTAGCCCTAGCATGTCGCGCGCTTCGTCAGCCGTTGCGACCTGCAAACCAAGACCTTCTAAGATATTGCGTATTATTCGAACCTGTTGGGCATTAGATTTGGCAAGTTTTCCACGACCAGCCCAAATACTATCTTCCAATCCGACGCGTACATTTCCACCTAATGTGGCGGCTTGAGTAGCTATCCTAAACTGGTTCGCACCAGCACCCAGTACGGACCAACGATAGTCGTCACCGAACAGGCGATCGGCTGTGCGTTTCATATGAAGGACATCTTCATGGTGGGTTCCTATCCCACCAAGCAAACCAAATACTGACTGTACAAAGAATGGCGCCTTCACCAAACCCCGATCGGCAAAATGGGCCAAATTATAAAGATGGGAAGTATCGTAGCATTCAAATTCAAACCGAGTCCCATTGCCATAACAAGTCTCCAGAACATATTCGATATCCTGAAAAGAATTTCGAAAGACTAAATCACGCGACCCTTCAAGGTGTTGACGTTCCCAATCATATTTAAATTCCTTAAAGCGGTTTAGCATTGTATACAGCCCAAAATTCATCGACCCCATGTTCAGCGACGCTAATTCTGGTTGAAACTTTGCAGCCGGAGCAGCCCGGTCTTCAACGCTCATGTAAGGGCTACCACCAGTGGTGATGTTGATAACAGCATTTGTATTTTGCTTTATTCTGGGTAAAAATTTTGAAAATCCATCAGGGCTTTGATCTGGCTGGCCATTGGTGGAATTGCGAGCATGCAAATGTAGTATGGCGGCACCAGCTTCCGCTGCCTCCAGCGACGCTTTGATAATATCCTCCGGATTAATCGGCAAATGGGGCGTCATCGATGGGGTATGTATCGCGCCGGTAACTGCACAGGTAATAATGACCTTGCTAGATTTGTTGTTCGTAGTACTCATTTTTTTAGAAATCCAATTCGGGTCAAAGTGTTTCAATATTTCCGTCTACGCTTAACGATTGGCCAGAAAGATTTGACCCAGCATCGGAAATCAAAAAGGCGACTGTGGCTGCAACATCTTCGGTGGAAACCATTCTCCGCAGAGATATGTTTCTCAGATAAGCGTCTTTCATCGCATCATAATCGGTCCCAGTCGCATCAGCGCGGGCCTTTATTACACCTTCCATACGAGGCCCCTCAACAATTCCTGGCAAAACTGAGTTGACGCGAATGTTGTCAGGGCCAAGTTCCTTGGCGAGGCTTTGCGTTAACCCGATCACACCAAATTTCGCAGCCGAATACGGGGTTCGATAAGCATAACCATGTTTTCCGGCGGCAGATGACATGTTTACCATCGCACCACCACCACATGCTTTCATCATGGGAATAGCCTTGCGAGCACAAAGGAATTGACCAGTTAAACATACATCGAGGCACTTTTGCCAGCTTTCCAGAGACAAGTTTTCAAGATTTCCAGTTGGGCCTGCGATACCTGCATTATTTATAAGCGCATCCAAATGCTCAAATTTTTCGCCGACCTGTTTAAAAAAGTGCTCCACATCTGATTCGTTCGAAACATCCGCTACTATTGCAATACAATTATTTAGTTCTCTGCTGGCCTTATGCAACGCATCTGCGTCAACATCACAAATTGCGATAACCGCGCCCTGGCTATTCAAAAGTTTTGCAATCGCAAAACCTATTCCACCAGCACCAGCTGTAATAACAACCTTCTTACCTTTCACACCGGGAAGTCGCATTTCGCTGAACCCATCTGAGGCATCCAATGAAAGATCACTCATAACTCCTCCTTTATTTGCTAAAAACTGCATCCGGGACCCAAAGAACAATGTTTGGCCAGATGATCAACAAGGCAAGACCGAAGATTTGGAGTGCGACGAATGGAATGATGCCGCGGTAAATAATACGAATGGATATTTCGGGTGGCGCAACACCTTTGACATAGAACAAAGAATACCCAAAAGGAGGAGTTAAAAAACTGGTTTGCAAGTTAACGGCCACTAACATGGCAAACCACAATAACTGCTGCTCGCGAGAAATACCCAACCCAAAATCCAAATCAGCAACAATTGGTGCAAAGAGAGGGAGGATGATAAAACTAATCTCAACCCATTCTAAGAAAAAACCCATGACAAAGATTAGCAGCAGAAGCAAACCTAACGTACCATAAGCACTTAAATCAAAATGCAGTATTGCATCTTCAATCATCTTGTCGCCTTTGAGGCCCTTAAACACCATCCCAAATATCGTGGCACCCACTAATACTCCAAGGATCATGGCCGATGTATTACCAGTTTCGCGAGTGCAGGATGAAAGTGTTTGAAGTGTCAGCTTTCGATTTATTGCAGCCAAGATCATGGCGCAAATTGCTCCCAAACCGGCCGCTTCCGTTGGTGTAGCTGTTCCAGTGGCAATTGAACCAAGTACAGTTAAGATGAGAACGAGTGGCGCAAGCAAATCTCGCGCGAGTGCCAACGCCAAAGACCCTTCACCAGGGATTTTCGTCGATACAGGTGCGTCTCTCGGCTTGGTGATCGCGACGAAGGCTATATAGCCGATATACAGCCCCCCCAAGAGAAGGCCTGGAATTATCGCGCCTAGAAACAATTCGCCGACGGAAATCTGTAAAATGTCACCAACTAACACCAACATGATTGAGGGTGGAATTAGAATTCCTAAAGTGCCAGAGGCGGCAATTGTTCCCACGGCCAATTCAGGTTTGTATTTCTCGCGCAACATAATGGGTAATGCCAAAGTACTCAGCATGACCACAGACGCGCCCACAATTCCGGTGCTGGCAGCCATAATGATGCCTAACAAAGCAACTGAAATAGCAAGACCGCCCCGTTTACGCCCTAAAGCACGCTCTAATGAATAGAGTAAGTTTTGAGCAAGACCCGATTTATCAAGCATGGCACCCATAAATACAAACAAAGGTACCGCAAGCAAAAGCCAGTTTTCAATCACCCCCGCATAGATGCGTGAAACACCTATTTTAAGGAAGGCGAATGGCAATCCACCAACAAAGGCGAAAATAATACCTATGCCGCCAAGAACAAAGGCAACGGGGTAGCCGCTGAAGATACCAATAAGCAAGCATATAACCATCGACAATGGAATGGCATGTTCAATCATTTGTTTGCCCTGCTTTTGAGTTGAATAATTTGAGGAGAGTTCGAACAGTCAAACCCGCACCGGCGAGGAACATCAATCCAAAACCGAAAGGGATGAAGACCTTTAAGATAAAACGATCGTAAAGACCGTCATAATCTGATCCTTCATTCATATTGAAAGAACGTATGGTAAAGTCATAACCGTTATAGACAATGATCGCGCACATTGGCAGGAGGAAAAAAACATGCCCCAAGACATCAATGACGTCCTTCTGCCGTTCGCTCATATTTTGCCGAATAAAGTCCACACGTACATGGGCATCACTAACGATCGCACCTGCCATGGCGCACATCAACATGACACCAAACAGATGCCACTGAAGGTCACCGATGCTCGCGAGCGTGAGCTTAGATCCGAACAAGAGAATGTCAGATTCCCATCGCGCGATGATACCAACTTTCGCGGCTGACAAAATAACGCCAATCAAAACCAAAGCTAAGATCGGCATGAGAAGCCAAGCCGTTGCTTGACCGATCCATACGATTCCGCGAAGAATCGTATGGACAGGGCTGGCACCGCCGACAGGATGACTTGATGGAGTATCCGTATCATGAGCCATCTTGTTTACTCAGCGGGGATAGTTTGAAGACCAGTCCAGCGGCCCGATGATGCTACGAAAGCTTTCATCGAGTGATAAGCTTCACCATAAACTGGGTCTTTCTCTGCCTCTGCGCTCAGCACGCGTTCAGTTGCAACACGCAATTCTGCCAAAACTTCATCAGGAAAGGTCTTGACGATAGTGCCACCAGATTCGAATACTTCGATTTGTGGTGTTTGAGCTGCAGGGGCATATTGCAATGTCCAGGCCAAACTAACTTGACAAGCAGCCTCATACATTGCCTGCTCGCCAGAACTCATACCTTTCCAGACATCCATATTGATCATCAATACATCAACGCTACCTGGCTGGTGCCAGCCCGGATAATACTGAAATTTCGCAATCTTGTTGAAACCAAAATCTTTGTCGATTATCGGCAAAGAAAACTCGGTAGCATCAATTCGACCGCGCTCAAGTGCAAGATAGATTTCACCCGCTGGCATGAATTGTGCGGAAGCACCAAATTCATTTAAGACCCGCGCACCAACGCCACCCATACGCATCTTAAGACCATTAAAATCTTCGACCGAATTGATTTCTTTATTGAACCAACCGCCAGGTTCAGGTGCGGTAATATGGCACGCTAAAACCTTGATGTTCAGATCGTCAAACCCACGCTGGACGATTTCCAGACCACCGCCCACATGCAACCAAGCAGCCAACGCTTCCGGTCCGGCTCCAAACGGGGTAGCACCAATTTGTGCGACGGGGACTTTACCCCCCCACTGTCCAAGAAAACTCCAACCAGCTGGAATAGCGCCCGAACTCACATTTTCAAGGATTTCCCCTGCTGGAACCAACTCACCGGAGCCATAAAGTTGCATACCTACATCTCCGCCGCTCATCTCGCGCAGTGTTTTATCCATCAACTTGGCGCTATCTGCCAAGAATGTCAGATCCTTTGGAATGCTCATATGTACATCCAGCGTATCAGCGTGTGCTAATGGAGCTGCTAAAAGTAGTGACCCAGTGAACATTGTCGCTGAAAAATTAGATAGTTTCATGTCTTTCCTCCCTGATAACTGACCGTCCCGGAAACCATCCAAGTCCATCCGCCGGCCAACGGATATTATTGATATTTAATTTTTGATCAAAAATCAAATAAAAAATAAATTTGTTTTTTCACTTTAAAATCAGAAAGATAAGACATTATTGGATGAGTAATCAGTTTAAAGAAGTTGTTAAAATGTCAAAATGCTAATTTCAGAGGTAAGCTAAACGTCCTTACAAAAAGGAATTCAATGATTGGAAAATTAAATCGATATCAGGGAAGTTGGACCCTTTGTATCTCGTCAGGTCTGGTGACTGTCGGCGAACAAGGTTTTCATAAGGTCTTCATAGGCATCGGAAATATCGAGCACCAAATGATGCATTGCCCTCTCATTGTTCCCAGCCCGGATGGCTTTCACTATATTACTGTGGTGCTCATTGGAAACTTTATACTGTTTTTTTCGATCTAGCTGGTAAAGATGCGGGCTGACACGTAGCCAAAGCGTGTCGATAATATCGATCAAAACTGGTGACTTTGATTGTCTGTATAGCCTAACATGGAACTCATAATTGGCTTTCACGTAACCTTGAATATTATTTGATCGTTCAAATGCTTCCAATTTATCCAACAACCGCTCAAGATCTGCTAAAAAAGCATCATCACGATTCTCAACAGCCCATTTTAACGCAAGAACCTCGACTTCTAAGCGTACATTGCGCAGATCCGTTAATTCATCATATTCCAAGCTTGGTACGCCCAATGATCTACCTGAGACATTAGCAACAACGCCAATTGCCTGCAATCTCGTCAACGCTTCGCGGACGGGCATAGCGCTTACACCAAACGCTTCAGCGACACGTGCTACGCGCACCGCTTGCCCAGGAATGAATTCTCCCTGGCGCAATAAAGCACATAGTTGATCATAGACTTGATCGTTTAACTTATCTTTCTGAATCGGCTTTGCATTTATAAGCATGTTTTACTTACTGACACAAATTCCCATAAGAAATCTACCACAATTGCAAAAAAGAATATTCCTTTCCCACTCTTCTTTGGTTGTTTTTTCTTCAAAAGAGTTGTTTGCTCGATGTGGAGGACACGAAAAGTCGTGAAAATAATTGGCAAACATAACTTCCGTTGCTTCTTCAAATTGTAATTGCTGCTTAAGACACCGATATCTTCAAAAGGAGTGCACAAGTGAACACATTTAATTCCGCTTGTGTGCAGGTTTTCGGACACCGATTGAATGATTTTGGATAGATTTCTTTTCTGATTGGCGGTGTTTGAAAAGCGCCAATGGAGGAAATCGCGTGAGAGTTGGTATGGGTTTTCAGCTTATTGTGACTATGGGGATATCAGAAGTTGGGATTGGTTTAAGTG
>JAEPMD010000038.1 GCA_017644105.1 Rhizobiaceae bacterium | reverse complement strand
GGTTATTTTTTAAGTTTGTTTCTAACCAACACGAAAAAGCCCCGCGTGAAATCCGCGTGGGCTTTTTTGAGAAAAGGGATTGGTTTACGATTTCGAGAGCGCCACAATCCCTTCTCCCTCGAGACGGCAGGGATACCAATCTTTGCGGATTTCTCCTTGAATGGACTGATAATATTTGATGCTCGGCTCGTTCCAATCTAGCACCTGCCAGTCTATTCGGGCATAACCGCGGTCAAGTGCGATCTGGCTTAATTGACGAAACAATGCTGTGCCAATTTTATTGCCGCGGTGTTCAGGGCTGACATAAAGATCTTCCAGGTAAAGACCAGCTTTTCCTTCCCATGTAGAATAACTTTGGAAAAACAAGGCGAACCCGACCGGTGTTCCATCAAGTTCAGCGATCAGAGCTTCGAAAGGTGGACGGTCAGAAGCCAGTTGTTCTGCCAATTCTTCAACTGTGACTTTCACAGCATCCGGCTCTTTTTCATAAATCGCCAATTCGAGAATAAATCCGCGAATAGTAGCAGCATCTTGTGTGGTCGCGGGGCGAACAGTGGTTGTGGGCATCGTTATGTCTCTTATTTGAATTCAGAACGAAAGCCATCGCATAATTTGTATGAAAATCCAACTGGCTAAACTCAGATTATCATAAGTGCTTGAAACAAAGATAATTCTTGGTATCGTAGCACACGGACTCATTGAATTTGGGAGGATAAAATGAGAGCAGCGGAGCAACCAACAGCGGCGGAAATTAGCCATCCAATCAGCGCGAAAGTTACCACGCAGCTGAAAGATATCAAAAAGAAACTGCCATTACGCGTTTTAAGTGAGGATGATTGGCAGCATTGGATTACCAAAGGCTATGTGATTGTTCGCAATGCCGTTCCGCGCGAAAATGCTGACAGACTTGCTGAACTTCTCTGGGAGTTTGATGAAAAAGATCCCAATGATCCATCCACCTGGTATGCGCCAGAACGGCGACCGCATGTGCGCGCTGAGCTTAATAATGCTGGCATGGTTGAAATCTATAACCACCAATATTTGTGGGATAATCGCATGGAGCAGCGCGTCTATGATGCCTTTGTCGATATCTGGGATACAGAAGAACTTTGGACGACTATTGATCGTGCCAATCTAAACCCGCCTAAGCAAGATAAATCCGGAGAACAACTCGGCTTTATCCATTGGGATGTAGACACCAAACAACGCCCGTTTCCAATTGGGGTACAAGGTGTTTTAAGCTTAAAAAAACAAGATAGCGAAACCGGCGGGTTCCAGTGTATTCCTTATCTCTTTGAACATTTTGATGAATGGGAAAAGACCCAACCGGAAGACCGAAATCCAATTCTGCCGGATGTGACGGGCTTGGAGCGGGAAGATATCTCAATGGAACCTGGCGATTTGATGATTTTTAATTCGCTTCTGGCCCATGGTGTGCGCCCAAATTATTCAGAAAATCGCGTGCGCATGGCACAATATATTTCCATGCATCCTGCGGAATATGACAATGTGGAAGAACGTGAAGAGCGTGTGCGGTTGTGGCGTGAGATGGAGCCGCCAAACCGACCTGATTTTCCGGGCGATCCAAGGGATTGGGAAAAGAAAAACGCAACACCGGCTGTGTTAACAGAGCTTGGTGAAAAACTACTAGGTTCAAAACCATGGTAGAACGCTAATCCACACAGGATTTTTGCACGATTTTGACGCGTCTCATATCATAGAAATATAGATTTTCTGTTGTGAGATGTACGCCACCAATCCATCGGTCGATACCGTTTTTCATCACATGATTGGCATTTCGCTCCATGACCTGTCTGCCAAAATCTGTCAGATGTATTTTCTGTTTGAAGTAGGTTTGAATTTGATCCAGATTTTTCCGACCGCAGACTTTTGACGTTGAGTAAATCAGGTTGTGACCCGCGATCACAGGCGTTGTGCAAGTTCCAAGCTCATCCATATACCGTGCAAAAGAAAGATCGCCCATGAATTTGGCCAATTCACAGTTCTGCATATGATGGAAAAGCCTGCCAATATCAGTTGGACCATTCAGCAAAAGTGTTAAAGCGTTAAAGATAGATGTTGGTAGCCCAGATTGGCTATCTGGATACTCCATGACCAATCGTCTGATCGCCGGCGCGATGAATGGCATGTCTGGATTATCCATCACACGAATTAACAGATCAGGTGTCTTATGCGTAAGCGCTGTCCACGCGTTGGACGCATATGCTTTCATCTCTTTTGTGACGGGTTTTGATAATGCAGGAAGCGCTCTAAATGCATCGTCTTGCATTTCCCCCAGATAATCGTCGGACTGGACAAGAAAGAAATCTTGTTGCTCTAAGTTTTGATGGGCAAAATTAAGGATTTGCAGAAGCTGTAGCTGGTCATAAAGATCGTGTTCAAACCAAAGTTCTACACGTGAATATTCATTAAGATAAAACAGTGTTTTATCGCGATCCTTAAAGCTTTGGTGAATATCGGCAAAATTGCCGCCATCAAATTCGACGATGAATTTTGCACGTTCTTCAGATCGTTTGGCCAATGGCATGATGCCTTCGAGCGGACCTTCATGCAAAATATCGCGCCAAGGTACCACCTTGTCGGCGAGTTTTAAGTCTTCAATTTTTGAACTGGCAGAATCGCCATTTGTATAGATCAGTTTCATTCAGCAACCTCATCAAACCGCCAAGTTTGAGTAAAATTGTGTCACTGAATATGTTGGACAAAGAGGAATAAACGTGCCCACGTTCTTGCCGCTTTGTTATTTTTACATAAAATGACACACTCTTTTTGAATTCGGTAACTTGGTCCCCCAGCAATGCAATAGACCAGGAACCTAACTTAGCGCGGGAATGCGGCTCTGACAATCCAAGCGATTTTGAAACCCATATTACTGCTACTGCCAGCGCTCATTCCTTCCTGGCGTTTCTTTGATTCCATCGCGCCAAGCCCGCGAGTAGAATTTGTGATTTTCGATCAAAAAGATGAAATACCAGATCAATGGATGGAGTTCAGACCAAGACCTCAAAGCTTATCAACTGTGCAGATGATCAAACGGATGGTGTATAATCCATGGCGCAATGAGGCGTTGTTTATTGCAAGTTGCGCAGAACGTTTGATCAAAGATGAAATGGGATATGGAACGCATAGTACAAACGAGATTATCATGCGAATTGAGCGAGATATAGCGGATGGCGTGATGATAGGCGCTGGCCAATATCTTCAATTTCGCCTTGCTTTCATCTCGCGTGAGGATGATCGCATCGTAAAGCATGTGCTTCATCTGTCAGACATCATCGAACTGAAGCGTGGAGCAGCATCATGAATATTGATGAGGCTATGCGTTTGACTGAAATCATGCTTGGCCTGGCCTTTATCCAACAAAGTGTTGAACATCTTCATCGTCCGAATGACGAGAAAATTTTGTTTATTCCACGCATCATCTTGAGCTTGCTACTCATCATCGGCTTTCAAGTTGCATGGGTGCTCATTGCGCTTGTCGGTGTGTCGTTGATGATCTTGAAGCGCTTTAGCGGACCATATAATGGCGGCAGCGACCGGATGGGCCTGCTGATTTTGGTTTGTCTCACACTGGCGCATCTTGCACCTAGTCATTTGTGGCAGGAGATCGCCTTTGGATATCTCGCCATGCAGCTGATCCTGTCCTATTTGATTTCCGGTTGGGTCAAAATCGTCAATCCTGCTTGGCGCTCGGGCAGGGCACTTCAGGATGTGTTTGCGTTTACGACTTACCCGGTTTCTGAAAATTTGCGAGGTTTCGCGGAGCAACCAAAACTGCTCTTTGTGATGTCCTGGTGCGTGATTGCGTTTGAACTCTTATTTCCGCTGGCACTACTCAACACAAATATACTCGTTGTTGCGCTCATCATTGCTGCGACATTTCACCTGGCAAACGCTTTTCTATTTGGATTAAATCGGTTCTTCTGGATATGGCTTACGGCTTATCCATCAATAATTTGGTTTCAGGGCAATTACATCCCTTAGCCACTCTCATTATATTGACCACCGTAAGTCTACGATGATGGCACGTGAGTTTTGAAATTTTCACGTCTTAAATCGTTCCGCTTTGGATAACATTCATCGTTAGGCTTGCCTGTTTTGGGCAAACGGGGCTTAATGTCACCTTGAAATTGATTATTATGGAAACGGAACTTGCTATGAATACCAAATTATCCATTCTGTCCGGCCTTATGTTGAGCGCTTTGATGCTTACACCTGCACATGCGGGAGAAAATAAATGTGCTACGGGGTTAACTGTGAAAGAAGGCGTTTTGACCATTGCGACGGGAAATCCAGCCTATTTCCCGTGGGTGATTGATGATGCGCCAGAAAGCGGGCAGGGCTTTGAAGCAGCGGTAGCTTATGCTGTTGCTGAAAAGATGGGTTACGACAAAGATAAGGTTGAGTGGGTGCGCGCAAGCTTTGACCAATCCATCCAGCCGGGTCCGAAAGATTTTGATTTCAATCTGCAGCAATTTTCCATCACTGAAGAGCGCGAGCAAGTGGTCGATTTCTCAGAGAGCTATTATTCATCACCTATGGCGGTCCTCATCCGAAAGCCAACAATGGAAGCGGGTGCAACGGCAACAATGGATAGCCTGAAAACGCTTAAATGGGGTGCAGGCGCTTCAACAACAGCGCTTGGTTTTATCACCAATGATATCAAACCAGACAGCGATCCATTGCTTTATGATGATGTGGCCAATGTGACAGAAGCGCTCAAAGCCGGTCAGATTGATGCCGGTTTGTTTGATCTGCCTACAGCACTATTCACAAGCGCGGTGCTTTTAGAAGACGGTGTGGTGCTCGGACAGTTCCCGGCAGAGCTTGCCACAAATCCTGACCAATTTGGTTTGTTGATGTCCAACGACAATCCAATCAAGCCATGCGTTGATGAAGGGGTTCGCCGCATCAAGGAAGACGGTACTTTAAAGCGTATTGAAGCGGAATGGTTGCAAGAAACCACGGACGTGCCGGTGATCCAATAGTAAGACTTTAAACGTGACACAATCCCGGTCTAAAACCCTGACGCCGCGACAAGCTTACGAGCAAAAGGAGCGGCGCAAAGGGATCATGATTGCTGGCGTCAGTACATTCATCGTGCTGGCTTTAATCGTCATATTGGTGCCCATGGCGCCCGGTTGGGAGGCTGTGCAGAAAAGCTTCTTCAACAAAGAAGTTTTCCTAAAAACCTTCCCAAAACTATTGAGTGCCTTTTGGCTTGATGTGTTGATCTTTTTGTGGTGCGCACCATTAATTGCAATTCTAGGGCTCGCCATTGCTCTTTGTCGTGATGTGCAGTCGCCGGTTTTGTTTCCGTTACGCATTTTTGGTGCGGTATACACTGATATCTTCCGCGGTGTCCCGGTGGTATTGACTGTTTATCTGATCGGTTTCGGTATCCCGGGGTTGGGTTTGCCGCGACCTTATAACAGTCCTTATATCTGGGGTTCTGTCGCGCTTGTTTTGACCTATTCAGCCTATGTCGCCGAAATTTTCCGCTCTGGCATTGAAAGCGTGCATAAAAGCCAGCGCGCAGCGGCATCATCTTTGGGGTTAAGCAATTCTGATGTCATGCGTTATGTGGTCTTGCCGCAAGCCATCCGTCGCGTTGTGCCTGCCAATATGAACATGTTGATTGCGCTCCAAAAAGATGTGGCGTTGTTAAGCTTTATCGGACCCGTTGAGATTTTTCGTCAGGCGGGCGTGTTTAAATCGCTGCTTGCTAATTTTACACCCTATGTGGGAGCTGCGGTGATCTTCCTCGCGGTCACCATTCCGGCAACGCGTTTTGCCGATTATCTGCTTGCCAAACAGAATCGCGAGCGATCTTAGAATGAGCAAGTTGAAAATTGAAAATATCGTCAAAAGTTTTGGTGACGTTACGGTTTTAAAAGGGCTTGATCTCATCGTCGAACAAGGCGAAATGATCTGTCTAATTGGCGCATCGGGATCCGGCAAATCAACACTGTTGCGGTCGATCAATTTGCTAGAACCCATTGATGATGGCGCAATATGGCTCGATGGTGATGATATCTCATTGCCGGGGCTCGATCCGCAGCCCGTTCGTCAAAAAATTGGCATTGTGTTTCAAAGCTATAATCTTTTTCCGCATATGAGTGCCGTTGAAAATGTCATGCTCGCACCGCGACGCATTCATAAAAAATCTCGTGAGGCTTTGCGCCCGGAAATTGAGCAATTGTTTGAGAAATTTGGTTTGGCAGACCGGATGGATCATTACCCCGATCAGCTTTCGGGTGGTCAACAGCAACGTGTGGCTATTGTCAGAGCCTTGGCGATGAAGCCTGAAATCATGCTCTTTGATGAAGTCACATCAGCGCTTGATCCAGAATTGGTGGCTGAAGTACTCGATGTATTACGGACATTGAAAGCTCAAAATATGACGATGATTTTGGCTACCCACGAAATGGGTTTTGCCCGAGAAGCGGCCGACAGAGTGTGCATCTTACACGAAGGTGAGATTATCGAAGAAGGTAAGCCAGAGGAAATATTCTCGAACCCCAAACATCCACGCAGCCAAGCGTTTTTAAAGAGCGTTTTATAAGGTTTAAATATGACATTTCCCATCGCTCTCATCATGTTCGTTGCTGCTGGTCTGTTTTCGCCCGGGCCAAATGTGGTCATGCTGACAGCTTCAGGCGCACGATTTGGGTTTCGCGCGACCCTGCCGCATTTATTGGGTGTGCCGATCGGAACGGGGATTTTGGCGGCGTGCAGCGCGCTTGGTTTGAGCAGTTTGCTGCTAGCAGCGCCAGGGTTAAAATTCAGCTTTCAGATCGTCGCAGCTTTGTGGATCTTGTGGCTCTCATGGAAAACGGCGCAAGCCGGACGGGCAGGGCGCACTGAGGACAAAGGACGACCCTTCACCTTTGTCGAAGCCATTTTGTTTCAAGCAGTCAATCCAAAGGTTTGGGCAGTCACACTTGCAGCCTATGCCGGCTTTGGCGGTGGTTTGTCTCCCATTGGCGAAGCGATTAGATTGTTCATCACCTTTGCCGGGATCAATTTAGCTGTCTGCTTGTTTTGGACCACAGTCGGCCATCTGCTTTCGGGATTTTTAAAATCAGACCGCGTCTGGCGCATCTTCATGATCACCATGGCCACCATCATGGCGCTCACGGTTGTGATGATCTTTGTTTAAATCAGGTTTGAAACCAAACGTCACCAGCGTCTTTTAATTCGCACTTATTGCCGTCGGGGTCGCAGAAGGTGCCGACTTGACCCCATTCATATTCTTTGTAGTCAACGTCAACACCGCGAGCACGTAAGGCCTCAGACGCGGTTTTGACATCATCGACATTAAAGCGAAGCATAGTAGGATTATCAGAATTTGGTTTTATGCCTTCATGCGCATGGCCACCTGTTTCGATCATCAAATAGCCATTACCAAATTTAAGGCATAATAAATGCCCCTTATCATACCAAACCGGAAGGCCAATCACGTCCCGATAAAATGCACAGCATGCTTCATAGTTCTCCGTGCCCAAGATGATGCCATGTGTTTTTATCTCAAATGGCGCCGTCATCTTATCTCCATATGCCCATATGTTCTTGGCAATATTGAATGATTTTGCGATTGAGTTCACGCCGATTGGAGCCTTCAAAAATCTGCAGGTTCAACGGTTTCAACTCATCGGCTTCGGAGAATTTGGGACGAAATTTACCCGCATCTGTCCAGATTTGAAAGCCATTGTGTGCAACATTGGCCGACAACCAGATGTCATCTTGAAATTGTGCGATTTCGGGAATGTTGGTCACATCCTTGGTAAAGAAGCGTGGCTTGACCAAAACGCCAGAAAATCCCTCGAAAATATCTATGTAACCGCTTTTGCGGAATGTCGGTTTGGCAAATTTCGTCGTAAAGGCTTTTTTGATCCCATCATTGATCGCAATACGAACCATGCGTGCCAATTTGTATGGCACATCCATATATTTTGGAAAGCGCTCAGCGCGAGGTAGTTGTGCAGCTGTAAATTCTCTCTTCTGCGCAATATATCCTTCAATAATCAACCCGCTGCCTGTAATTGCGCAATCAGGATGTTCAGCTGATTGATTTAGCCGCTTTTGCACCCAGTCCGGATCATAAATACGATCATCATCACAGAAAATAATATGTGTATTGGGATCAAGATCAGGATCAACCAAACAATTGATGACCTTTGAAGCTGGTCCATCATCCTGCGCGGGTCTGTAAAGAGTTACTCCGTCTGGGATATCAGGCAATGCGGTGCCATCATAATCTGGAAAGCGCAAATATGATTTTGGAATGTAAAGACGAATTTCATCAATGTCCGCGGTTTGTTTGAGCAAGCTTTCAAGCGTCGGGCCGATTTTATCAAATCGCGATGGTATCGTGCTGAGTGATATAATTGCCATAAAGGTGCCCGCAATGTTCTTGGCTGATAAATGAAATTCGGCACTTGTTCTCAGATAATCAGTCCAAATGCAAGGATGAAGGCGGCAATACTAAGTTTTCTGCGCAAAAAACCCGCCTGAATTGCTTCAAGCGAGTTCGTGTCTGAAGGTTTTGAAAAACCTAGTCTTTCGGCAATTCATCCTGTGAGCGGATGACTTTACCCAATAGACCATAATCGAGAGCTTCATCTGTGTTCAGCCAAAAATCACGCTTCGTGTCTTCGTGAATTTTTTCAGGTGTCTGACCTGTTGCCTCAGAGAAGAGAACTTCAAAACGCTCACGCATTTTCTGAATTTGTTCAGCTTGGATTTCAATATCAGAAGCCATGCCGCGCACGCCACCTGATGGTTGATGCAAGAGGAAGCGTGTGTTTGGCAAGCAATAACGATTTTCTTTTTCAGCACCAACGAAGATGAGAGCACCAGCTGAGGCAACCCAACCTGAACCAATGGTACGCACTTTTGGACGGATGAATTTAATCATGTCGTGCACCATGTCGCCTGATTCAACATGGCCACCTGGGGACGAAATAAACAGGTTAATTGGATCGTCCGAATCTTCTGCTAATGCTAAAAGATGTGATGTTGCTTGGCGCGCAACTTTGTCATCGATCGTTCCTGTGATTAGTACATTTCGGCTTTTAAACAAAAGCTCGGTCATGCGGCCAGCACCGGCATCCTTCTCGTCATTTTTATCTTTATCGTCATCATTCATGAAAAATGTCATGTCTACCTCTTCCTGGCGTCGGCAAATTGATAGATTTAAAGAATCAATTGCCTGATCAAATCTGTTCGAGCAGAATGTAGGAATTCAATCTTCCAATGTCCACCTCAGCAAGTGTTCTAAAGGCAAATCAGTTAACGCTTGGATAAAACAGAGCTGGATTTCTTGAGCTGAGCGAGCTGTGAATGGGGTTATGGTTACATAATGTCTAAGAAATCGAGCCAGCTTCTTGTGCTATGCCTTTAAACGGTTAAAGATACCGTGAAATTTCGGGTTCGGACGGAATACCGCATTGTAGATTGACCATCTTGATTATATATCTTTGTAAGGTCTCATTGATGTCGCAGTGGTGCAATGGCCAGAGCGTTAACAGGCGCAGCTAAGGTTGGGAGCTTTCATGACTTTTTCAAAACGTAATTTATTAATTGCAACCGTAATGATGGTGACGAGCTCAGTATTCAGCGTTTCTGCGGTGTTTGCAGATGAGTTCAAGTTTTCAATCCACCACTTTTTGAGCCCGAAATCGATCACTCATACAGATATGATTGTTCCTTGGGCGAAGCGTATTGAAGAAGCTTCAGAGGGGCGAATTCAATTTGAAATTTTCCCGGCCATGGCATTGGGCGGCAAACCGCCTGAGCTTTATGGCCAGGTGCGTGATGGCGTTGCGGATGTGATTTGGACGCTTCCGGGCTATACACCAGGTGTGTTCCCTCGATTAGAAGTATTTGAATTGCCAAATGTGCATGATGGTTCTGCAGCTGCCACCAATGCTGCCATTCAAGCGCTGCTTCCTGACTTGGCAGAAGATCTTGATGATATTCATCCACTTCTCGTGCACACCCATTCAGGAAATGCGCTTCATCTAACATCCAAAGATGTGAAAAGCCTTGCAGATGTGAAAGGCCTCAAAGTCCGTTCTCCATCCCGCACAGGTGCCTGGATGCTGGAATCATGGGGTGCTGAACCTGTTGGCATGCCGGTGCCGGCCCTGCCGCAAGCGCTCGCCAAGAAAACCGTTGATGGCGGATTGGTGCCGTTTGAAATTGCGATACCATTAAAGCTCGCTGAGCTGACCGATTACTCAGTTGAGCTTGAAAAGGGCAAACGTTTTGGCACATCGACATTTTTGTTTGCCATGAACAAAGCGTCATATAATTCCCTACCAGATGATTTGAAAAAGATCGTGGATGATAATTCTGGTGCCGCATTTGCCAAAGAAATGGGCGAGCTTTGGGATAGTGTTGAACCAAAAGGCATTCAGCTGGCGATCGATAAAGGCAATGAAGTTAATCAGCTATCAGCAGAAGCCAGTGCAGAATTTGCTACAAAAGCGGAACAAGTGGGTGCACGATGGTTGGCAGAAGTCACCGCCAATGGCATTGACGGCGCAGCATTGCTTGCAAAAGCGCAAGACGCTGTCGCTGCCAATGCTATGCAGAACTAACCGAGCTTTTTTGAGCAGATGAGCGCGCCAAACACGTCACGCAGCCATGATCTGGGTGGTGGACGTGGTGCGCTTGTTGCTGGTTTTGCTAAAATCATCACCTATTGGGCGCTACTTGGCGGGATCGCGCTTATGTTTGCTGTATTGGTCACCGTGATCAATGCGCTGGGGTTTTCTGCTAATGTTTTGGTGCGGAATTTTGGTCTAAATGTCTCTGGTCTTCCTGGATATGAAGACATGGTCACCTTATTTGTTGGCTTTGCTGCGCTCGCCATGATGCCCTATTGCCAGCTTAAGAATGGACATATTTCCGTTGATGTTGTGATGAAATCAGCGCCGCGCACCATGCAATGGATCAGCCATATCGTGTCTTCGCTTCTTATGGCGGGCGTTGCATTATTTTTTGCCTATATGCTGAGCCAGGGTGTAGAGCAGGCGAGGGGTGATGGCACGGTAACTGCGGTGCTCGGCTGGCCTGTTTGGGCCTTTATGCTGCCGGGCGTAATGTCATGTCTTTTATGGTTTGCAGCAAGCCTCATACAATTAGGCAAGCTCCCTCAGGCCGCTGAGGTGACGTGATGGAACGCGAACTCATTGGGCTTTTTGGTCTGTTGACGGTCTTTATCCTGATCATATTGCGAATACCGGTGGCGCTTGCCATGCTGGTGACAGGAGTAATTGGCTCATGGGTAATATCGCTGGCATCGCCGTTTCTGAAGTTTGGCCCTTATCTGTTGCAGTTTAAAACAGCGCTATGGAACAGCGTTGCGAATTACGATCTCACAGTTATCCCATTATTCATCCTTATGGGTTTGCTGGCGTCTGAAGGTGGTTTGAGCCGCGATTTATTTAAAGGCATCAGCGTGTTAACGCGCAATATTCGTGGTGGTGTCGCAATGGCAACTATCGGTGCCTGCGCTGGGTTTGGCGCGGTGAGCGGATCATCCATTGCAACGGCGAGCACGATGAGCCGTGTGGCATTGCCTGAGTTTAAGCGTTTTAAATATGATGAAGGTTTAGCGACAGGCGTGTTAGCAGCAGGGGGCACTCTAGGGATCCTTATTCCACCGTCTGTCGCTTTGGTTATTTATGCGATCGTCGTCGAAGGTTCGATCATTGAGATGTTCCAAGCTGCGATCATTCCGGGCCTGCTAGCCGCATTGTTTTTCGTCGCTGTTGTTTATCTGAGAGTTCGGAAATTCCCAAAGCTAGCCCCCGAGCTGCCACAACTGGATGACGCGGAGCGGCGCGAAGCTCTATGGCGGCTTATTCCAGTCTTATCAATCTTCGGCGCGATTATTATCGGTCTTGGATTGGGATTGTTTACGCCCACACCCGCAGCTTCAGTAGGTGTGGCACTTATCCTTATTTATGGCGTTATTATCCATCTCAGATCTGGACGAAATCCGCATATTGGGATCGGTGTGCTTGGCCTTAAGAATGCATTGTTAGAAACGGCCAAAACCGCCGGGATGATCTACTTCATTTTGTTTGCTGCAGATATTCTAAAAGGTTTCTTTGCGCGGTCTGGATTGCCAATGGCACTAAGTGAATGGGCCGCAACGTCATTGCTTGAACCCTATATGATATTGATCGCCATGCTGATCGTGTTGATCATCCTCGGATGCTTTATGGAATCGCTTTCGATGATCTTGGTCATGGTGCCATTTTTCTGGCCGGTTTTGGTCGAGCTTAATGGTGGAGATTATGTCACCGCTTCCACCGCAGCTTTTGGGATGGACGTCGATGAGCTTAAGATTTGGTTTGGTATTTTAGCTTTGATTGTCGTTGAGCTTGGCTTGATCACACCACCAGTTGGGATCAACGTATTTGTCATTAAATCCTTCTCGCCAGAGACACCAATCATAAAAATTTTTAAAGGCGTGATGCCGTTTTTCACAATTGAATTGTTGCGCGTTGCGATCATTCTTCTGGTGCCAGCTTTGTGTTTATTTTTGCCGCGAATATTGTAAATATCTTAGTAAAAACAGAGTTTTATCGCGCCAACGTGAATCAATCTTCCAAACAGTTGAATCATTTTATTGAGCGTTTGAATCACTTTACCGCCTCATCCCTATAAGTCAGCCATTTTCCAATGGGTTGATTTTCATCTGGACAATTCATCTATCTACTGATAGGTAGTTAAGTGTTGACACAGAGTGTAACCACAATCTTAAACCACAAATTTGAGGCTAATTATGAAAATCTACGACATTGAAAACTTCCCAAATCCTGCACGTATTCGCATCGCGCTTGGCGAAAAGGGCATTGCGGATAAAGCAGAATTTATCCCCGTGGATGTGATGAATGGCGAACATCGCAGCGACGATTTTAAAGCGAAAAATCCCGATGCAACTGTACCATGCCTGGAACTTGAATGCGGCACCATGCTTTCACAGTGTACAGCGATCACAGAATATATTGATGCGGAATATGACAATCTGCCGGGTTATACATCGCTCACAGGTGACACGCCTAAGGAGCGCGCTGTTATTCACATGATGAACCGCAGAGCCGAAGCCAATCTTTTAGATGCCGTGGGTGCATATTTCCATTTTGCAACACCGGGTCTGGGGCCAGATCTTGAAACCTATCAAAATGAGTCATGGGGCAATCGCCAAAAAGAGACAGCTGTCGCAACCATGAAATATCTCAATACTGTCCTGCGCGATAATGAGTTTCTCGCGGGAAAGAATTTTTCAATGGCTGATATTACTGCATTTGCAGGTTTAGCTTTTGCAGATTTTGCCAAGATTGATATCCCATCAGAGCTTACGCATCTTTTATCTTGGCGCGAAAAAGTTGCTGCGCGTCCAAGTGTTGCGGGTTAAGCTAAGGCAAGAGGAGTTAAATTCATGAACTTGAACGCAAATTTTGATGAACGTGTCATTGTTCATTCAGATGAAGTGGAATGGAAAGCATCCCCCATGCCGGGTGTGGACCGTCGGATGCTTGACCGGATCGGCGATGAAGTCGCCCGTGCCACGACCATCGTGCGTTATGCACCTGAAAGCAAATTTTCCGCCCATACGCATACAGGCGGAGAAGAATTCATCGTTATTGATGGCGTGTTTCAAGACGAACATGGCGATTTTCCAGTTGGCACCTATGTGCGTAACCCACCAACATCAAGCCATACACCCGGCTCAGATGAAGGTTGCACAATCTTTGTCAAACTTTGGCAGTTTGACCCAGAAGATCGCACGCAAATCACGATTGATATGAATGACGAGCTGAAAAATACCGATAAAGCCGTATTGTTCGAGGATGCGCGCGAAACCGTGTCTGTTCAAAACTGGAAGGCTGGCGAAAGCGTTGCGATTGATCTGCCTCAGGGGGGAGAATTTTTGGTGCTCGAAGGCGGGTTTCATGATGGCGAAGATGAATTGCGTAAGCATTCTTGGCTGCGCTTGCCACAAGGGTCTCAGTTCAATGCAAAAGCTGGTGACAATGGCGCAAAGGTCTGGGTAAAAACCGGTCATTTGCCCTATGCGCAGGCGCCAAGTGTCTAATTAAATTGAAGAATTCTCGGCAGGTAGCTTTTGGTCTGTGTGCCGAGAATATATGTGCATTTGATTGAATTAAAGTTGATCCATGCAGCGGATCAAACTAGCATTCTAACATGGAAAAAATTCTGATTTCAGCTTGTCTTTTGGGTCGTCCTGTCCGGTATAATGGATCGGATAAAGCGTCAGGCGCGTCAGATATTCTCAATCTTTGGCAAGAAGAGGGGCGCCTCGTTCCGATATGTCCGGAAGTTGCAGTTGGATTTCCAACACCGCGGCCACCTGCGGAAATTCGATCTCAAGATGGGCTGAATACAAGCAGCATGGACGGTCGTGATGTTATGAAAGGCAAGGCGATCGTGGTGGAAGAAAGCGGTGGTGATGTATCTGCGCTTTATATCAAGGCGGCGCATGACGCGGTCGCTCTGGCAAAAAAGCATGGATGCCGTCATGCCGTTTTAACCGATGGATCGCCATCTTGTGGCTCTAGTTTCATTTATGACGGTTCATTTTCTGGCGTAAAATTATCGGGCATTGGCACCACCGCGGCAGCTTTGCAACAAGAAGGCGTTAGAGTCTGGGCGGAAACTCAGATCCGTGAATTAGCAGCGCTTTTATGAGCGTCTGGGACAATTAATCGCTTTTACCGCTATAACGCGACAGGTTCTTTAATGGTGAAATGTGATCATCAAAGGGCACATGACGCTTGCGGAACGTCTCATCTTCCATACATTTCGGTTTGCTAATCCGATCCATTCGAAAATGCCGAAAGCCCTCGCGAGCAGGATCCCATGCCACTAAATACCAAAGTGGCGGTAAGATCAGCATGGCTTGCGGTTCAACCCTTCGCGTTGTCCTTGTGCCTTTTGCATCACAATAGGTGAAGCTGATTTTCTGCTGCTTCAAAAAACCTTGTTCAAACACTGGAAGTAAATCCGCATCCATTTCGGCAATGTTAGTTATGTCGACATCAGGGGATAGCTCCCCAACAAATAAACAATCAAGAAATCGTCTCAAGTCACGTAATTTATCAGCAGGCAATGCTTTTTCAATTTTTGCAAGACCCGCATTAGCAAGCGTCGAAAAGGGCAAATTCCCAGCTGCACGCATGGATGCCACACTGATTAACAGCGCAAAGACTTCTGAAACCGTTAAACGTGGTGCGGTTTGCACAGATTGCGGATCAAGCTGCACACCGCCGCCCGGGCCCGGTTCTGAATAGATGACAAAGCCCTGATCACGCAATGCGCTGATATCTCGCAAAATTGTCCGTCTGGAAACGCCCACATCATCCGCCAAGAATGCGATGGTCGATGTTCCGTTGCGGCGTAGGCTGCGCACAATGGCGTCTTGTCGAATAGAAACGTTCATATCAATCAATTTGCATAAATTAGTGACAATATTTGTCACTAATTAGATTTAGTCAAGATTTACGCTGCGAACGAGCGCATCCCGCATCACCAAAATCAACTAGATCGCACATGAAAAGGAAAAAACATGTCTCTCCAAACCGCATTTCCGTCGGCCAAAACTATCAAAGTGAATGAGGTAGAATTGGAAGTCTTTGAGGCTGGAACACATAATAAAGGAAATCCCATTGTGCTTTGTCACGGATGGCCAGAACACGCATATTCATGGCGTTTTCAAATCCCAATGCTGGTTACAGCAGGCTATCATGTGATTGTTCCCAATCAGCGCGGGTTTGGAAATTCATCGCGTCCCGATGCAATAATTGACTATGACATCAGGTGTTTAACAGGTGATCTTGTCGCACTGCTCGATCACTATGGTTATCAAGATGCGGTATTTATTGGTCATGATTGGGGGGCAAATATTGTTTGGAACCTTGCCATGCTGCATCCTAAACGCGTGAGCAAGATCGTCAATTTGGCACTTCCTTATCAAGAGCGCGGTGAAATGCCTTGGATTGAATTCATGCAACAGGTTTTTGGTGATGATTTTTACTTTGTCCATTTCAACAAACAGCCGGGTGTTGCTGATAAAGTGCTTGATCGGAATGTCGCTAATTTTCTGCGCAACATTTTTCGCAAAAATCTGCCAATGGTACCGCCACAACCGGGCATGATGATGATAAATTTGGCAGAAGCTGACCATGCATCAGGCGATCCAATTATGAATGAAGATGACTTATCCGTTTTTGTTTCAGCATTTGAAAATTCCGGTTTTACAGGCGGGATCAATTGGTATCGTAACCTTGATCGCAACTGGCATATTTTGACGGATGTCGATCCAATTATTTCCCATCCGACTTTGATGATTTATGGCACCCAAGATCAAATCCCGCCATCACCAAATCTCAACAAATTCGTACCAAATGTGGAGGTTGTAAATCTCGAATGTGGTCATTGGATCCAGCAGGAAAAGCCGGATGAGGTCAATCAGGTGATGTCAGATTGGTTGGCGCGCTGAGTGATCATCGCATGTGTTTGAACGATCCTATTATATATTAGAACCGGGCTTTCACGCTCGGTTTAAACGAATAATATTTCGTATCATCTGATGATTTAATGGCCTTGCCGGCCTCAGCTTTCAGAGAAAAAATGAAATTCGTGAGTAATATTTTGCGTTCCAGTTCCAAACCGATAAATGCGACTTTCGAATTTTTCTCGCTGAGTGTGGTTACGCTCAAAGTGGTCGTTTTGTATGTGCTATTCACATTTCCAACCCCCAAATAGGGTGCAATGGCAAATCCAAGGCCGCGTTTGCGAAATTTCGCGTAGATATTGGAAGCGCTCATATCTGCGTCTACTGTTGTTGTGATTAGGCCTGCTGTTGTCACTTTTTGCGGGCTGCCCAAAGGTCTAAACACGGAAACGCCACCGCAAATGTCAAAAGTGATTGCATTGGACTGACAGAGTTCAGCGCTTCCGGTGAAACCTAAAAACAATTTAGGGGCAGGTGCAGTCGTCGAGTTGGTTGTCATCACTGTGGCACCCGCTCCGAAATCCACATCGAAGTAAAAGCCTTTGATGAGATCATTTGCTTGGGCAGTGCTCGCGCTGGCGAATAAAATTGCCGTGAGAAGGATGGATTTCAGCCGTGTCATCATTAATTCCAAGATTGGGCTCTCTAACAGAAGAGGCGACAGGGCGGAAAACCCGCCCGATGTAGAAAATCTGAGCTGAGATATTTAAAACTTTATCTATTTATTGTCTGAATTCTTGTTTTTGCTGCTTAGAGCGCCATATCAAGCTAATAAGCCTTCATCATGGTAAATGAACCCTAAACAAAAGAGCGTGCAGAGCCCGTGGCCAGTTTTCTCATACATGTGAAAAATATTATTGCGGGCTTCAATAAAGGCTGGTGGTTCATTGCTGGCATCACATCGCTGATATTGGGTGCGATCGGGGCTTTTCTACCTGTGCTACCAACAACCCCGTTGATTATTCTTGCCGCCTTTTGTTTTTCAAAATCATCACCGAAATTGCAGGCATGGCTTGAAAACACCAAAACGTTCGGACCCATCATTGCAGATTGGCGCAAAACGGGTGCAATTGCGCCAAAATATAAAATCATGGCGGTGTCCATGATGGCCGTTACCTTCATCGCCAGCGCGATTTTCGGTGCCTCTGGTTTGGTGTTGATCATCCAAGCGGTTGGCATGTCGATTGGCGCCGCTTATGTTTTAACGCGGCCGAATTCGTAGACCAAAGGGAAATAAAATATGACTGACAAACCTGATCTTGGCGCGCTTTTTGGTGCAACAAAAGCAGACACTTTTTTGGGTTTGGAAAAATGTGATGATCTAAATGCAATTGAAGCATCTTCCGCATTTATCGGAGCACCATGCGCAACGCCTTATGGTTCAGTTGGCGCTTATACAAAAAATGGTCCGAATTCCTTACGTCAAGCAATCGCATCGCTGACCGCAAATATAGATCGACATAATTTTGACCTTGGTGGACCTACTTTCCCCGAAGGCTCCAAACGGGCCGTTGATTGCGGAGACCTTCCATGGAGTCAGACAGATTTCGCTTTGAATAGAAAAACTATCGGCGAGGCGGTCGAAAGGGTTATCAAGCGCAATGTTGTGCTAATATTGATTGGCGGAGATGATTCTGTCCCTATCCCAATGATCCAAGCCTTGGGGTCAACGGGTGAAAACTATACGATACTACAGATCGATGCACACATAGATTGGCGCGATAGTCATATGGGCGAGACCCATGGGCTATCTTCGACCATGCGTCGAGCGTCTGAAATGAGTCATATTAAAAAAAATCATTCAAGTGGGTGCGCGTGGTATTGGGTCTGGCCATTCAAGAGATTTTGAAGATGCATTAAATTGGGGTGTGAAGTTTTTCACAGGCTTTGATATTCACAAATTTGGTTTAAACCCTGTGATCAATGAAATAGTGGAGGGCAGCAAGGTTATCCTTTGCATAGATGTTGATGCGATGGATCCCTCTGTAACCCCAAATACCATTGGTCGAACGCCTGGCGGCTTGAGCTATTATCAGGTGCTCGAATTGATTATGAGCGCGGCAGATCGCGGGCAAATTGCTGCGGTGGATTTTGTAGAAATTATGCCAGAGGTGGATATCGATGGCATTGGCGGCTTAAACGTTTCGAGATTGGTCGCGGCCACGATGGGAATTATTGCCCGCCAAAAGGCAGAGGCTTGATTACCCGAAACTGAAAAACAATCCCGGGCAATCAATTTGCGATGATTAAGACACCTCCGCTTCTAGACCAACTGCGCTGCCAGTTTCAACAGGTCTTAACAGCGGATAAAGGAACAAAGCCAAGAAGCTGATGTTGAGAACCGCGTTAAATGCAGCGCCTGAGGCGATGGATGCAGCGCTGTCAACAACAAACCAAGCCAGAACAGCCTTGATCATAATTGGTCTTAGCGTGTGATGATGCGCCTCATAGAGATGCGTTGTTAAGAGCCAGAACATCACACCCCAGCCCACACAAATGCCACCTAATATCGCCCATAAAAGACGCGTTTCAGTGTCTGTCACCGCCGACAATTCAGCAAATGGCCAAATCGCAAATGACATAAACCAACGTGCCAGACCATCAACAGCCGGGTGCGCGCCCAAAACGCTTAGAAAGCCGAAACCGATCAGTGTAGCGCTCGCGATCTTAAGCCATTTCATTGAAGATTGAATATGCATGATCATCATCCTTTGCAGTTTAAATTTCAAATCTGCGAAGGAAAATCTGCCCAATATCGAATGAAAGCAATTACCTTGGAGGTAAGTGGAATGGTTTAGTTCAGCGTTTGAAGCGAAACCATCAACAGGCTGATCGAGCCAACAATATAGAGGATGGTCGTGCCAGTCACTGCAACCAAGCGCATGACTTTTTGGGAAGTTGGGACGCTTACATCTTTAAACAAGCCTAATGGATGCAAGATCCGGAAGATAATGAAGCTGATGCCGTAAGTGTGTAAAAAGGTATCACTGAAGCCTTTAAGCTCTAGGAACAGCATAATCACCAGCAAGATTGGTGCATGTTCAATCAGATTGCCAAAGCGGCGAATGGCCAAAGCAAGCTTGAGATCGCCCGCATCACCAATGCCGGCACGCAACGTCCATCGGCGCATGCCAATAAGATTGGCCAATACGACCATGATCATTGCCGTTAACGCGACGTAGATGGGAGTAATTGCGATCTCGGACATCATCACTTTCCGTATCAAACGAGTTGTTAAATTAAATGCCTGTTGATTTCTTGTACGTAGCTTCTCACTATTTGGACCAATGCAAGTTCCTGAAATCGAGAAAAAAGTGAATTCAGCGTTAAAATGATGAATTGATTAAGGTTTTTGCTTAAATCTTTAGCAAAAACGGAAATAATGACGTTTCATTACCTCCAAGGTAAGTGTTTTGAGATCAAAATTGCGCTAATGAGGTCTTCATGGAGGCAAAAATGCAAAACAGTTTTGGCACTACATTGAAAGAATGGCGGGGCCGTCGCCGGATGAGTCAGATGGACCTTGGATTGTCTGCAAATATCTCAGCGCGGCATATTTCATTTTTGCAAACAGGACGGTCTCGACCAAGCCAATCCATGGTGATGATGTTGTGTGACACGCTTGATATGCCAGTATCCGCCCGCAATGCGTTTTTAACCTCAGCAGGCTTTGCGCCGATTTATAAAAAACGAGATCTAAGCGGAGAGGATATGGCCCATATCAGAGCCGCTGTGTCCTGGACTTTACAAAGACATGACCCTTATCCTGCCTTTGCGTTGGATAGACATTGGAATGTTGTCAAAACCAACCAGTCTGCTTCGATGATGCTTGGTGGGGCAGGGTTGGCAGAAGGCGACAGCTTACTCGACGCGCTTTTAGATGAAGAGGTTATGGGCCGGGTCATTGAAAACCACTCGGAAGTCTTGCGCGCTATGCAAATCAGATTGCGGACCGAGAATGAGCATTTGGGCGGCGATGATATTCTAGATCATGCCATTGAAGGCATATCGCGAAAATTGGAAGAACAATTTGGTGGTGGGCCTCAACACAATGATGGGGAGGGCCCCGCGGTTATCCCAGCTGTTTACAAAATGGGTGATCAGCGAATGTCGTTTTTCTCGACCATTGCGCAATTTGGCTCGACAGAAGATATCGCACTTTCAGAATTGAAGATCGAAATGCTGTTCCCGTCAGATGACGGTACAAGGCTCATGCTGGATGCGATGGCACAACAAATCATGAACTGAGCAGAACTGATTTTGCCGTTACTTTGGTGCGGGAAATGCATTCTTCAGCCGTCCATCCGCATTTAAAACGATATTGCTCCCAAACGGGTATCGACAACATCGTCCACAACACATCGGTCGCCGTTTCAACGTTATAATGGCTTTGGAGTTGTCCATCTTTTTGCAAAGCCAGAATAGTTGTTTCACAGGCATTTCGAATGTGCTGCATTCTCAAATCAAAGGCCTCTTTTGCCGCTTCATCATGGTCTTGCATATCCATAATGGCTTTCACAACACCATAAATAAGCGGCAGATAACCAAACCAAGCTTCGATATACGCTTCAAGCCGTAAAACACCGGTTTTCGCATTGGTGGGTTTTACCAGTCGACCCGCAGAATCATAAATTTCATCGAGACGATAAGTCACCGCGATCAACAGATCTGCGCGAGTCGGGAAATGCAAATATACCGCCTGCCGGCTGATGCCTGCATCCTTGGCGATATCGCTCATTCGTACTTCTTTACCGCCAGAATTTGCTTCGAGCAGCTTTAATGTTGAATCCAAAATTTTTTGGCGGGTTTCATTTTTTTCTCTTGACATAGTGTAAAGTAACTAATACTTGACATCATGTCAATTGACACTGTGTAAAGTAGCTAACTGGAAACAAACTTAAATTTGAAAATGGAAATAAAAATGAAAATTATCGTATTTGGTGCCACAGGCACATTGGGTCGAAAAGTCGTGCAAGAAGCATTGTCCGAAGGCCATGAAGTCACAGCATTCACACGTTCAGGCGCGTTTGAATATGCATCATCACCTGCGCTGAGCGTGGTAAAAGGCGATGTCTTTGATGCCTATTCCGTTGCGCAAGCGGTCAAAGGTCATGAGGGCGTGATCTGCGCATTAGGAGCGGGGCGCAAAGGCACAGTGCGCACATTGGGGACAAAACACATCACCGAAGGCATGAAGATCCATGGTGTGAAACGTTTTGTATGTTTGTCGAGTTTGGGTGTTGGAGATAGCCGCGGGAATCTTAATTTCCTATGGAAAAACATCATGTTCGGTCTATTACTACGTCCCGCTTATCAAGATCATCACACACAAGAAGCGCTGGTTAAAAAGTCTGACTTGGATTGGACAATTGTGCGCCCGAGTGCGTTTACCGATGGTCCGAAAACAGGACAATATCACCGCGGTTTTTCACCCAATCAGCGTGACGGATTAGAATTGAAAATCTCACGCGCAGATGCAGCGCAGTTTATGGTCGCGCAATTGCAGAGCAGCAAATATCTGAGCCAGACACCTGCGATTTCCTATTGATTTCTCGCCTCAATATTCCGCAAAACAACCATCGTCCCGTAACGAGCATTCGCCAATAACGAATGTTTTCGGGGCGGTGTGTTCAGCTCGCAAGGGAAGGGTTGAGCCAGGCATCAAGATAGCTCTTAAATCTTAGATGCATTTCTTCTTGATTATTAATCGCACAAAAATGGAGGGCCATAGCTTGCACGGCGAAGGCCTGTACACCTTCTGCAAGCAAGACTTCTGAGACATCTTTGCGAAAATCTCCGGCCGCAATCCAGCCGGCGACGATCTCAATCGTGCGCTCAAAGGTCTGCGCAATCGGGCCGAGCTCTTCTTTAACGGCAGCGCCAGAATGTCGGACAATGACATCAAAAATATATCGCTCTCGCGTCATGAAATCCATGAGTGGTCGCATGCGCGATACCAATTCATCCACATTTTTCGCGCGGCCGGGTTCTTCGGCAGCATCAAGATATTCGTTAATTTGAGCGCCAATAATCAGCTCCATCAAGGCGTCTTTATCTTTAAAATGTGCAAAGAAGGTTCCTTTGGCGACGCCTGCATTCTTCACCACTTCTTCCACCCGTAAAGCGCCATGGCCATTGGCTGCAATCGCTTCTGTGGCAACGCGCAGAAGTTTGGCGCGGGTTTCGATGCTGCGTTTTTGAGTCTGTTTTAACATGGTTTGAAAATACAGATTTACTGACCAAGGTCAAAAATAAATATTGACTACGGTCAATTTTATAATTATGACCATGGTCAATTATTATAACTGATATTGGAAAAATCATTATGAAACCCACAAAAATCTTCATTCTCAATGGTCATCCGGCTGAAAATTCATTGTCTAAACTGATCGCGCAAACCTATGCAGATGCGGCTTCAGCTAACGGATTTGAAGTGCGAACCTCGCAAATATCTGACATGAATTTTGATGCAGATTTCGGTTTTGCGGGCTATAAGCAACACAAAGAACTCGAGCCCGATCTCGTCGCATTTCGCAAGGATATAGAATGGGCAGAGCATATTGTGATGACAACACCAATGTGGTGGGGCGGTTTGCCAGCCAAACTCAAAGGCATTTTTGATCGTACATTTTTACCAGGCTGGGCCTTTGATACGCGTACGACGAAGCTTGGCATTCCTTTGCCGATGCTATCGGGGCGAACTGCGCGCGTATTTGTAAACTCAGATACACCCGGTTTCTTTTTTTGGCTGATGCACCGCAACGCGCTGCTTAAACAAATCAGAGGACAAATTTTTCACTTCTGCGGGATCAAACCAGCACGCATCACCCATTTTGCCCCTGCTGGCACAGCAACGCCCAAAAAGATCGAAAAATGGATCGAAGAGGTTAGAAAACTTGGCACCAGTGGCGCCTAATTTTCGCCTGCCGATCTAAACACGTGCAACGATTTTTGCAGTTAGCGGTATAACTGCCATCAAAATCGCAAGAAGCCAAAATGCGGTGCTGAGACTGGAAACATTCGCGGCAAATCCCACCAAGGCTGGTCCAAGCAATATGCCGGCATAACCCGTTGTGGTCACCGATGCGACAGCTAAACTTGGCGGCATAATGGTTTGCCGTCCCGCTGCGCTGAATATGATGGGCACTAAATTGGCAGCGCCCAGCCCAATGAGGATAAAGCCTGATTGCGCAAGGATCGGAGTAGGCCCCAGCAACACGGTAGCAATGCCTAAAATCGTGAGCAATCCGCCGAACAATAAGACTTTAAAGCCACCCAATGCGGTGATGATCCGGTCTCCACTGAGTCGCGCGATCACCATCGCAATGGAAAACAAGATATAGCCAATGCCGGCATTTTCTTTTGCGGCCAATTCCTGATCGATGATCAAAAGCGCACCCCAATCGAGCACAGCGCCTTCCACCAAAAATGTAATGCCAGCCAGTAGCGCGAGAAGCAAAACAATACCTTTGGGGAATTTAAAAGGTTCCGGCTCATCACCACTAACTGCCATCAAACCGCTGCGCGAGAAGATCATGGCCAAAAGGGTTAGCGCCGCACCGATGATCGCCGCAATGTGAAATTCGATCCCCAAAGACAATAACAAAGTCACCAGACCCGCACCAAAAAAGCCGCCAATACTAAATTGCGCATGGAAATTGGACATGAGGGGCCGTTTTTCGATGCCTTCAATTTCCGCGCCATGCACATTCATTGCGACATCTATTGTACCCAAGGAAGCACCAAAGAAGAAGAGCGCACCGCCGAGCACAATTTGAGATGGTGCAAATACCAGAACCGGTAAAAACGCCACCAAACCAAATCCGCCTAGTAATATCATCGGTTTTGCACCATATCGCGCTGATATTATCCCGGTGATCGGCATGGCGATGATCGAGCCCAACCCTAAACACAATAGGATAAGCCCAAATTGCCCTTCATTGGCGCCAACTTGCGCTTTGATAAACGGAAATAGTGGGGCCAAACACGCCATGGCAAAGCCGGCTGCAAAAAATGCAAGACGCGTTGATAATCGGGCAGGAGCTGTAGAAGAATAATCTGTCACGAATTTACTTTCATTCAATAGGAAGGCGTCAAACCAGTTCAATCTTAGCAAGAGATTGTTCAAAGGGTTTGATCATGTCTGGATTTGCATCTGTGATGATCAGATCAATCTGAGCTATGTGCAAAGTGCGATGGCGCGCTTTGGTGCCAAGCTTTGATTTCTCAGTTGCGATGATGGTGGAATTTGCCGCGCGATGCATGGCCTGTTTCATATGCATTTCGGCATGATCATCAGCACTCAAGCCAAAGTCTGCATCTAAACCACACACACCTAATAAAGCGACGTCCACCGCGATGTCGTTAATGCTGGACAATGTCGTATTCCCTGTGGTGATACCGCCACTTGTGCTCAAGCTCCCTCCCAGCAAGTGCACATCTGATCCGCGTTCCTGCGCGGCAATGGCAATCCAAGGCGAGGGGGTGATGACAAGGCGCTGATCGAGCTTTGGCAATTGAGTTATAATCGCAAGCGTGGTCGTGCCGCCATCCACCAGCAGTGTTGGAACGTCAGAAACATGCGCAAGCGTGGCATCGATGATGGCTTGGTTCACACCATGGCCCGATGACAAGCGCTCAAGCATGGGAGATACGGGCTTTGCGATGGGCACAGCGCCACCGCGCACGCGCCGCGCTTTGCCCTCAGCTTCAAGCGCCAATATATCTCGCCGGATCGTATCAAGCGAAACGTCAAATTCGAGCGCCAATTCCTGCGCAATCAACTGCGAGCCTTGGTCGAGCCTTTGCGCCAAAACCTGCTGGCGCGTATCGGGGATATTTAAATTCATGCATAATCCTGCAAAATATTGCAAAATCCTGCATAATGGTGTGAGGACTAGGTGTCAAGCCAATCAACTGATCTTTATATCAATGATTCATAGGTGAGGCGGCTTTCTTGCAAATTACCCGGTAATATTGCAAATTTATTTGGTAAATTGCTTGGGGTGAGGGGCAAAGGCAATGTTTTTCAAAATCCTGATGTTTGGTGTCGCATTATTGATGGGTAGTTCGACAGCAATTGCAGCCAAGCGGGTTGCCTTTTTGGTGGGAAATTCAGATTACGAATATGCAACACGTCTTGCCAACCCGGTGAGAGATGTCCAATTGCTTTCAGAGACGCTTGAGGGACTTGATTTCGTTGTCACACAATACCAAGATTTGACCCGTGATGAGATTGGCAAAAACCTATCGCAATTCCTAAAAGAAAATCGGGATGCGGATCTGACACTCTTCTATTTTGTTGGTCATGGAATGCAGTTTGATGGGCGTAACTATCTGGTCGGGATTGATGCACAGCTTGAAACAGAGTTTGATGTCGAAAGTGAATCTCTTGACCTAGACCGCGTGGTGGGAATGTTGGAGCGATCCAGCAAGGCTGCGCTTGTCTTTGTCGATGCATGCCGCGACAATCCATTGGCGAATGATTTTTATAGAGAGAATTTTTCACAGACCCGCGCATTGAGAACGCGTGGGCTTGCTCCACTGCGATCAAAATATAATGGTGCGATGATCACGTTTTCTGCAGCCCCCGGGCAAGTTGCTTTCGATGGAGATGATTATTCGCCTTTCGCAAAATCGCTGGCCAAACATTTGCCAAGTGAAAATATGGAGGTTTTGTCTTTGATGAAACGCGTTATACGTGACGTCAAAAACGAAACTGAGAATAAACAAACGCCACTTGTGAGCAATGATCTAACCCAAGAGATTTATCTTAAGTTAAGTGAAGATGGTGCCGGTAATTCGGTCGCTCTGGCACAGGAAAAAGCGATTTTTGATGCCGCTTTTGCTATCGGTGGGGCACGTGCTTGGGAGACTTATTTTCGAAAATATCCCAATGGATTTTTCAAGGAATTAGCTCTGATTGAACATGAACGGCTCACAGTCGCGAATTTGGCCGAAGCTTCTGGATTGAATATCAAAGAACTCGACACATCTAAACCCATCGCTATTTCCCGCGATGTTGCTGCAAAGGCTGAGCAGAGCTTGGGACTGACGAAGGATGATGCAAAGCGCGTGCAGCAGGCGCTCAATACCCGCGGCTATAACGCTGGTGTTGTCGATGGTGCGATACGCAGGGGAACACGCAAAGCCATAGCGGATTTTCAAGCCTCTGTTGATTTACCATCAACCGGCGTTGTGACCGCTGCGACAGCTGATGCGCTTGATGTGAAGCTCGAGAAGGCAGAAGAATCAAACACGATTTTGGCAACGAGTGGTAATGCGCGGCGATATGATCCCAAACTATTAGCACTCGTAGAAGATGATAAAAGACTGATCAAAGCGGCGGAAGCGTTGAAATCTCGTGAATATGTTTACGGTTTTTTTGGAGGCAAAATATACATTGTAGTTCTTAGTTGGAGTATGGCTTGGGATTCAGCGAAAAATCTTGCAGATCGCGCGGGCGGCTATCTTGTCGCAGTAAATAGTAAATCTGAGGATCAGTTCCTTAAGAAACTTAGCCTAAACGATGATCGGTTTTGGCGTTTGGGATCTGACAAAAATGGAGTTTTTGGTCCAGGTATTGGTCTTTATCAGGTCGAAAATGCGCGTGAACCAAATGGTGGTTGGGTTTGGGTTTCCGAAGAGCCCGTTGATTATGATGGATGGCGAGGCAATGAGCCGAATAATAGTGGCGGAAATGAAGATTTCGCTGTTTACGCATACTATGCTGGCAACGCAAAATACGAATCCTCAAAAGAAATTTTGTCCAAATGTTGCCAACAGTCCCAGTCCAAATTGACTTGGATTGACGTTAATGACTTTCTAGATGCCTTCATCATAGAAATCGATGGTTAGCTTTAAGTGTCTTGAGATGTTGAAGTTTAACTCACGATAGATCAGTTATTTACAAAATTTACAATTTTACAAAGCCATTTTTACAAAAGCCACAAATTGACTCGCTTTTTGGGGTGATTTTGTAAATTACGGGTGTGTTTTGCGCTGCACCATGGCAAAAGAGGCTCAGATACAGCGTCGCACTGGGCTTGATTCATTGTTTTCCTCCGGTCAGCCTCCAAATCTTGCCTGATGTGGTGTTATGTAAATATTTGTAAAACTTCCAAGGAGTCATGATTATGACAACATACACACAAGAGATCGCTCAGGCACAGACCTTGATCGGCGCAAATGGCAACCCATGGAATGCAATTGAAGCTGAGTCAGTGGCACGTATGCGTTTGCAGAACCGTTTTAAAACAGGTCTTGATATCGCTAAATATACAGCTGACATCATGCGTGCAGACATGGAAGCTTATGACAAAGACCCTGCGAACTACACACAATCACTTGGTTGCTGGCACGGCTTTATTGGTCAGCAGAAGATGATTTCCATCAAAAAGCACTTTGAAACAACAAAAGGTCGCTACCTATATCTTTCAGGTTGGATGGTTGCAGCACTTCGCTCTGAATTTGGTCCATTGCCTGACCAATCCATGCACGAAAAAACATCTGTTCCAGCTTTGATCGAAGAGCTTTACACATTCTTGCGTCAAGCAGATGCGCGTGAGCTTGGTGGCTTGTTCCGTGATTTGGACAATGCACGTGAAGCAGGCGACACAGCCAAAGAACAAGAAGCACTTAAAGCAATCGACAACCACGAAACACATGTTGTTCCGGTTATTGCTGATATCGATGCGGGCTTTGGTAATGCTGAAGCAACTTATCTCTTGGCGAAGAAAATGATTGAAGCTGGCGCCTGTGCGCTTCAGATCGAAAACCAGGTGTCTGATGAAAAGCAATGTGGCCACCAGGACGGTAAAGTAACGGTTCCACATGAAGATTTCTTGGCGAAAGTGCGTGCATGTCGCTACGCATTCTTGGAAATGGGCGTTGATAACGGCATCATCGTGACACGGACTGACAGCTTGGGCGCTGGTCTGACCAAACAAATCGCTTACTCACGTGAAGAAGGTGATTTGGGTGATCAATATAATGCGTTCCTCGATTGTGAAGAAGTAACAGCTGAAGATCTGAACTCATCAGATGTTATCATCAAGCGCGATGGCAAATTGTTGCGTCCAAAGCGTCTGCCATCCAACCTTTACCAGTTTAAGCCTGGCACAGGTGAAGATCGCTGCGTTCTTGATAGTGTCACATCATTGCAGAACGGTGCTGACCTTCTTTGGATCGAAACTGAGAAGCCGCATATTGGCCAGATCGGTGGCATGGTGAACCGCATTCGCGAAACCATTCCAAATGCGAAATTGGTTTACAACAATTCACCATCGTTCAACTGGACACTCAACTTCCGTCAGCAAGTGTTTGATGCATGGGAAGAAGAGGGACGTGATTTGTCAGCTTATGACCGCACAAAACTCATGAGCGCGTCATATGACGAGACAGAATTGGCGACAGAAGCTGATAACCGCATCCGCACATTCCAGGCAGATGCAGCGCGTGAAGCAGGCATCTTCCACCACTTGATCACACTTCCAACTTATCACACGGCTGCCCTGTCCACTGATAACTTGGCGAAAGAATACTTCGGTGATCAAGGCATGCTTGGTTATGTTGCGGGTGTTCAGCGTAAAGAAATCCGCCAAGGTATTGCTTGCGTGAAGCACCAAAACATGGCCGGTTCAGACCTTGGTGATGATCACAAAGAATACTTCGCTGGCGAAGCTGCGCTCAAAGCTTCTGGCAAAGACAACACAATGAACCAGTTTGTTGATGCCGCTGAGTAAGTTTTAAAAAGATAGCGTTGCTATTCTGGAAGGTAGCAATGTTAAACCAACCCCGCGGGAGCAATCTCGCGGGGTTTTTTAGTTTTAAATTAAGAACGTCGTAGGCAAATTGGATTTACTGAGTTTGAACTCAGTTCCAGGTATGAGTTTTAGTAATTTTCTAAGCAGAGTTGCGCGAGCTTTATATCTTTGACGAGTTGTTTTTGCTCTCCTCTCCGGAAATGTCTGTTGTCAGTTACCCTAGATTCGCGTTCTCTCATTAAAATGACCAAATCGAGGTATCCTTTTCGCAACTCTTCGCCCATTTCCTCAATTTTTTCATCAACCAATTTAAGGATTAGGGGGCCTGACCGAAGTGGGTAAATCATTGGATGCTTTGAGTCTGAAAGAGCTGACATTAAGTCCCTTTGAGCTGTTGAAAGTTCCTTCTTTGAAATATGATGGTTGTGCTGACTGTTTTTTCGCAAATACAATCGAGCTCGTTGATCCAAAATTTGATGGGGTGAGTATTCTGTACCTTTTGATTTAGCAATGCTCAAGGCTGTGTTTAAGAATGTTTCCGCATCATCTAGTTTACCACCGTCAATCGCCGCCATAGCGTATTGAAGATAAAATTGATCGTTTTGGCGGATCCGTTTGACTGACGAGAGCCTGTGGTAAACAGCGGCGACCGACATTTTTCCTTCTTCGCTCTTGCCAAACAACCTGTCCAGGAAACGATATTTCATCAGCTCCTTCAAGTTTTCAACGGCTTCACGTCCAGACCGACTATCATTTGCGTTGTATGCGGTATTCTTCACTATGGTGGTGTAGACATCAACTATAGTTTCGTGGTTAAATTTGTAATTGTTAAAGATAAATGCAGCAAGCTGAGTTGATGTAAATTGGTGCCAATTTCTTGGATCTGGCATGAAGTCAAATATCGGGGATGATATTATACTTTGGCGAACCCCGTTCTCGTCTATATCCAGCCAGTCGACTATTCTGTCCCATTCCACATGCTTTTGGCATAATGAGCTTATTAAAATTGCCACAAATGCTTGAACATGTTCTTTGTTTTAAATTAAAAAATATTCAACAATTGATTTTATTTTATCTGCAACTCTAGGCTTCTTAAAAATTGCCAGAATAATTGACCGATTTTCTGCGCCGCAATCCTTCTTTAGAAAATTCATCCTGGATTGTTGGTCAGCTCCGCCGTGGTCCTCCCAGAAACCCCAGCGGTCTAAAAGCCTTTCCCACTGAGAAATTTCGTCAGTACTGAGCTGATTTAAATCAATCTCTTTAAACGCACCAGAAAGTTCGTCTGTCAATTGTTCATAATTTGTATCTTCTATGTCACTTCTTCCAGAAACAATTAGTTTATGATTTCCAGATAGTCTCAACGCAATGAATTTTGAAATTCTCCTGTGTCTTATGTAGTCATCAACTATAAAGATTTGCCTTTCAGTTCTCTCGAGTAGCATCTCAACTTCTGCGAACACTTCATCAAGTTCTGATCTCACTATAAAAACGTTGTATCCTTGATTTAATGCTTCTGTTGCAAGTTGTGAAAGAAAAACTGTTTTGCCATTGCCAATATCAGAAGTTACAAAAACTTTATTTAAGATTGAGGCATCGTCCGATAAAACCTGTTCAATCTTTCTCGACCTGTTTACACAATATAAATTCTCTGAATCGTTTTCGATCAATTGGCGCTGATATTTGCCCCGAGAAAATTCTCCGGAAATTACAAGGCTAGAAAAATCATCGCGGCTTATTTCGTTCTCTGTGCTGATTGATGATAGTTGTTCAACGAATCCGAGATTTTTTATGTCAGGTTTTCCAACTTCGTTTGACTTTAACTCCATCAGCTTTTTATAAAAACAATCAGTCCCTATGTTTAACACTGTTCCAAATTTTTTCAGCCGGTTGAGTGCCGCAGGTCGTTCCTGCGGCAAAGTTATGACTAAAGACTTTTTCTTAATTGTATTAATCCCATTGGAAAAAATTTTTCCGCAATTTTTGCATCTCTAATGGAGTATCCAATAAAAACGATCGCAGAGGCCGCATGTATTTCATTTTCGAATACACCGAACAGATCTTGATGCTTTTTCTTCAATGTAATGTAATCAGTCTCTGATAAGAAGTGGTTCGGAAATTTTGAACAAGAGATTTAAGTGAAATTTTGACCTGTCAGTGGCACTATGTGCCGAACACA
>JAEPMD010000037.1 GCA_017644105.1 Rhizobiaceae bacterium | reverse complement strand
AATCGTGTGACCATGTTCTTTCTCCTTTGGTACATAATACGTAGTCAAAGAAGCGGTGCAAAACCGTGACAAGTCCATTTATATGGGCGCAATGGGGCTTCAGAGTGCCAGCGACAGCACTTGCGGTTCTTTACTTTGATCTATCTGCGTTTTGGGTCTTGTCACTTCTATTTTTGGAAGAATTGGTCAAATTTCTACCGTTTCACACCCGCCTATGGCGTGGAGATTGGAAGCGGGTTTCTGTCTCGCAATAATCAAAACGGAAAAAGCTTATGAGAATTTCCTGAAGAATTTGGTGCGATCAAACATACCTTCAAGTTCTTCCATACGGCTTTTGGTCGTATCCCAATGTCGCTCCTGAACCTCTGCAATAAAGATCTCTGCCAATAACATACTGGTTACGTTGGAATCCCAGGCAGATGGCACAACGATCTGGCTATTAAAACAATAATCCGCATTGGCACTAATGGGCGACATCCACTGGTCTGTGAAAAGAACTACCTTCGCGCCTCGTTCTTTGGCCATTTCGGCAAGACGCAGGGTGCTGTTTTCATATCGGCGAATGTCGAAAATAACGACAACATCGCCTTCATTGATATCCAGAAGGTAATGCGCCCAAGCGTTCGAACTTGAACTGATATGCGTCACGCCTTTGCGGATAACCTGCATGTGCAAGAAAAAATAGTCCGCCAAAGTGCGTGTGATACGGCCGCCAACAACGAACAATTTATGATCAGAATCACTGAGCAAAGTGCAAGCGTCATCAAACGTCTTGGGATCAATGTCACCAAGAGAATGGCTAATATTTTCGATCACAGCTTCGGTGAAACGGTTTAAAATATGCCCTTCAGGCGCATTATTTACCCAGCGTTCGCGTTTGGCGATGGGGCCTGAAATCTTTTCGTCCAGCTCCGCGCGGAGATTGGCTTGAAAATCAGGAAATCCAGAAAAACCCAGTTTTTGTACCAATCGTCCAACAGTCGGCGTCGAGACGTCAGCAGTTTCGGCAAGGCTGGTAATGCTGCCTAATCCAGAAACCGGATAGTTCTTCAATATAACATCCACAAGCTGGCGTTCAGCACGTGTAAAGCGGGTGGATTGCTCCTTGAGCTTGTCTGAAATGGTTTGAGAACTCAACTGATTCACCCCTTGTTTTTTGTAACTATATGCACAATCCATTTTAATTTGAAGAATAATTTAGTTTGATTATTGACAAGTCAATCTTAATTGTAGAGAATTTTACAAAATTGGAGTGATCGCATTGGCTGATAAAGCAAAATCTGATGTTGTTTCCGTTTTAAGTGGTGACCGCGCCGCTGAGATTTTGCTGATATGTGAACATGCTTCAAACCATATTCCGCCAGAATTTAACAATCTTGGTCTGAACGCTGACGCGCTCAATAGCCATGTCGCCTGGGATCCTGGCGCTGCAAATGTCACAAATTTGCTGGCAAAAAGATTTAATGCTCCGGCTGTTTTAAGCGGCATTTCTCGATTGGTCTATGACTGCAATCGACCCCCATCTGCCAAAGATGCAATGCCGGAGAAAAGTGAAGTCTACCAAATTCCCGGCAACAAAAACCTCACCGAACTTCAGAAAAAGCAACGTATTGAGAGTTATTACCAGCCATTTGAGGACGCCATTGCAGGTGTTCTGACGCAGCACAAAGTGCCGCCAATCCTTGTGACTATTCACAGTTTTACACCAACTTATCACGGTAAAACGCGGGAAGTCGAAATTGGTATCCTTCACGATGACGACAGTCTCATTGCAGATGCTATGCTCGATTATGCTGAGCGGAATGAAGATCTTTGTGTGCTTAGAAATGAGCCTTATGGCGCTGAAGATGGCGTGACCCATACCCTTAAACATCATGGCATTCGCAACGGCCTTGCCAATGTAATGATAGAGATCCGAAACGATCTTTTGCAAACGCAGCAGCAGTGTCTGGACATCTCGTTGAAGATCGCAGAAATGCTCGATCATGCGCTGAAAGTCTATGCCGCATCACCCGGTGACAAGGAGCGCGCTGTATGAAGTTTGTAAACTCCTACATCCGAGTTGTTGATGCTGTGAACTACCGCATCGGGCGGATTGTGATGTACGGCATTTTTGCCATGATCGCGATTTTAATGTGGTCCTCGATTTCCAAAACCTTCTTTCTTCCGTCCTTGTGGACGTTGGAGGTCGCGCAATTTGCCATGGTTGCCTATTACATTTTAGGCGGACCTTATTCCATTCAGCTTGGGTCCAATGTTCGCATGGATCTGTTTTATGGCGAATGGTCAACGCGCAAAAAAGCGCAGATCGATGCCATGACTGTTTTGTTTTTATTGTTCTATTTAGGTGTTTTATTATACGGCGGCTTGGGTTCGTTGGCTTATTCTCTCGGCCATTTTGGCGATCAGCCCTTCCAATTCCTCTTCGGACTGTTAACCGGCCAGGAAAGTCCTGGAAGGCTTGAGCGCAGCCCAACCGCCTGGCGCCCATATTTGTGGCCCATCAAATTCATAATGTGTCTGGGTGTTTTGTTGATGCTTTTGCAATCAATCTCTGAATTGCTCAAAGACATTATTAAACTCCGTGAAGAAAAATCCAAAACAGAGGCTGCGAACTAATGTCATATGAAATGATAGCCATATTCATGTTCGCATCCATGATGCTGATGCTCTTTACAGGTCAGCGCGTGTTTGGCGCGATCGGAGCCGTTGGCGCCATTGCTGCAATCGCGCTTTGGGGCACAGGTGGTTCTGACATTGCCTTTGCCTCTGCGATGAAGCTGATGAAATGGTATCCTTTGCTGACGCTGCCGATGTTTATCTTCATGGGCTATGTCTTATCGGAATCAAAAATCGCTGATGATCTTTACAAGATGTTTCATGTCTGGATGGGGCCGGTGAGGGGCGGTCTTGCCATCGGCACCATTGGTTTGATGATCTTAATCTCTGCGATGAATGGATTATCCGTCGCAGGCATGGCGATTGGCGCAACAATCGCATTACCGGAACTTTTGAAACGTGGCTATGACAAACGCATGGTCACAGGTGTGATCCAAGCAGGTTCCTCGCTTGGCATTTTGGTGCCGCCATCTGTGGTCTTGGTGCTTTATGCCATGATTGCGCGCCAACCGGTTGGTCAGTTGTGGCTCGCTGGTGTTTTCCCTGGATTACTGATGGCCGCATTGTTCATGCTTTATATCTATATCCGATGCCGCGTGCAGCCGGAATTGGGTCCCGCGCTTGATGAAGATGAGCGCGAGAATATGCCATTGTCGGAAAAACTGGGTTTGTTGCGCGCTGGTCTCTTACCGCTCTTTATTTTCGCGGTGATGATGGTGCCGTTTGTTAACGGCTGGACATCATTGGTTGAGAGCTCAGCAGTTGGTGCTACCACGGCGTTTTTGGCGGCGGTATTTAAAGGCCGTATGACGCGCGAAGTGTTTGAAACATCTGTACGTCAGACACTTGCGATTTCCTGCATGTTCATGTGGATCATTCTCGCAGCGCTCGGATTTGGAGCTGTGTTCGACGGATTAGGTGCGGTCAAAGCAATTGACACGCTCTTTACCGATCAGCTTGGCCTGAACCCATGGGTGATCTTAATCCTAATGCAGCTGTCATTCCTGGTGATGGGCACATTTTTAGATGACACTGCTATGCTTGTAATCGTTGCGCCACTTTATGTGCCGCTTGTTAAGGCGCTCGGCTTTGATCTTGTCTGGTATGGCGTTTTATATACGATCACTACGCAGATCGCCTATATGACACCGCCATTTGGTTACAATCTATTCCTCATGCGCGCCATGGCGCCACCTGAGATCACCCTCAAAGATATCTACAGCTCAATCGCACCATTTGTGTTGGTGATGATATTTGCGCTCGCGCTCGTCATCATATTCCCACAAATTGCGATGTGGCTGCCAAACACTGTTTACGGAAAATAACGAGAACTTCGAAAAAGAAGCCATAAACCGGTTGGGAACGACCAAAAAAAGGAGAAATGAAATGACGACTTCAAGACGTACGTTTATTAAGGGAGCAGCAATGGCAGCGCCGGCTGCAGCGCTGGCGACACCTGCAATTGCACAATCAAAAATTAAATGGCGCATGCAAACTTATGCCGGTGCTGCGTTGGCTGAGCATGTGGTAAAACCTGCTATCGACAGCTTTAACAAGATCGCTGGCGATCAAATGGAAATCGAATTGTTCTTCGCCGATCAGCTCGTACCAACAGGCGAATTATTCCGCGCCATGCAAAAAGGTACAATCGATGCAGTGCAGTCTGATGATGATTCAATGGCATCGCCAACAGAAGTCACAGTGTTTGGCGGTTACTTCCCATTTGGTAGCCGATATTCGCTTGATGTACCTGTGCTATTCAATCAATACGGCTTGGGTGAAATCTGGGATCAGGAATATTCTGCCGTTGGCGTGAAGCATATTTCAGCTGGCGCATGGGATCCATGTCACTTTGCTACGAAAGACCCGATCAATTCCTTGGCGGACCTTAAAGGAAAACGTGTCTTTACATTCCCAACAGCAGGTCGCTTCTTGACCAAATTTGGTGTTGTTCCAGTCACATTGCCTTGGGAAGACATTGAAACTGCCGTTCAAACTGGTGAACTTGATGGTATTGCCTGGTCAGGTATTACTGAAGACTACACAGTTGGTTGGGCCGATGTGACGAACTACTTCCTCACGAACAACATCTCAGGTGCTTGGGCGGGTTCATTCTTTGCCAATATGGACCGTTGGAACGAATTGCCTGATAACCTGAAAGAACTTCTAAAGGTTTGCATGGATCAAAGCCATTATTACCGTCAGTGGTGGTATTGGGGTGGTGAAGCTGATCTACGTGTCAATGGCACGAAGATGGAGCTTACAACGATCCCTGATGAGGAATGGGCGCAGGTTGAAAATGCTGCGGTTGAATTCTGGGAAGAAATCGCAGCAGAATCTGAAACCAAACGCAAAGTCGTTGAAATTTTCAAAAAGTACAATGCCGACATGGTTAAGGCTGGACGCCCGTACCGTTACAGCTAAACTACAAACATTCAAGACGCCATCATCATTGGTGGCGTCTCACTCCAACGATCTGTCGAGATAGCCATGTCTAAAACACTCTCTTTTGATGATTTGAAATCACGCGTCACAGCGGGCAATATAGATACCGTTTTGGTGTGTCTGGTTGATATGCAAGGCCGCTTGATGGGGAAACGCTTTCACGCCGTGAATTTCGTCGAAAGCGCTTATAAAGAGACCCATTGTTGTGATTATCTCCTGGCGACAGATCTCGAGATGGCAACACCCGATGGATATGCTGCTTCCAGCTGGGAACGCGGCTATGGCGATTACATCATGCAGCCGGATCTTGATACGATCAGGCTTATCCCGTGGCTTGAAGGTACGGCTATGGTGATGTGTGATGTGCTCGATCATCATACACATCAAGAAGTGCCGCATTCACCACGTGCTGTGCTCAAAAAGCAGGTTGAACGGCTAAAAGAACTTGGTTTTATTGCCAAAACTGCGACCGAATTAGAATTTTTCATCTTCGAAAAAAGCCTCGATGATATCCGAAAATCAGGATTTAAAGATCTCGAGCCGATCAGCGGCTATAATGAAGATTACCACATCCTCCAAACCACCAAGGAAGAACATATTATGCGTCCGTTGCGTAATTGTTTGTTTGAAGCTGGCATTCCCGTTGAAAACAGCAAGGGTGAAGCTGAAGCAGGGCAGGAGGAGCTTAATATTCGCTATGATGAAGCGCTTAATTGCGCGGAATATCATACAATCGCCAAACACGCTGCTAAAGAGATTGCCTGGCAAAAAGGCCATGCGGCGACCTTTGTGTCCAAATGGCATCATGAGCGTGTTGGCTCATCCTCGCATATTCACCAATCTCTTTGGACTCTTGATGGCGAGAGCGCTTTTTATGACAAAGATGGTGAATTCACCATGTCAAAAACCATGCAACATTATGTGGCAGGGCTTTTGAAATATGCGCAGGATACGACTTATTTTCTCGCGCCATACATCAATTCCTATAAGCGCTTTGCCAAAGGCACATTTGCGCCAACAAAAGTGATTTGGTCCGTTGATAATCGAACAGCCGCCTTCAGATTATGCGGTGATGGCACAAAAGCTGTGCGCATTGAATGTCGTGTTGGCGGTGCTGATATCAATCCTTATCTAGCCATTGCTGCGCAATTGGCAGCGGGAATTGCGGGGCTTGAAGAGAAACTGGAGCTGGTCGCAGCAACCTCCGGCGATATTTACGAAAACAAAGCCGCCGAAGATTTGCCAACCAATTTAAGGGATGCCGCAACACAGTTGGAAAGCTCGAAAATGTTGCGCGCTGCCATGGGTGATGTGGTCGTTGATCACTATGTTCGCGCTGCACGATGGGAACAGGAAGAGTTTGATCGCGTGGTCACAGATTACGAAATTGCCCGAGGCTTTGAAAAAGCTTAGGGGTTTAAGAAAGCCAAATAATGTCAGTTTTAAAATGTATTTCACCCATAGACGGTTCAGTCTATGCCGAGCGAGAAACCTTATCTTCCGACGATGCGTTTGCACTTGTTGAAAGCGCCAAACAAGCACAGCTCGAATGGGCTGCGCGTCCTTTGGATGAGCGAATTGAGCTCGTCATGGCAGGGGTTGCAGCGGTCGGTGATATGAATGACGAGATCGTGCCCGAACTTGCTTGGCAGATGGGTCGACCCGTGCGCTATGGCGGTGAATTTGGCGGTTTTAATGAGCGCGCGAGTTATATGGCGTCCATTGCAAAAGACGCTTTGGCCGATATCCAAGTCTCCGACGATGATCAGTTTAAAAGATATATCCGCCGTGAGGCGCATGGTGTTGTTCTTGTTATCGCCCCGTGGAATTATCCGTATATGACGGCGATTAATACGGTCGCACCAGCTCTGATTGCAGGTAATACAGTTGTTTTAAAGCATTCAACGCAAACCCTGCTTGTGGGCGAGCGGATGGCCGAAGCATTTCACTTAGCAGGCGTTCCGAAGGATGTATTTCAAAACGCATTTTTGGATCATCAAACAACATCAGATCTCATTGCTGTTAAAAGCTTTGGCTTTGTGAATTTCACGGGTTCTGTCGGCGGTGGTAAGGCCATGGAGCTTGCAGCAGCGGGTACTTTTTCAGGCCTTGGTTTAGAGCTAGGTGGCAAGGATCCAGGATATGTGATGGATGATGCCGATCTTGATGCAGCCGTTGAAACATTGATTGATGGCGCGATGTTTAACTCCGGTCAATGTTGTTGCGGAATTGAGCGCATTTACGTCCAGGAAAGCTTTTATGACGCTTTTGTTGAAAAGGCGGTCGCGATCGTTAAGGCTTATAAGCTTGGTAATCCCCTTGATGAAGCCACAACACTTGGTCCAATGGCCAATAAGCGATTTGCGCGGGAGGTTCGGGAACAGATTTCGGAAGCGGTCGCACAAGGTGCTGTCGCGCATATCGAAACATTCGACGAAGATGACGGTGGCGCATATCTGACCCCGCAAATCCTGACCAATGTCGACCACACCATGCGTGTGATGCGCGAGGAGAGCTTCGGTCCCATTGTTGGCATTATGAAAGTTAAAGATGATGCCGAGGCGATTGAGCTGATGAATGACAGCGAATTCGGTCTCACAGCATCCTTATGGACCAACGACATTGACCGCGCTGAAAAGATCGGCAACGCCATAGAAACTGGTACAATCTTCATGAACCGCTGTGATTATTTGGATCCCGCATTGTGCTGGACGGGTTGCAAAGACACAGGCCGTGGTGGCGGGTTATCTGTCATTGGTTATCACAATCTCACACGTCCAAAATCCTATCATTTAAAGAAAGCCTAGATCATGGAATTAGTCGGAAACTGGTCTTATCCCACATCAGTTAAGTTTGGCGCAGGGCGCATTGATGAAATCGCCGATGCGTGCAAATCCTCAGGCATCACAAAGCCCTTATTGGTGACCGACAAAGGTCTAACCAGCATGGAGATTACGACAAAAACGCTTGATCTCCTAGAAGCTGCGGGCCTCGGTCGTGGTGTATTTAGCGAGGTTGATCCCAATCCGACGGATAAGAACGCAGAAGAGGGCGTAAAGTTCTACCGTGAGGGTGGATTTGATGGCGTCATCGCGTTTGGTGGCGGTTCGGGCCTCGATTTGGGCAAGGTTATCGCATTTATGGCGGGTCAAACGCGTCCTTTGTGGGACTTTGAAGATATTGGTGATTGGTGGACCCGCGCAGATGCCGACGCGATTGCGCCGATCATTGCAGTTCCAACGACAGCAGGCACGGGGTCAGAGGTTGGGCGCGCCAGCGTGATCACCAACTCGACGACAAGCGAGAAGAAGATCATCTTCCATCCGAAGATGTTGCCGGCAGTGGTGATCTGCGATCCGGAGTTGACTATTGGTATGCCGAAATTCATCACAGCAGGAACAGGATTAGATGCTTTCGCTCATTGTGTCGAAGCCTTTTCGAGCCCGCATTATCATCCCATGAGCCAGGGCATTGCGCTTGAAGGCATGCGCTTGGTGAAGGAATATCTACCGCGCGCCTATGCCGACGGTACTGACATTGAAGCGCGCGCGCATTTAATGAGCGCCGCCGCGATGGGTGCAACTGCGTTTCAAAAAGGTCTTGGCGCAATACATGCCATTAGCCATCCAATAGGCGCGATTTACCACACGCATCATGGCACAACCAATGCGGTATGTATGCCAGCGGTGCTGCAATTTAATAAATCTGCCATTGAAGGCCGTTTTGAGCGCGCGTCAGCCTATTTGGGGATTGAAGGTGGGTTTGACGGCTTCTGCGCCTATGTCGACGCGTTGAATGCATCTATGGGTGTTCCCAAGACGCTGACTGAGCTTGGGGTTAAAGATCCGGACATTGATCGTTTGGTTAAAGATGCGCTCGCCGATCCAAGTACGGGTGGAAATCCGATCGAAATGACGGAAAAAAACACAAAAGAGCTGATTCTCGCCTGTATTTAATGCAGATTTAACCCGTGATTTTACGGTTTGACAATTTGTATAATATCCTACATGTTTCTTGAGTGTGTAAATTTTTATACAAGAACAACGTCGATTTGTCGTATACCTGTCATGAAACGTTCCTATGGGTATGTCGTTCAATGTCAACGGATCAACTTCCAGGGAGAAAACAACATGAATTTTAAATATACTTGCTCAGCACTCGCAATTTTTGCGATGTCAGCAACTGCTGCAAATGCAGAAACTCTCAGACTGCTAACCTGGGGTGGTTATGCGCCAGAGGCTGTGATTGAAAAATTTGAAGCCGAAACAGGCCACAAAGTTGAAGTCACAAAATCAAACAACGAAGAAATGGTTGCAAAATTGCGTGCGACCAATGGTGGTGGTTTCGACCTTATTCAGCCAAGCCAAGACCGTATCGCCGGTGCGCAAGAAGAGTTTGGTATCTATAAGCCATTGGACTTGTCAAAAATCGACACAAGCCTTTTCATTGATTCCATGCTGGAAGCCACAAAGGGCAACACAATGATGGATGGCAAAGTCTTTGCGGTTCCGCACGTCTGGGGCACGAGCGGCTTGGTTGTGAACACCAAAATGGCTGGCTCCGTGAAAGACTATACAGACCTTTGTAACGCCGATGTTGCTGGCAAAGTGTCTTATCGTCTAAAGCGTCCAACATTGATTGGTTTTGCTTTCGCCATGGGCATGGATCCATTTGCTGCTTACGGTGATGCGGATGCATATCAGGGCATCTTGGACAAAGTTGAAGCCAAGCTGATTGAATGTAAGGCCAATGTGAAAACCTATTGGGATGGTGGCGATGAGATCAAAAACCTTCTCCGTTCGGGTGAGGTGATTGCTTCCATGGCTTGGGACACAGGCGGCTGGCAGCTTAATGCTGATAATGCAGATATCAACTTCGTAGCGCCTGCATCGGGTGCGCTTGGTTGGATTGATACATTTGCATTGCCATCACGTGGTCGCGCCGATGAAGCAGCTTATGCATGGATCAACTTTGTGATGCAGCCGGAAATCGCTGCAATGATCACATCAGAAGCTGGAAACTTCACAGCCTCTAAAGGTGGTGATGCTGGCGTTGATGATGCGCTTAAAGCGCGTTACCAAACAAGCTTCCCGCAAGAAGCTGTCGACAATATCAAGTGGTATCCTGCCGTGCCTGCAGGTCTTGAAGCACTCGAAGGTGCTGTGCTTGATCGCGTCAACGCTGCGCAGTAACTCGCGAAATATACTTGGGGGACGCTGAACGGCGTCCTCCGTTTAACTACATATGAGATAAGAGTGTTAGATGTCCGAAATTGCCGATCTCGAATGTAGGGAACTTTCAAAAAGTTTTCTTGATTTCCAAGCTGTCAAAGACGTGAGTTTTAGCGTGCCCAAAGGCACGTTTTTTTCAATTTTAGGACCGTCTGGTTGTGGTAAGACCACATTGCTGCGGATGATCGCTGGCTTTCAAGAGCCAAGCAGCGGTGATCTGTTAATCAAGAACAAATCCGTCTTGGATGTGCCGCCCAATAAACGTCCAGTATCCATGGTGTTTCAGCATTTAGCTCTGTTTCCCATGATGAATATCGCCGCCAATGTGGGCTTTGGATTGCGCCAACGCGGCGTTGATAAACGCGAGATCGAAAAACGCGTTGAGACAGTTTTAGAGCGTGTTGGACTACCTGGTGTCGGCAATCGTTCCATCAACCAACTCTCCGGCGGGCAAAAACAACGCGTTGCGATCGCGCGCTGCATGGTGCTCGAACCGGATGTATTATTGCTCGATGAACCGCTTGGTGCGCTTGATCTCAAGCTGCGCGAGCATATGAAAATTGAGCTTAAGAAACTGCAGGCTGAATTTAACACCACCTTTGTTTACATCACCCACGATCAATCAGAAGCGCTTGTAATGAGCGATCAGATCGCAGTGATGAACCATGGTGTGTTTGAACAAATCGGCACTGCGCGCGAGCTTTATTACCAACCCAAAACCGCTTTTGTTGCCGGCTTTGTGGGTGAAGCGAATAAATATGACGCCAAAGTGACTGCGAAAAATGGCGACGCACTTAAATTGGTCACAGGTGATGGCGTCGAGCTTTCAGGTCTTGATGCCGTTGGTGGATTAAATGAGGGAGATCGTGCCCAAGTCTTCGTGCGTCCCGAAGCGATTAAAATTTCCCGGAAACAAGCCGATATCAAAGGTATGGATAATGGTCACTCTGGTGAAATTGAGAGCATCCTTTTCAACGGTGCCAATAGTCAATTGCTGTTGAGAGATAATTCCAATGGTGCCCAGATCAACATCACCATGCCGCAAACTGGCGAGTTTCGCGATCTTACCAAAGGCGACAATGTCTATTTTGGTTGGGAAGCTGAACAAACAAGATGTTACTTGGCGGACAAAGTGAGTTGAGATGACATCAGATAAATCAAAACTCGGTTTCTTTCTGCTTCTATCACCGCTTTTATTGTGGTTGATGACACTGATTATTTTGCCGCATGTCGGCATGTTCTTTGTCTCAATCAGTGAAAAAGTCGGCGTTCGGCAATATGAGACCGGTTTTGGCAATTATGCTGTGTTTTTCAACGAACCGCTCTATTGGAACACATTTGCACGGACCGCGTATATGTCGATCGCAGCGACGTTTTTGACCCTGTTGATCGGCTTTCCAGTCGCCTATTACATCGCAAAACTCACCAAAGGTCGCACCAAAACCACATTGTTTTTAATGTGTCTCATCCCATTTTGGGTCAGCGAATTGGTCCGCACCTTTGGCTGGATGATCCTGTTGCGCGAGACAGGCGTGGTTTCAAACTTTCTGCAATATATCGGGCTCGTCGATGGTCCCATCGAATTCCTCTACAATGATGCTGCGATCATGACGGGTCTGGTATATACCTCCATGTTGTTCATGGTGGTGCCCTTGGTCACAACGCTCGATAGCCTTGATGATAGCTTGATTGAAGCCGGCTACGATTTGGGTGGTAACGGCTATACGATCTTGCGCGAAATCATCATCCCACATGCCATGCCGGGTATCGTGTCAGGTTGCATTGTAGTCTTCATGCTGTCTTTGGGCAATTACTTAACCCCAATCCTTTTGGGCGGCAAAGACAGTCTATGGTTCACAGGTCTGATTTATAGTCAGTTTATCACCCGTTTTAACTGGGAGCTTGGGTCTGCATTCGGGTTCCTATTGCTCGGGCTATCGTCCTTGATTGTCTTCGTTGGGCTTAAACTTTCGCGTCAATCGCTAACAGAAACGATGGGGCGCTGATATGATTACTGGTATTAAACAAAGCCCGTTTTTTACATGGTCCTATCGTGCCTATGTCATTTTGTTCTTCATCTATCTAGCGCTGCCGCTAGCGGTCGTTTGCGTCTTTGCTTTTAACGACAGCCAATTCCCGTCACTGCCTTGGGATGGATTTACGCTAAAATGGTTCTTCGGAACGGAATCGCCGTCAATTGGTGTCTTTAATGAGCGTTCGATCATCCGTTCAATTGGCACATCCGCCTTTGTGGCGTTCTGGGTAGCGCTATTATCCGTCTTTGTCGGCACTTGTAATGCGTTCCTGTTCACGCGATATGAATTCAGAGGCAAGTCGCTGCTTTATATCGTCATGTTGCTGCCATTGATCATTCCTGGCATTATCTTGGGCATCAGCATTTTAGTGTTTACATCAAACATCGCCAACTTTTTGGAAAACGCCACCGGGCTGTGGTTTGATAATTTAAGACCGGGTCTGATACTCGTTATATTGGGTCAGTTCTCATTCATAACGACATTTGCAACTCTGGTGATTTCGGCTCGGTTACAGAAATTTGATCTTAGTTTGGAGGAGGCAGCGCTAAATCTGGGTGCGACCAAATTTGGTGCCATACGCTCCATCACATTGCCATTTTTATATCCAGCGATGATCGGGGCAGGGGTGGTTGCTGTGTTGATGAGTTTTGAGAACTTCAATACCACATTGATGCTGGTCGGTTCCGACGCGCCACTAACCATCACCATGTTCGATCGTCTTAAGCTCGGCTCGACACCGGTGCTAAACGCGGTCTCTTTATTGCTAATGGTTGCGTCAGCGATTTTGGGATTGATGTCGCTTCTCCTTCAGCGCAAGTCTGACTAATAATTATTCCTTGCTAAAGGCAAAAACCGTACCCCGTTGTGTGACATAACTGTGACAGTTTTTGTTAAAAAACCGTCACAGAAGCCGTAATAACCCCCATCGATAAGTTTTCCACAAAGGTCACATGGAATTTGTCATCAACAAATTTTTGATTTGTGTAGTGAAACTATGTTTCTATTAAAAAGCTATATATTCCATATGTTTAGAGATTAATTGGATGTGAGAACAGTGTTCCAAATCCGTGTTTAGTCGGTGAATCACTGTTCTCACTGTCCATGGTTTTTCACTGTCACAAAACTTTTTTATTTCCGTCATTAAACTGAAAAAAGCAGTCAATAGGTTTGCCTCAACCGAGACGGAGGCAATTTTCATGCTGCTTGAAATTCGAAATTTAACCAAGAAATTTGGCGCTGCAACTGCAGTCAACAAAATTAAATTCACAGTCGAAAAAGATCAGTTCATCGGAATTGTGGGTCGTTCCGGCGCAGGCAAGTCGACCGTTTTAAGAATGCTTAATCGCCTCGCAGACCCAACAGATGGATCGATCGTTTTTAATGGTCGCGACATTACAAAGCTTGAGGGCGCAGCAAAACGAAAATGGCAATCTGATTGCGCCATGATCTTCCAGCAATTCAATTTGGTGCCCCGCCTTGATGTGGTCTCCAACGTTTTGCATGGAACGTTGAATAGGCAAAATACGCTGGCCACCATGTTTAATCTCTTTCCAAAAGAAGATGTTTACACGGCAATTGATCTTCTTGAACGTCTTGGCATCGAAGAACATGCGATGAAACGTGCGGAGGCTTTGTCTGGCGGACAACAACAACGAGTCGCCATTGCGCGCGCTATGATGCAGGACCCGCAGATCATTCTCGCCGATGAGCCCATTGCTTCGCTTGATCCAATGAATGCGCAGATCGTTATGGATAGCCTTCGTCGCATCCATGAAGAAGATGGCCGTTTGGTGATTTGTAACCTTCATACACTTGATACAGCGCGCAAATATTGTGACCGCGTGATCGGCATGCGTGACGGCAACATCGTATTTGATGGCACAGGCGCAGAGCTCACAATTGATGCCGCGCGTGAAATCTATGGCGCCGATGAGAGCTTTTCAGAATCAGCAACTTCAACCAGCGTTGAAAGCCTTGCTAACACCAATCACAAGCTCGACGAGCTTGCTTGATGTTATACCAGCCCCGAGATTACGGGGCTTTTTTATGTCCAAATGGAGAAATGGAAACATGAAAAAACTAGCCCTAGCCCTTTTGGCTACAACATTGATGACCGGTGCTGCAGCAGCTGACAGCATGGAAAAAATCTCAGAATTCCGCATTGGTATTTTGGGTGGTGAAAACGCACAAGACCGCATGAACTCATATCAGTGTCTTGCAGACAAAACGACTGATCTGCTTGGCGTTGAAACAAAATTGTTCGCGCCTGCTGATTACGCTGGTGTGATCCAAGGCCTACTTGGTGGCACAATCGACATGGCTTGGTTGGGTGCATCTGGTTATGCAAAAACATATTTGTCTGACCCAGAAGCTGTTGAGCCGGTACTTGTTAAAGTCAACGTTGATGGTGGCTTCGGTTACTATTCAGTTGGTTTTGCACGTAAAGATTCAGGTGTAACGTCACTTGAAGATCTTAAAGGCAAAACATTTGGTTTTGGTGATCCAAACTCAACATCTGGTTACCTAATCCCTTCAATTGAGATCCCACAGCAGATCAATGCTACAATGGAATCCGGCGATTACTTCGGTGAAGTTAAATTCACAGGTGGTCATGAGCAGACAATCGTTGCTGTTGCAAACGGTGAAATCGAAGGCGGTGTGACTTGGGCTGACGGTCTTGGCGAATGGGAAGATGGCTACAATTCAGGCGCACTTCGCAAAGCCGTGGACGCGGGTCTTGTTGACATGAACGACATGGTCAAAATCTGGCAGTCAAAAACAATCCCAGAAGGTCCAATCGTTCTTCGTAAAGCGCTTCCTGCTGACGTTAAAGTAAAAATGACAGGTCTTATGGCGTCATTGAAATCACTTGACCCAGATTGTGCATATGGCGTTGCTTCTGGTGAAACAAAAGGCTTCATGCCAATCACACATGATGCTTATGAAGTGATCATCGAAGCTCGTAAATTGAAATCTAACTAATCGATTTCTTGTCAATAGAGACCACCCCGATATTGGGGTGGTCTTTTTCTAATCTCATATTCAAAGAACAAAAATGTCGACACAAGCCATAGAAAAATCTGCGGCGCCCGATCTCCGTGAGAGCTATCTCGCGCAGGTACAGCGCAAGCATTTATATAACGCCATCTTCCTGATCGTATTTGTCGCGCTTCTCATTGGTGGCTTTATTACAGCCAATGATCGAAATGCAGGTGGTTTTTGGGATGGCTTGCCCAACATTTTTGATTTCCCAGCTGAAATGCTGGATGATGCCAGTCAGAAACTTGCGCAGTTTCCTGCTCATTTTATAAATTTCCTACCGAGTTTGCTTGAGACGATTAACATCGCTGGTGCCGCCACATTGATTGGCGCAATTGCCGGTGTGTTCATCTCGCTGCTCGCAACACGCGGTCTGGCGAAATGGCCGCGTTTAATCCCAGTATTTCGTCGTGTGATGGATGTGCTGCGTGCCATGCCAGAGATTGTCATTGCGCTCGTGCTCATTTTCATCATGGGCGGTGGCCCAGTTCCAGCTATGATCGCGATTGCTCTGCATACGATCGGCGCGCTAGGGAAACTGTTTTCAGAAGTCAATGAGAACGCCGATATTAAATCTGTCGAAGGATTGGAATCTGTCGGAGCGACGTGGTTCCAGCGCATGTGGCTTGGTATCTTGCCGCAGGTGATCCCAAATTATCTCAGCTACGCATTGTTGCGTTTTGAGATCAACATCCGCGCATCCGCCATTCTTGGTTTTGTTGGCTCTGGCGGCATTGGCTATGAGCTGAAAAACGCCATGAGCTGGGGCAAGGGTAAATATGATGAAGCGGCGGTGATCTTCATTCTGCTGTTTCTAACCATCGTCCTTGTGGATCAGTTGTCCAGTTATGCCAGAAATAAATTGATCGGAGAAAGCCGATGAACACGATCGTCGCTGAAAATAAGTCTGATCTCAGAGCACAGGTTAGTCAAAACTTCTTGCGAATGAAACTGGTTGCTTTTGGTGTGCCATCGCTCATTCTGCTCTATTTCATCTATATTGCGATATCATTTGATTTCGCCGGTATCACCGAACGCGCTAAGTTAGATAAAGCCACAACGCTTTTATCCGATACATATTCCTATAAAACCCATGTCACAAAATCTAATCGCGGGGCAGGTGACTTCACCATCGCCATTGAAGGCGAGAAAAAGGGCCGTTATCCGCAAGGCGAAACGCCGAATTGGGTCAAGATTGATGGCGATAATGCCTCTGTTACGTTAGCGCCAGGTCACATTGTCGAATTTGTCGGCAAGACGGTTTTTTATGATATCCCGGGTTACGGACTTGTAGAAGTTGAGCCAAAGAATTCTGGCATTGCGCTTAAATTACCAACCGACGACGTCCCGGATTTTATCAGTGCTTCTAAAACACGCGTGAATATTAAAACCGATGCTGGCCGTATTGGCGTGACGAAGTCCAAAACCGATGTGTTTCGCTATTTCTATGGCTGGGAGATGTTCTTTTTCACACTCGATAGCCCATTCTACGGCATGAGTTTTACTGAAGTTATGGGTTCCGCATTCTCATCTGAACGGTTGAATCCAGCTGTGAGCAATTTCAGCGCGATGTGGAACGACTTTTGGTATAATCCCATGTGGCGACATTTGGAAATTGCTTGGGCGTTGTTTGAAACCATCTTGATGGCGTTTTTAGGTACGGTTGGTGCAGCACTCATCGCTCTGCCACTTGCTTTCATATCAGCGCGCAATTTCTCACCGGTTTGGGTGGCTCGCTTTTCCATGCGTCGCGTATTCGATTTCTTGCGCGGTGTTGATGGCCTCATCTGGACAATTGTGTTGTCCCGCGCCTTCGGTCCTGGACCTTTGACTGGAGCATTGGCGATCCTGCTCACGGATACAGGTACCTTTGGCAAGATGTTCTCTGAAGCGCTTGAAAATGTTGACCAGAAGCAAATTGAAGGCATTCGTTCGACGGGTGCAAAGCCTATCCAACGCTATCGTTTCGGTGTTATCCCGCAATTGATCCCGATCTTCCTGAGCCAGATTCTTTATTATCTGGAATCCAATACACGAAGCGCAACGGTGATTGGCGCGATTGTCGGCGGCGGTATCGGATTGCATCTTACGCAAGCCATTATCACAGGCAAGGATTGGGAAGAGGTGAGCTACTACATCATTCTCATTATCTTAATGGTGATGATGATGGATACGCTTTCTGGCTGGCTTCGTAAGAAACTGATCGGTGGCAAAAGCTAAGGATGCGCAAGGTTCTTATTACAGGCGCAGCGAGGGGCATCGGTTACCAGCTTTGCAAAACAGCTTTGTCAGACGGCGCGCATGTTTATGGAAGTGTGCGCATGCAAGATGACGCTGATAGGCTACAGCGCGAATTTGGTGATGATTTCACACCGCTCCTATTTGATATTCGCGATCGTGAAAATGCAGCTGAAAAGCTCATCCAGATTGGCGAGTTGGATACGCTCATCAACAATGCGGGTATCATTGGTCCTGATGACAGCGATACAGCTACCGCTACGCTAGAAACGTTTTCTGATGTGTTTGAGATCAATACATTTGCGCCCTTACAGATGGCGCAATTGGTTCTGCCCAAGCTCAAAGCATCCGATCACCCAGCGATTTTGTCGATCTCAAGCCAAATGTCCTGGATGGGATATGCGAAATCCGATCATATTTCCTATCGGGCATCGAAAGTTGCGCTGAACAAGATCATGCAGGGCTTGGCGACTGATCTGGCGCAGCATGAAATCCCAGTTTGCGTTGTCGATCCTGGTTGGGTGCGCACTGATATGGGCGGAGAAGACGCGGATAATGATCCAACAGATGTCGCAAAAGGTATTTGGAAGATTGCCAGGGATTTGACCATGTCCAAGTCTGGCAAGTTTATCCGATGGACCGGTGAAGAAAGAGACTATTAATATGCCAAGATTATCAGAAGAAGTGTTTTTGCATCCTGATTGTGATGTGAGTAACACAACATTTGGTCGCTACACTGAGCTTGGTCGAGGCACCAGAATACTAAATAGCGAAATGGGCGATTACTCCTACACAGATCGTTATGCCGACATTGCCAATACCACGGTCGGCAAGTTTTCCAATATCGCAGCATTTTCGCGAATTGGACCGACCGATCATCCGATGGATTTGGCGAGTATGCATCATATGCTTTATCGCACCAATGATTATTGGGATGGTGTAGAGCGCTGGGTAGAGTTTTTTGAAAAGCGCGCCTCGCGCCGGACGATGATCGGTCATGACACATGGATTGGTGCGCAAGCTATCATCAAGCCGGAGTTAAATATCGGGCATGGTTCTGTTGTCGCAGCGGGCAGCGTGGTGACGAAAGATGTCGCGCCATTTATGATCGTTGCTGGCGTACCTGCGGTGCCAATTCGTATGCGATTTAACGATGACATTGCGGAACGGTTGACCGCATTGGCGTGGTGGGATTGGAGCCATGAAGCTTTGCACACTGCATTGCCAGACTTTAGATCGCTTCCCATTGAAGCCTTTTTAGAGAAATACGAAGATCAATAATTCAAACAAAAAAAGCGAGTTCGAATGAAAACGCGCTTTGATAAGCAATAGAGGCCACCAAATGTTTTGGTGGCCTATTTGTTTGCTAGTTGAGCTTTTTATCCATGCCCATGCAGTTTGCGTAATAAGTTACAGTCGCTGGCCAATCTGAGAAAATACCTTCAATACCGACATCTTGTGCAAGCACGTCTAACATTTCAAACATCACGCCATCTGATGTCGTCACGTCTTTGATAGATTGGTAATACCAACCACCGCCAGATTGCAAAGGACCGGAGCGTTCGAGCGTCCAGGTGATGAGATTAAGATCAGCGTCTTTCGCTTTGATCGCATATTCTGATGGTACGATATTGCCGTCTTTTGTTGTGAGCAGCATCCACATCGGTGGCGCAATATATCTCACGCCTTTACCTGCAAGTTCCTCCATGGAAGGTTTGAACGTGTTGGCATCGTTGTGATTGAAATCTTTGCGATTATAGCTGGCGTCAAGATAAACCGCTTGCTTGCCAAATTCAGGCTCATTTTCAATCCAGTAAAGCACATCATCAAGGTTAAATGATTGAACGAAAACATCTGAGGCTGGAACGCCGGCGGCTTTATATTCGTCAATCATTTTCTGTGCGTAATCGGCTTGCGAGAAACCTTCATATGGCATTTCAACAGAAGGTGATTTGAGTTCAGGTGTGAATTTAAGGCCAAGAGATTTAAACATTTCAATCGATTCCGCATGGGTCATCAATGTGCCGGTTTCACCGGCATAAAGATCCGTGCGCCATCCAGCTGTGCCACCTAAGTAACCGGCAACATCTGTGGCTGATCGATCGGCGGCATCCATTTTTCCGCGCAAAGTGCGAAATTCAGCCAGCGTTATGTCAGATGCACGGCATTCTGCTGATGCTTTTTCATCGCCGGATGCAGGTGTGAAGCCCTTTGTACATTTTGGCGCCAAATCTGATGCGAGAATGTTGGTTGTTGTATGAAGATCGTTTTGCGCATGGCGGCAAACAAGCTCCTTGTCTTTGGTAAAGGTCACATCGCATTCCATAATGCCGGCACCCATACGAGCGGCTGCTGCATATGATTCTTTCGTATGCTCAGGGAATTGCATCGGAGCACCGCGGTGGCCAATGGAAAAATCTGATTTCTTAAAGTCCATCGCAGCACATGCAAGCAGCTTGTCTTTGAGCGCGCTTGGCTGCATTTGATCAATTAAATAATAGGGGCGAGGGCCCAATTCTACATCAGCTGCGTGGGCCGGAAGAATTGGTAAAAGGCAGGCGAATGCTGCGGCGGTCATTGTAAGTTTTTTCATAAAAATTACCTTGGGAGTGTTTCGTTACAGGCAAATTTTAAATGCGAATATTAACAGTACAATATCAGTTTTGTGATGTATTGACGAAGTATTTATGACATTTTATTGTCGGTGTTTTTGATCACAAGTTCAATATTATTGCCCGAAAACCAAGTGCGTCCATATTCTATGATATTACTGTCGGTATCGCAATTCAGCGCTAGTGAACGCAACAAAGGTGCGCCGGGTTTGAGCTCTAAATGCAATGCAGTTGTTGCGTTACACAAGACAGCCGTTAATCGCGTTTCCAAACGGTAGTAATCTTTAATACCACATGATTTCAAAGCTATTGTGACAGAATTTGTCTCGACAAGTTTGTTCAAAAGGTTCGGTAATCGTGTGGCGGGGTAGGCTGAGATAGAATGCGCCGCTGGTTGGTCATTGATGAAGGCAATCGCCTCGTGAATGTGAACAAGGCTTCCTGTCTTGATCTTCAGCGCTTTTGCCTCTTCCTTTGTCGCGGCTCGCGTTTCAAAATGAAGTGTTTGTTTCTTGGCCTTATGTCCTTCTCCATCAATCGACTGGTGGAATCGGACACGCTTACCAATTTCGTATTTTGCAGGATTGGCCGAAACAAATACACCAGATCCCTGTTTGGAAAAGACAATGCCATCTTCGCTGAGACTAGATAATGCATGACGAACCGTGTGGCGATTCACTTTAAAGCGTTCAACAAATTCTGCTTCTGTTGGCAGTTTTTCACTCGGTTTATAGATGCCATCAGAGATATCGCTTTGAATAATCTCGGCAATCGTCCGCCAAACTGGCTTTGTTTTCCGACCCTTACGGCTTTTTTCAGTCATGTCACAGAACTTTCACAAAAATAGCATGGAACTTACACACAAATCGTGCAATATTTGTCTAGTTGTATAGTTATGTAGATAATTTAGGAATTTGTCTAGATGAAATCATTGCCCGAGAGAAAAAAGTGGATGAGCCTGTTGGCAAAAGCACCATCTGAGCTCGTATCAAACACATTTTCAGATGTGATGGAGCGTCATGGTTTAACCGCAGAATTTACCTGGTTACGCAAGCCAGAAATTGGCGGCGTTATGATTCAGGCGAGAGCAGGGGCAACGGGTGCACCCTTTAACTTTGGCGAGATGACCGTCACACGTTGTTCGCTCAAACTCGAGAACGGCGATGTGGGCCACGCTTATGTGCAAGGCCGTGACAAAGATAAGGCTGAGAAAGCTGCCATTATCGATGCCTATTTGCAGGGCGATAAGGCGGAAATTTTTGCTGCCAATATCATCGCACCTATCGAAAACGCTCTCGCGGCCGTCAAAGCAAATCGCGAACAAAAAGCGGCCAAAACCAAGGTCGATTTCTTCACATTGGTGAGAGGAGAAGACTAATGACATCAACCAGTTCATTAGAAGGTGGTTTCACCGATGCGCCAGTTGAAGCCGCACAAAGCTTCCGCAAGATTATGAATGTCATGGCAAAACCAGGCACAATCGAAGAGCTTTCAATTGCTGTTCCACCGGCGCCATTGTCAACCGCAGCTGGTTCATTGCTTCTAACCTTATGTGATGCGCAAACACCGATTTATCTTGCACGGAAATTCGATAATCCGGCGATCAAACAATGGATTACCTTCCATTGTAATTCACCTTTTTCAGACGCTGAAAACTGCATGTTTGCACTTGGTGTGTGGGAGGATTTACAGCCGTTGCATGATTTTCCAATTGGGACGCCTGAATATCCCGATCGTTCTGCGACTTTAATAGTGGAGATGGATGAGCTCACAGCTTCAAGTACTGAGCTATCAGGCCCCGGAATTAAAGATACGCATCAGCTTTCGCTTCCCGATGTCACTGCATTTCAAAAGAACGCCATGTTGTTCCCGCTCGGTCTCGATTTTTACTTCACGTCTGGTGAGAAAATTGCGGCTTTACCGCGAACAACAAAAGTCAAACTCAGCGCGGAGAATGTATAATGTATGTAGCTGTAAAAGGTGGAGAACGCGCTATTGACGCCGCGCACGAGTGGTTATCTGAAGAACGTCGCGGAGATCGTAGATTGCCCGCTATGTCGCTCAATCAAATCATTGAGCAATTATCGCTAACAGTCGCGCGTGTGATGGCCGAAGGCTCGCTTTATGATCAAGAGTTGGCAGCTCTGGCGATCAAACAATCTCGCGGTGATTTAATTGAGGCTATATTCTTGATGCGTGCCTACCGCACAACATTGCCTAGATTTGGATATTCGAATCCGATTGATACTGGCAAAATGAGCTGTATTCGCCGGATTTCTGCGACCTTTAAAGATGCGCCTGGCGGACAAATTTTAGGACCAACATTTGACTACACCCATCGTCTGCTCGATTTCAAACTCGCAGCAGAAGGTGATGATCAATTATCGGATGACGAATATGATACACTTAAAGTTCATCATGAAGTCCATGAACAGTCGAAAGAGATCCCGCATATCACGGAGTTTCTCAACAAAGATGGCCTTATTCAAGCCGAGGTGGAAAGCGATACTACGCCGGATGATCTAACCCGCGAGCCGCTTGAACTACCAGCCTCTCGGGCGTTGCGTTTGCAAGCGCTAACCAGAGGCGATGAAGGCTTTGTCCTTGGTTTGGCGTATTCCACACAGCGCGGATATGCCCGCAACCACGCTTTTGTAGGTGAATTGCGCATCGGCTATTGCGATGTAGAAATGGATATACCAGAGCTCGGTTTCTCAATCGATATTGGCGAAATTCAAGTTACAGAATGTGAGACGGTCAACCAGTTTAAGGGTTCGAAAAAAGAGCCGCCGCAATTCACGCGCGGTTACGGTTTGGTTTTTGGTCAATCGGAACGCAAAGCAATTTCCATGGCTTTGGTTGATCGCGCCATGCGCTGGAAAGAGCTCGGTGAAGATTTTGTCGGTGCACCCGCGCAAGACGAAGAATTTGTCCTTTACCATTGTGACAACATTCAAGCGACGGGCTTCTTAGAGCATATCAAACTCCCGCATTACGTTGATTTCCAATCAGAACTCGAACTGATCCGAAAAATTCGCAAAGAGGCCTTGGCGCATCAAGAAGCGGCCAAGTCAGAAGATAATCAGCCTTTGGAGGCAGCAGAATGAGCGAATATAATTTTGCCTATTTGGATGAACAAACAAAACGCATGATCCGTCGTGCGATCTTAAAAGGCTTGGCGATACCTGGTTATCAGGTGCCCTTTGCCAGCCGTGAAATGCCGATGCCTTATGGCTGGGGCACAGGCGGTGTGCAGGTGTCTGCGGCATGTTTGATGCCTGAAGATGTGCTCAAAGTCATCGATCAAGGTGCTGATGATACGAACAATGCCGTCTCAATCCGCAAGTTTTTTGAAAAAACGGCAAATGTTGAAACCACTGCCGCAACGTCTGAAGCAACGCTTATTCAAACACGTCACCGTATCCCAGAAGAAGATCTTACTGAAGATCAGATCTTGGTCTATCAGGTGCCAATTCCTGAGCCGCTACGTTTCTTAGAGCCGCGCGAAACAGAAACCCGCAAAATGCATGCTTTGGAAGAATATGGCCTCATGTATGTGAAGCTTTATGAGGACATATCGCAGCATGGACAGATCGCGACGTCTTATTCTTATCCGCTAAAGATTGAAGGGCGTTATGTGATGGATCCATCACCAATCCCTAAATTTGATAATCCGAAAATGGAAATGTCAGCGATCCAATTATTTGGGGCAGGGCGCGAGCAACGTATTTATGCCGTACCACCTTATACGAAAGCAGTCAGCCTTGATTTCGAGGACTATCCGTTTGAAGCTATGAAGGCAGATGGTTGCTGTGCATTATGTGGTGCTGATCACACATATCTCGATGAGGTCATCATCGATGATGACGGTGGACGCATGTTTGTCTGCTCTGACACAGATTATTGCGAAAGCAGACGTGCTGCGGGCCATGTTGGCGCGCAAGCTACCCCACAAAATCAAGAGGCAGCCGCATCATGACACCGTTATTACAAGTTAATAATATTGAGAAAAATTACGGCGCGCGATTGGGCTGTAAAGATGTCTCATTTGATCTTTACCCAGGTGAAGTCATGGGGATTGTCGGCGAGAGTGGATCGGGCAAATCAACCTTGCTCAACTGCCTTGCAGGACATTTAGAACCCGACACAGGCGAAGTCTTATTCAATACCCGAATTGAAGGCATGCGCGATACGTTGAAAATGTCAGAGCCTGAGCGCCGCATGCTTGCGCGCACGGATTGGGCCTTTGTGCATCAAAATGCCCGCGATGGCTTGCGTATGGGCATCTCAGCAGGCGGTAATATGGGTGAACGTCTCATGGCTGTTGGCGACCGCCATTATGGCCAGATTAGAACTCAGGCAACCGAATGGCTTGAAAAGGTTGAGATCTCTGAAGAGCGCATCGATGATCGTCCAAGCGCGTTTTCTGGCGGCATGCAGCAACGTTTGCAAATCGCTCGTAATCTCATCACGGGCCCACGTCTTGTCTTTATGGACGAACCAACAGGTGGTTTGGATGTATCGGTACAAGCGCGCTTGCTTGATCTTATTCGTAGCCTTGTACGTGAATTGGGATTATCTGCCATTATCGTCACCCACGATTTAGCTGTTGTGCGTTTGCTTGCTGATCGCTTGATGGTGATGAAATCTGGCCATGTGGTTGAAAGCGGTCTCACCGATCAGGTGCTTGATGATCCGCAAGATGCTTACACCCAATTGCTCGTTTCTTCCGTCCTACAGGTATAGTCATGATTGAGATTAAAAACGTATCAAAAACTTTCACGCTGCATAATCAAAGCTCAACGTCGATCAACGTGATGGAAGGTGCGAAACTTTCGGTAAAGCCCGGACAATGCGTTGCACTGACTGGGAGTTCGGGCTCTGGCAAATCGACACTGATGCGCATGATTTATGGCAATTATCTCACACAAGAAGGTGAGATTTTGATCGATGGTGTGGATGTCGTTCAAGCTGAACCGCGTGAGATTATTGAATTGCGCAAATCTACTTTGGGTTATGTCAGCCAGTTTTTGCGTGTTGTGCCGCGGGTATCCACGCTCAACGTTGTGGCCGAGCCGCTGCTTCAAATTGGTGTTGATGCGAAAGTCGCTGAAGAACGGGCAAAAGAGCTTCTAACGCGCCTTCGTATTCCGCAAAATCTTTGGCAATTATCACCGCTTACTTTCTCCGGTGGTGAACAGCAGCGCGTGAATATCGCACGTGGATTTGCCCATGAATATCCAGCCATGCTGCTGGATGAGCCCACGGCAAGTTTGGATGCGAAAAACCGAGAAACAGTGTTGGCATTGATCGAAGATGCTAAAACACGTGGTGCCGCGATTATCGGTATTTTCCACGATGAAGCGGCGCGTGATCGGGTTTGCGATCAGCAGATCGATGTTTCTATTTTTACACCAAAGGCAGCGGCGTAATGGATAAATCTTCTGGCCAACTTGTGACGATTATTGGACCTTCAGGGGTTGGCAAAGATTCCATTATGCTGGCCTTGAAAGAACAATGTCCGGACGTTCATTTAGTCAAACGCGTGATCACCCGGCCAGAAGAAGCTGGCGGTGAAGATTTTACCGGGGTTTCGGTGGCGGAATTTGAAGCGCGCAAAGCCGCGGGTGACTTTGTGCTTCATTGGTCAGCGCATGGACTCGAATATGGTATTCCAAAGCAAATCGATGATCTTGTTGCAATGGGCAAAGTCGTTATTTTCAACGGATCCCGTGCGGCGCTGCCTAGTTTTGAGGCAAGATATCCAGAGATCAAAACGATACTGATCATGGCGAGCCATGAGACTTTATCGAAGCGCTTATCAAACCGCGGTCGCGAAACCGCGTCTGAGGTTGAGAACCGTCTCAAGCGCGCAAGTTATAAAATGCCCAAGGCAAAAAATATGAGCGTCATCTCCAACGACGGTGAGCTACAGCAAGCCGTTGATCAATTGAAGACTTTGATTATCCCGAAAACGGAAAGCGCTCTATGATCTCAAAACGTCCATCTTCACGCTCGCCATATAGACATAGATCAACCGCTTCAACGGGCGCGTCTAATATTAGCTTAAGATGGTCCGACAGACGGTCACACACGATTTGTGCGTTTTGTTCCGATAATTTGCCAGTGAGTGTGAGATGAAACTTGAACTCCTCAAAAATATAGGGATAGCCCCATTCGAGCATCAATTCATCTTGCCGCGCGGTGAGCTTGGATTTTTTGCGACGCTTTGCGATGTCTTCGTCGCTCAGGGACGCTCTAAACTCATCAAAATGAGTGACAATCTCGGAGGCAAATTCTGCGAACTTCTCCGATGGATTTTCTTGAATTATCGCAACAAAACGTCCCAATGTCGCGACCTTCATTTTGCCGATTGTGAAAGGTTGGCGTTGGTCGCAGAACACCTTCATCGCCGCTTTCAAACCGTTAATTGTTTGATCGTCGTGCAGTCGAAATGGTGCTTTGAGCGTGCCATGAAAACCATATTTCTGCGGCGTTGCGACCAAGGTTTCAATTGGTTCAGGCAGGCCATCAATGTCGGGGTGAATAACGCTTTTTGCATGTTGAACGTCCCATCCCAACCAATTGCCGCCAAATTCCCAAAGAGCGGTTTGAGAGCCCGGCGCAAAAAAGATCGCCACACGTTTATAAAGCGTCATAAAACTGTTCCATACTTAGTTTATGTCACACAACCACAACAATATTACAGCATTGTTACGAAATAGGTATTTCCATGAATAATCATCAGATCATCGATCAGCAAACACAAGCGCTTCCAGTAAACGAAGTGGTGTTTACAAATGCGCAGCTTCTCATTGGAGATGAAGTGGTCAATGGTTCGTTGAAAGTGGAAAACGGTTTGATCACCGATATCGACGCATCCAGTGTTTCGACGCGCGGGATTGACTGTGAAGGCGATTATCTATCTCCCGGACTTGTAGAGTTACATACGGATAATTTAGAGCGCCATTTGCAACCACGTCCGGGTGCGCATTGGCCAAAACAAGCCGCGATTATTTCTCATGATGCTGAACTTGCAAGCGTTGGTATTTCGACCGTGTTTGACGCCTTGCGGGTCGGGTCTTTGCCGTCAGAAGGTAAACGCGGCGGTTATAGCAAGTATGCTCGTGAGGTTGCGACCAATATTGGCGAGATGCGCACACAAAATCTGCTGCGTATTAATCATCTGTTGCATTTGCGTGCAGAAATTTGCTCAGAAACGCTGATCGAGGAAATTGAGGAATTTAACACAGAAGATCAGGTTGGGATTGTCAGCTTGATGGATCACACACCTGGACAAAGACAGTTCCGCGATTCTGCAAAATTGGCGGAATATCTTCGTGGCAAGCATTCAATGACTGATCCGGAGATTGAAGCACATTTTGATCGTCTGAAGAAACTTCAGGCTGAAAATGGTCAGCGCCACAATGATGCCGCTTCGAAAAAAGGCCGTGAGATGGGTGCTATTCTCGCCAGCCACGACGATACAACAGAAGGCGATGTTCTTGCATCCGTCGATACTGGCGTAGGTGTTGCAGAATTTCCAACTACGCTTGAAGCCGCGCGCGCATGCCGTGCCCATGGTATCGGCGTCATGATGGGTGCGCCCAATCTGCTGCGTGGTGGATCTCATTCCGGCAATGTGGCTGCGCATGAGCTGGTCGAGCACGATCTTTTGGATATCTTCTCATCAGATTATGCACCATCATCCCTGTTGGCAGCATCCGTTCGTTTAGGCCTTGAAAGTGGCAATATGGCGAACGGTCTTATGAAGGCAACATCAGCACCTGCAAAAGCAGCTGGTTTAACAGATCGGGGTGAATTGGCCGTTGGTCAACGCGCAGATATTTTGCGGTTCAAAGTTGCCAATTCTTTGCCGATGACCAGAGGATTGTGGGTCTCAGGAAACCGGGTTGCTTAAGGTAATTACGCGCAAAAAAATCCCCCTTACTAGAGTCAGACTAGACATTTCTTGGTCTTTAGTAAGAGGGCATGGCTTCCCAAAATTTTTATCGCGAATTTGAGAGTAGGGGGCACTCCTTGAAGTCCATCAGCGCGGCGGATGCCGATCGACCATTAATTCATCTTCATTGTTGCCAATTTGGTCCACCTCTAGCATCAGATGGCTGAAATAAATTGAAGCGACCATGAGTTAGGGATTGGGGCGACTTCCGAGGGGCCATGCAATGCAAAATGAACTCAACTGGTACGCAAGGAAATAAGTTACAAAAGTTACTTTTACTGTCAGCGTCAGTGTTAAAATGACGTAAGCCGATGTAACATATGGGATTTTGCCTGTCACAACACTTATCTCTTCAGATTGTAATAGGTTGTGAATGTCGGAGCTCAAGGCCAAAAGCTCTTTGAATGCCTCAACCAATAAATACTAGGGTCTAAAGTCCTGTATCAGACTACATTTTTAGGCGCGAATTCATTGATGATATAAAAAATGGTTTGGCGGTCAAGCTCGTCTTTGCCAATGCGAAAGTCTGCCCCATATTCTTCAATATCCTGAAAATAGTCTGTGCGGACATTTGAGGATACTATACCAATGGGGCCTGTATAATGTTGCGCACGAAGTTTGGGCGTTGAAGATCGGAAATCATCATCCATCATCAGCTGATTATCGAGCAGGATCATATCAATATCCTGCTCGCCTAAGACCTCACAAGCCTCTTCAACGCTGTGCCTACAAACAAGGTCAATTTTTTGATGATCCATATCTCGGCACAAGCGCTTCATAATATCAAATTCTGTGGGGTCATCATCCACAAATAGCAATTTGATTTTGGTGGCTTGTGTGTTCATCGATGCTAATTCATTCTTTTCACTTATTGTATCAAACCGGTGCGAATGGCAGCAGCCACCATTTGCGCTCGGTTGTTCACTTGCAATTTCTGTTGAACGCGCGCGGTGTAGGAGTTCACGGTATGCTCCGACAAGCTCAGAATGACTGCAATCTCTTGCGAAGTCTTGCCTTCCGCACTCCACTTTAAAACTTGCAACTCACGAGGCGTCACCGTTGGTAAGCTGCTGGGTACCAATACAGTTTCATGATATTTTTGGAATATGAGAGAAGAATGGTAATGCGCTTCGGCTAATGGCAATTTTTTAATATTGCTCTGCTGCATCAATCCAACAAGAACATAATGTCTCGATGTTGCCGAGTGAATGGGGAACGTCACCGCGCAAGGATCTGTTGAGCCTTCGTAAAAATCAAAGGATTGTGCGGTCTCGTTTTTCGACCAAATCTTCGGAATAATCGATGATTTGACATCGGAGAAAATCATATTTTCTTCGCTGATTGTCAAAACATTTAAGTTGGCAGGAACACCATCGGAACTGTCAATGGCAACGCATGCGGCGTTGATATTTTTGTCGTCCGGCCATGTATTCAGATCAAGAAGAGCCAGCATATCGATGTGATAATAGCGACACATGACTTTATATAAACGATAAAAATCGAGGTTGTTGACGGCATTATCGATGTCGGACAAAAAATCAGTTGTAATCATTGACATTACCTGTCCCCCACATCGCCAATAGCTTTCAAGAATCCCTCAAAACTTGAAGTTTCGGCGCTTATATATACTAAATGGAAAGAGTACAAACGGAAAAATCCCTTCTTTGCATCATTTTCGTCGCCCTATGCTTTGGCAAATCAAAGCGCTTTGATTTGCCTTGTAATTTTTGTTTTTTGGTGAGAACTGTTCACCAAACACAGTACAAACTCTGGATACTAAACTTACATCTTTCCTAAATTCTCGATCTTATGCATAAAGGAGGAACACCCTCTGCCGAGTTTCAGTATTCGGAATGATTATGCCTGATTATGCTTCTTTTTGTGAAAAATAAACATTTTTATTGAATTTTCGAAAATTTTGATGGGAATATGCAGGAAAACGAGCATTTTTAGCAATAAAAGTCCGAAATATATCAAAAATTACATGTTTATTAGATTATTATCACTCCAGCCCTTAAAGTATACGCCAAGACGTAAGTCTCATTATTGTGCATTTCACGGAGTCTTATAAGGCCATTCTGCCGAAAATATGACATATGTTGTGAGTCGGTTGACAGAAGGAACCTACTTAAATCCGCATTTTTTTGCTGTAGTCAACACAACCGCCCAATCAGAGCCATCTTTGTAGCAGCCATTATTCCAAAGGCCTGTTCTAATTTTACCGTCGGTTTTGACATATTTACCTTGTCCATTGGGTATATCATTTTTGAACTCACCTTCGTAATAATTTCCGCTGCTGAAAGTATACCGCCCAATACCATGGCGCACACCGTCTTTATAAGGACCTTCATAGACGCTGCCACTAGACCGACGATAAACACCGTAACCATCCTTTAAACCGTTTTTGTAGGTGCCTTCATAAACACTGCCACTGGCGAAGGAGTAGATCCCTCGGCCGTGCCGCTCTCCATCCTCATAATGCCCTTCATAAACATCCCCATTCGCATAGGTCAATTTACCGCGACCATTTCGGATTCCATTGATCATTTCACCGCGGTAAATATTTCCGCTAATAAATTTTCTTGTGCCAAAGCCTGAAATTTTTCCGTTTACAAAATTACCCTTATATTCAGAAGTAACAAATTTGCCTTGCCGCATATAAGTCCAAATGATCTCGCCACGTCCGACAACATCTCCATCTTTACAAGTCCCGGTCACTTCCAAAGTCATTCTGGCTTCGGGCGACGTATCATATAATTCACAATCACTGTTCGCCGCTTTGACCATTCGCGCTTTTGTATCTGGATGCTTGCGTTGTAAACGATCAATTAATTCGCGGCTTATTTGGCCAGTTTCCGCAATCTGCCAATCAGATTGATATTCAATAATAGCGTCTCTTGTTTGCGATCCTGCAATACCATCCACTGTTTCAATGCCATAACCTTTTTTGCGGAGTTGAGTTTGAACAATGCGAATTTCAGTTTGGGAAAATGCCTCAGGAGATTGCGGGTTGAGGGTGTTTTGGTCTTTTGTAATTGGTGCGACAGCGCTTGCTGTTTCTGTTTTGGCTTCAAGATTTTTAATTCGAAACTTGGCAATTGCTGCAAAGCTACCTGTTGGATATTGCGCAATGTAAGAGTTTAAAAGTTCGATGGACCCGCTGTCTTTGACAGAATTCCAATATTCCAACTCAAGCGCAGCGTTGTTAATGGCGGATGGCGCGCTCGTATTTGCAGTGCTCGGTGCAGCGTCAAGCTTTGGTGTTAGCAAAACATCACGACCGGGCAGGGAGCTGTAGACAAATGGTTGCTGAACACCACCTGTTTCTTCCATCACACTGTCTCGCACCTTGTCGAATATCCGCCTGACATCCACGCCTGGCTCTTTTATATGGTTCAACAGAGCTTTGGTGTATGGACTATTGCGACCTTCACCGTCATCAGCTGTTGTGCCTTCACGCGCGGCATAGGAGATTAAACTACCAATATTAGGTTCAACGGGTGCCAGACCACGACCAATCGAGCGCGTTGATTTCTCAGTTTTCATTTTATTGGCAAAAGGATTGTTTCGGCAGGCGTCAAGCAAGATCATGCTTAGACCGCTCGCACCGGATACAGAGCGGTTTAAAAGGTCAATCGAAATGGCTTCATATTCGATGTCTTGGTCGCTGGCTAATACAGCATCGGTTGGAATAAGATAGTTTTGACGATCAACTTCTATGCCATGGCCCGCAAAGTAAACCAAAGCGATGCGGGCATTGCGCGCTTTCTTGCTGAACTTTCGTAACGCTTGCCGCATATCGGCAAAACTAGCATCTTCAATCTTTGTGACATCAAAACCTATATCAGTCAACGCGACTGACATATCGGCAGCGTCATTTTTGGGATTGGCTAACTTTGACACATTTTCATAGGCGGAATTACCGATAACCAGAGCGACGCGCTTGTCTTTTGTAGCGGCAAGACTTCCACCGATGATGAGAAGAATGAGGCATAAAGATAAGATTAAAAGGTTCAAGTTTCGCAGCATCGATTTTCGATCAATTAGCTTTTCAAATGTCCCTGTCATTATGGCGCTCCCCAATCCATAGTTATAAAATGCCAAGTTGCTTGGTGAAAATCAAGTCGATGTCTGTTCATCTCCAATTGCATCGATCTGTTTGGATCTGAGGATATCAAATACAAGATTTTTGATCAGAAAAGAGTGTTGTTTT
>JAEPMD010000036.1 GCA_017644105.1 Rhizobiaceae bacterium | reverse complement strand
GTTTTACCGTGGTCAACGTGACCAATCGTTCCGATGTTTACGTGAGGCTTCGTGCGCTCAAACTTTTCCTTTGCCATATTCAGGCTCTCCGTTTTTTCTAGACGTTCCGAGATTTAATCTGCGAAACAAACTTCGTTTTGCTTCAACCTATTGATTAAGAAGCGTATTTCTCTTGAATTTCCTGTGCAACATTACTTGGAACAGGAGCATAATGATCGAATACCATTGAGTATTGCGCACGGCCTTGAGACATAGAGCGCAAGTTATCAACGTATTTAAACATGTTCGCCAAAGGTACGTTTGCGTTAATCACAACCGCAACACCGCGTGTTTCTTGACCTTGGATTTGACCACGACGTGAGTTCAAATCACCAATCACGTCACCCACATAATCTTCAGGTGTCACAACTTCGACCTTCATGATTGGCTCAAGCAATTGAGCACCGGCACGAGGAGCTGCTTCACGGAAACATGCGCGAGATGCGATCTCAAAGGCAAGAACAGAGGAGTCAACATCGTGGTAAGCACCATCTAGCAATGTGGCTTTAACACCCAACATTGGGAAGCCTGCAAGAGGACCAGAAGATAGAACGCTTTCGATACCTTTTTGTACACCAGGGATGTATTCTTTAGGAACGTTACCACCAACGATTTTTGACTCAAATTCGAAGTCTTCAGCATCACCATTTGCTTCGAACAAGATTTTAACACGCGCGAACTGACCAGTACCACCAGACTGTTTCTTGTGTGTGTAATCTGCTTCGTAAGATTTTGTGATTGTTTCACGGTAAGCCACCTGAGGTGCACCAACCGTTGCTTCAACTTTAAATTCACGTTTCATACGATCAACAAGGATATCAAGGTGCAATTCGCCCATACCAGCGATAATTGTCTGACCTGACTCTTCGTCTGATTTAACACGGAAAGACGGATCTTCCGCAGCCAAACGGTTAAGTGCGATACCCATTTTCTCTTGGTCGCCTTTAGTTTTAGGCTCAATCGCAATCTGAATAACCGGATCAGGGAATTCCATGCGCTCAAGAATAACAGGCTTAAGAGGATCACAAAGTGTGTCACCAGTTGTTGTTTCTTTCAAACCAGCAAGCGCAACGATGTCACCAGCATATGCTGTATCGATGTCTTCACGTGAGTTTGAGTGCATTTCCAACATGCGGCCAACACGCTCGCGCTTGTCTTTAACAGTGTTAAGTACAGACGAACCTTTTGTGATTGAACCAGAATAGATACGCGCAAATGTCAATGAACCCACGAATGGATCGTTCATCACTTTAAATGCAAGCATTGAAAGTGGCTCATCATCAGATGCAGGACGAGTTGTTTCAGCTTCTGTCTTCACGTCGATACCAGCAATCGCAGGAATATCAACTGGTGAAGGTAGGAAGTCGATCACGCTATCTAGCAAAGGCTGAACACCTTTGTTTTTAAACGCTGTACCGCAGAACATTGGGAAGAAATCAACATTGATTGTACCCTTACGGATAAGCTCACGGATTTTATCATTATCAGGCATGTCACCTTCAAGATAAGCTTCCATAGCTTCTTCGTCGATTTCAACGATCTGTTCGATCATTGTTTCGCGCCATTCTTCGGCTTTGTCTTTAAGGTCGTCTGGGATTTCAACAACATCCCAAGCAGCACCCAAGCTCTCATCACGCCAAACAATCGCATTCATTTCAATCAGATCAACAACACCAGCAAACTGGTCTTCTGCACCGATTGGAAGCTGAAGCGCAACAGGTGTTGCGCCAAGGCGAGACTTAACCATGTCGTATGAACGATAGAAGTCAGCACCGATCTTATCCATTTTGTTACAGAAGATCATGCGAGGAACATTGTATTTGTCAGCCTGACGCCAAACTGTTTCAGTTTGTGGCTCAACACCAGCGTTCGCATCTAGAAGAGCAATCGCACCATCAAGAACACGCAAAGAACGCTCAACTTCAATTGTGAAGTCCACGTGGCCTGGAGTGTCGATGATGTTGAAGCGACATTTCTTACCGCTTCTGCCGTTTTCCCAGAATGTAGTTGTCGCAGCAGAGGTAATTGTAATACCACGCTCCTGCTCTTGCTCCATCCAGTCCATTGTTGCTGCACCATCGTGCACTTCACCGATTTTGTGCGATTTACCTGTATAATACAGAATACGCTCGGTTGTTGTCGTCTTACCAGCATCAATGTGGGCCATGATGCCGAAGTTACGATAATCGTTAATTGGGTATCCGCGAGCCATGGGAGGGCCTCTCACTAAAAAAGTTAATTATTACCAACGATAATGAGCGAAAGCACGGTTTGCTTCGGCCATTTTGTGTGTGTCTTCACGCTTCTTAACCGCAGAACCACGATTATTAGCAGCATCCATTAGCTCACCAGACAAACGCTCAACCATTGTTGTTTCGTTGCGTTTACGAGCAGCAGCAATCAACCAGCGAATTGCGAGTGCCTGACGGCGCTCAGGGCGCACATCAACTGGAACCTGGTAAGTTGCACCACCAACACGACGTGAACGAACTTCAACGTGTGGCGCAACATTTTCCAAAGCCTGGTGGAACATTGCCACTGGCTCTGATTTAGCTTTTTCTTCAACCTGATCAAAAGCACCATAAACGATACGCTCAGCGACAGATTTTTTACCATCAAGCATGATCGCATTCATGAATTTTGTAATGACCAAATCACCGAATTTCGGATCTGGGTTAATAACGCGCTTTTCAGCACTGTGACGACGTGACATATATTTTGTCTCTCAAGTTCTGGGGCTAACAAAAGCATTAGCCAATATTTGATAGGCTCGAGACGCATACACGCTCAAGCCCACGAAAATTAATCTTATTTAGGACGCTTAGCACCGTATTTAGAACGACGCTGTTTGCGGTTTTTAACACCTTGTGTATCGAGCACACCACGAATGACGTGATAACGTACACCAGGCAAATCTTTCACACGGCCGCCGCGGATCATAACCACGGAGTGTTCCTGAAGGTTGTGACCTTCACCAGGAATATAGCCGATAACCTCAAAGCCATTTGTCAAACGGATTTTCGCAACTTTACGAAGCGCCGAGTTAGGCTTTTTAGGTGTTGTTGTATAAACACGTGTGCAAACACCACGCTTTTGCGGGTTTTGCTCCATTGCTGGAACCTTGCTACGTTTGACCGGTGCCTTACGTGGCTTGCGGATCAGCTGGTTAACTGTAGGCATGCACCTATCCTTTAAATCTCTATATAACGCAAAAAAGCGTTGGTTATACTCGTCAATACCATGCGCAATTAAGGGCCAACTCCCATAAAACGAGGATTAGCCCAGAAAAATGCAGAGGATATGTATGTCATATCATGCGTGCAGCAATGGTCTTAACAATGCAATAAAAGCCTAGTTTGAGCCGTACTCCGGGGCGTGTCACCCTGAACAAGCCAGACTCACTTTGGCTTTGATGAGCCGTATCTACTGCTAACTAAGTGTTTCGTCAACAGCTTTCGGCGAATTTTTTGGCGATTTTTCTCGCGCAGAACAGTTTGGGTTAATCGAAGATCACATCGATTAAATCCAATTCTGTTTGATTTTGATAAATCAGAATTTCAAAACCACCAAGATTTAAAATTGCTGATCCCCAATTTTTGGTGCAAACTCGACGCTAAATAGACGTGAAACGGGAGGATATATGACCAATTTTGCCAGTGCGAAAACACTCGATCAATCGGCCATTCCCGTCATTGATATATCCTCTTTGCTATCAGATGGTGATATCGAAGACGTTGCGCATCGGATCCATGATGCCGCCGCTCATATCGGCTTTTTCTATATCAAAGGTCACGGAATTTCTGATGATCTAATTTCCCAAGCCTTTAACGTCGCAAAAGACTTTTTTGATCTACCAGTCGACGCGAAAGAAACCATCGCTGTCAACACCTCGCAACGGGGTTGGATGGCGACAGGCATGTCCAAACTCCAAGGTGCGAAAACCCATGATCTTAAGGAAGTCTTTTTCTGGGGAAATGAAATCGCTTCCGATCATCCGGACTTGATCGCGCAAAAGCCATTGATAGCTGAGAACCAATGGCCCAAAGACGCCTTTCCGCGCTTAGAGGCGGAGCTCAAACCCTATTACAACGCACTCTGCAATGTGGCCCGCAAAGTGTTATCCGCCATCGCGGTAAGTTTGGATCAAGATCAGGAGTTTTTCACATCACGCTATCAAACACCCCTCGCCCGCGGACAATTGGTTTACTACCCGCAATCCTCACAAGATGATGAAGCGGTCGAACGTTTTGGTGTTGCACCCCATACCGATTTTGGTGTGCTTACATTTTTACTGCAGGATAATAATGGCGGCTTACAGGTCAAACACAAATCAGGTGATTGGATTGAAGCACCGCCGATTCCCGGTACGTTAGTGTGCAATATTGGTGATCTGCTTGAACGCTGGAGCAATGACCGGTTTCAATCCACCCTCCACCGCGTCATCAACCGATCCGGCAATAAACGCTATTCTATTCCAATCTTCTTTGATCCCAATACCGATACGATCATCGATCCGTGTGATCTGGGGATATCCGAAAAGAACCGCAAGTATGAGCCGATTTCAGCTGGCGATTATATTGTCGGCCGAAACAAGAAGAGTTTTTCCCAGTTTAAGGGGTGAGTTGAGTATTCAACAAAAAACCCCGCCATCTCTGGCGGGGTTTAATCTTTAGCAGTGAAGTAAGCTGAACTTATTCAGCTGGCTCCTCGCCTGAAAGTTCTTCAAGCATTGGCGCAGCTTCTTCAACTTGCGTGTTAGCTTTTTGATCTTCAATGATCAGCTCATCACGTTGAGATGCGATGCGGCGGATCTGACCCATCTGGCCACCCGTACCTGCTGGGATCAAGCGACCCACAATCACGTTCTCTTTCAAGCCCTGCAATGTGTCTGTCTTACCAGCGATCGAAGCTTCGGTAAGAACCTTCGTTGTTTCCTGGAAGGACGCAGCTGAAATGAAGGACGGTGTTTGCAGCGACGCTTTGGTAATACCCAAGAGAACCGGGTTACCAGACGCAGGCTTACGACCATCTTCCAACAAGCGCTTATTGACCATTTCAAGCTCAAGCTTATCAACATTATCACCTGGGATATATGTTGAATCGCCACTTTCAGTGATCTCAACTTTCTGCAACATTTGACGTACGATGACTTCGATGTGCTTATCGTTGATCAACACGCCCTGCAAACGGTAAACTTCCTGAATCTCGTTCACGAGATAAGATGCCAAGGCTTCAACACCTTTAATGGCCAGAATGTCATGCGGCGCAGGATTACCATCAAGGATATATTCACCCTTCTCGATGAAGTCGCCATCTTGCAGATGGAACGGCTTACCTTTTGGAATGAGGTATTCAGCTTGCTCAACACCCTCTTCCGCTGGCTCGATGATGATACGACGCTTGTTTTTGTAGTCGCGACCAAAACGAATTGTCCCGTCGATTTCTGCGATGATCGCATGATCTTTTGGACGACGCGCTTCGAAGAGCTCGGCCACACGTGGCAGACCACCGGTAATATCTTTTGTTTTCGCACTTTCCATTGGGAAACGTGCAATCACATCACCGGCTGTGACTTTCGCGCCTGGCTCAACAGATAGGATAGCATCCACTGAAAGCAGGAAGCGAGCCTCGCCACCACGATCAAGTTTCGCAACTTTTCCGTCTTTGTCTTTAATGACAATGGCAGGTTTTAGATCAGCACCGCGTGGTGTTGAACGCCAGTCAATAACTTGACGCTTTGTAATACCTGTCGCCTCATCGGCACTTTCTAGAACCGATACGCCATCGATCACATCTTCAAAGTCAATCACACCTGAAACCTCAGTCATGATTGGACGTGTATATGGATCCCACTCAGCCAAACGCTGACCGCGTGTGACCGTGTCACCATCATCGACGAAGATTTTCGAACCGTAAGACACACGCTGTGATGAACGTTCCGCACCTGTCTCATCCAAGATCTGGATAGACATGTTACGACCCATTGCAACCAAGTGACCATCTTTGTGGCGAACCATGTTGCGGTTTTTCATCTTAATTGAACCTTCATAAGAAGCTTCGATGTAAGATGAATCCACCACTGTCGCAGTACCACCCAAGTGGAATGTACGCATGGTAAGCTGTGTACCAGGCTCACCAATGGATTGCGCTGCGATAACACCGACAGCTTCACCCATATTGGCTTTTGTACCACGTGCAAGGTCACGACCGTAACATGTGCCGCAAATACCGTTTTGCAATTCACAAGTTAGCGCTGAGCGGATTTGAATGGACTGAATGCCAGCTGCTTCAATTTTAACAACATCCGCTTCGTCAACCATACGGCCGGCTGGGATAAGAACAGAACCATCAGATGGATCCATGACATCCACGAGGATCGTGCGACCCAAGACACGTTGACCGATAGGCGCCACAACCTGACCCGCATCAACGATCGGTGTCATAGTCAAGCCTTTATCAGTGCCACAATCTTCTTGTGTGATGATGCAATCTTGCGCAACATCAACCAAGCGACGTGTCAGATAACCTGAGTTCGCGGTTTTCAAAGCCGTATCTGCAAGACCCTTACGGGCACCGTGCGTGGAGTTAAAGTACTCGTTCACGGTCAGACCTTCTTTAAAGTTTGAGATGATTGGAGTTTCAATGATCTCACCAGAAGGTTTAGCCATCAAACCACGCATACCGCCTAGCTGACGCATCTGGTTCACAGAACCACGCGCACCTGAGTGGCTCATCATGTAGATCGAGTTGATCTGCTTCTGACGACCCTCATCATCAAACTCAACTGCTTTCAGGAGATCCATCATCTCTTCAGTGAGTTTTTCGTTGGCTTTACCCCAAACATCAATGACTTTGTTGTATTTTTCACCTTGAGTGATCAAACCGTCATTATATTGCTGCTCGTAATCCTGAACCATTGTTTCAGTGTCAGAGATGATTTTCTTCTTAGATTCAGGAATGACCATGTCATCTTTACCGAAGGAAATACCAGCCATACAAGCATGTTTAAAGCCAAGCTGCATGATACGGTCACAGAAGATAACCGCTTCTTTTTGACCACAGTGACGATAAACATTATCGATCATTTTCGAGATGTTTTTCTTCGTCAATTCCTGGTTACAAATGTCAAATGAGACTTTTGCATTCTTTGGAAGAAGCTCACCAACAATCATACGGCCAGGTGTAGTTTCGTAAATTTCTGAAACAGGATTACCCTCTTCATCAACCGTTTTGAAACGACCTTTAACCTTCGCATGAAGTGTCACGATGCCATTATCAAGTGCGTGGTGCAATTCACCCATATCTGAGAAGATCATGTCTTCACCAGGCTCATTCTGGTTCATCAGAGATAGGTAATAAAGACCAAGAACCATATCCTGCGACGGCACAATGATCGGCTGACCATTGGCTGGGTGCAAGATGTTGTTCGTTGACATCATCAACACACGTGCTTCGAGCTGAGCTTCAAGTGACAATGGGACGTGAACCGCCATTTGGTCACCGTCAAAGTCAGCGTTAAACGCTGTACATACAAGCGGATGAAGCTGGATCGCTTTACCTTCAACCAATGTTGGCTCAAATGCTTGAATACCCAAGCGGTGAAGCGTTGGCGCACGGTTGAGAAGAACCGGATGCTCACGAATTACTTCATCCAAGATATCCCAAACTTCTGGCTTTTCTTTCTCCACCAATTTCTTGGCCTGTTTCACAGTTGAAGAGAAGCCTTTGGCATCAAGACGTGCATAGATAAACGGCTTGAACAATTCCAAAGCCATCTTCTTAGGAAGACCACACTGGTGAAGTTTCAATTCAGGACCAGACACGATCACAGAACGACCAGAATAATCAACACGCTTACCAAGCAAGTTCTGACGGAAACGGCCTTGCTTACCTTTGAGCATATCTGACAAAGATTTTAGCGGACGCTTATTCGCACCAGTGATCACACGACCGCGACGGCCATTGTCAAACAATGCATCAACAGATTCTTGAAGCATACGCTTTTCGTTTCTGATGATGATGCCAGGCGCACGAAGTTCGATCAGACGCTTTAGACGATTGTTACGGTTGATCACACGACGATAAAGATCGTTCAAATCAGACGTCGCAAAACGACCACCATCGAGTGGCACCAATGGACGCAAATCCGGTGGGATCACAGGAACGATTTTTAGGATCATCCATTCCGGACGGTTGCCTGATTCAATGAAATTCTCAACAACTTTCAAACGCTTCATGAACTTTTTAGTCTTAAGCTCAGACGTTGTCTCAGCCAAATCTGCACGAAGTTGACCTGCAACATCGTTTAGATCCATTGACGCAAGAAGCTCAAAGATCGCTTCCGCACCAATCATGGCTGTAAATGTATCTTCACCAAACTCGTCAACAGCCAGCATATATTCTTCTTCAGAGAGCAATTGCTGCTCACCCAAAGAAGTCAAACCTGGCTCGGTCACGATGTAGTTTTCGAAATAAAGAACGCGTTCGATATCTTTCAAAGTCATATCAAGCAATGTTGCGATACGGCTTGGAAGTGATTTTAGGAACCAGATGTGTGCCACAGGAGCTGCAAGCTCAATGTGGCCCATACGTTCACGGCGCACACGAGCAAGCGTGACTTCAACACCACACTTCTCACAGATAACGCCTTTATATTTCATGCGCTTATATTTACCGCACAAACATTCGTAATCTTTGATTGGTCCAAAGATACGTGCACAGAACAAACCATCGCGCTCAGGCTTAAACGTACGATAGTTGATGGTTTCTGGCTTTTTAATTTCGCCGAACGACCATGACAAGATTTTTTCCGGGCTCGCAATTGAGATACGGATTGAGTCAAAGGTTTGCGCTGGCGCTGCTGGATTGAAAAGATTCATGACCTCTTGGTTCATGTATGTCTCCTTCGTGGGGCTCTGCCCCGTTTTACAACAATTGGCCTCAACTCATGGCCTTCATTGTTGCGTAAATCCTAACGACCGAAAACGGCCCTCGCCCACTAAACTTACTAAGTGAACAATGATGAATGTGTGTGGCGAAAAGTTGTTTTCATCGCCACACTTTTATTCTTCGGACTATTCAGCGGGCTCCGCTGGTTCATCCGTATCGTCTTCGATCTCTTCGATACGTGTATCTTCAAGTTCAACATTTAGACCAAGAGAACGCATCTCTTTGACCAGAACGTTAAAGCTTTCTGGGATACCGGCTTCGAATGTGTCATCTCCGCGGACAATAGCTTCGTATACTTTTGTACGACCCGCCACGTCATCGGATTTAACAGTGAGCATTTCCTGAAGCGTATACGCTGCGCCATAAGCTTCAAGCGCCCAAACTTCCATCTCACCAAAGCGCTGACCACCGAACTGAGCTTTACCACCAAGTGGCTGCTGAGTAACAAGTGAGTAAGGACCAATTGAACGCGCGTGGATCTTATCGTCCACCAAGTGGTTCAATTTGAGCATGTAAATGTAGCCCACAGTCACAGGACGGTCGAACATTTCGCCAGTACGGCCATCATAAAGCTGGCTTTGACCAGATTCATGCAGACCCGCCTTAACGAGCATATCGTTGACGTCTTTTTCGACAGCACCGTCAAACACCGGTGTTGCAATTGAAACGCCACGTTTTGTCTGTTCAGCCATACGGACAACAGACTCATCGTCATATTTGTCCATGCTGTCGCCCTTTGGACCGGTTCCCATAACACTATCAAGTGTCACGCGAAGTGGTTCGATATTGCCCTCTGCGCGGTAAGCATCGAGCATTTCGCCGATTTTCTTACCCATGCCGGCACAAGCCCAACCAAGGTGTGTTTCCAAAATCTGACCCACATTCATACGCGATGGCACACCCAATGGGTTGAGCACCACATCAACATGTTCACCATCTTCGAGGAATGGCATATCTTCATTTGGCAAAATGCGAGAGACAACACCTTTGTTACCGTGACGACCAGCCATTTTATCACCTGGCTGAATCTTACGCTTCACAGCAACAAAGACTTTGACCATCTTCATCACACCTGGCAACATTTCGTCACCACGTTGAACTTTCTCAACTTTGTCCATGAACAAAGCTTCTAGGCGAGATTTTGACTCATCATATTGTGTACGAAGAGCTTCGATTTCACCTTGGGCTTTTTCGTCTTCAACAGCAAACATGAACCATTGAGAACGTGGATATTCAGCCATGGCTTCTTCGGTGATTTCCGCACCTTTTTTGAAGCCTTTAGGGCCTGCAATCGCAGATTTGCCAACAAGCATATCGGACAAACGTGAATAGATGTTGCGGTCCAAAATGGCCTGCTCATCATCACGGTCTTTTGCAAGACGTTCGATTTCTTCGCGTTCGATCGCCATTGCACGCTCGTCTTTTTCAACACCATGACGGTTAAAGACGCGCACTTCCACAACAGTACCGATACCACCAGGAGGCATACGCATTGAAGTATCACGGACGTCAGATGCCTTTTCACCGAAGATCGCACGAAGCAATTTCTCTTCAGGTGTCATTGGGCTTTCGCCTTTAGGTGTGATCTTACCTACGAGGATATCACCAGGCTTAACTTCCGCACCGATATAAACGATACCAGCTTCATCAAGGTTCTTAAGAGCCTCTTCAGAAACGTTTGGAATATCACGTGTGATCTCTTCAGGACCAAGCTTAGTATCACGTGCCATAACTTCGTATTCATCGATATGGATCGATGTAAATACGTCATCACGCACAATACGCTCAGAAAGTAGGATTGAATCCTCAAAGTTATAACCATTCCAGGGCATAAACGCTACGAGCGCGTTACGACCAAGAGCCAAATCACCAAGATCAGTTGATGGACCATCGGCAAGGATATCGCCTTTATTGACCACATCACCAACAGTCACAAGCGGACGCTGGTTGATACAGGTGTTTTGGTTTGAACGCTGATATTTCTGCAAACGATAGATATCAACACCAGACTTTGTTGCATCCAGATCTTCAGTGGCGCGAATAACGATACGCGTCGCATCAACCTGATCCACAACACCGCCACGGCGTGCACCAATCGCAGCACCAGAGTCAGAGGCCACAATCGGCTCCATACCCGTACCCACAAATGGAGCTTCCGCTCTGAGTAGAGGCACGGCCTGACGTTGCATGTTTGAACCCATCAAAGCACGGTTCGCATCATCGTTTTCAAGGAACGGAATAAGCGCTGCAGCAACGGATACCAATTGCTTCGGCGAAACGTCCATAAGGTCAACATTTTCACGCGGTACCATCATCACATCACCAGAGTGACGACAGATCACGAAATCATTGACGATCGCGCCGTCTTCAGCCACTTCAGCATTCGCCTGGCCCACACGATATTTGGCTTCTTCCATTGCGGAAAGATAAACCACATCATTGGTCACCCGGCCGTCGACAACTTTACGATATGGACTTTCGATGAAGCCATATTTGTTGACACGCGCAAATGTTGCCAATGAGTTGATCAAACCGATGTTCGGACCTTCCGGTGTTTCAATCGGACAGATACGACCATAGTGTGTTGGATGCACGTCACGGACTTCAAAGCCAGCACGCTCACGTGTTAGACCACCTGGCCCAAGCGCAGACAAACGACGCTTATGCGTAATCTCTGACAATGGGTTCACTTGGTCCATGAACTGTGACAACTGAGATGAACCGAAGAACTCGCGAACCGCAGCAGCAGCTGGTTTCGCATTGATCAAGTCCTGTGGCATCACTGTATCGATCTCAATGGATGACATACGCTCTTTAATGGCGCGCTCCATGCGAAGCAGACCCAAGCGGTATTGATTTTCCATCAATTCACCAACTGAGCGAACACGACGGTTGCCCAAGTTATCAATGTCATCAATTTCGCCTTTGCCATCACGCAATTCAACAAGCGTTTTGACCACAGCCATGATGTCTTCTTTGCGAAGCACGCGAACTGTGTCTTCAGCATCCAGATCAAGGCGCATATTCATCTTCACGCGGCCAACGGAAGACAAATCGTAACGCTCTGAATCGAAGAACAATGAGTTAAACATTGCTTCAGCTGATTCCATTGTCGGTGGCTCACCAGGACGCATGACGCGATAAATATCAAACAACGCATCTTGACGACTTTGGTTCTTATCCGCAGCCAATGTGTTGCGCATGTAAGAGCCAACATTGATGTGATCAATGTCAAGAATTGGCAATTCAGAGAAACCAGCTTCGATAAGGATCGGAAGCGTTTTCTCATCAAGCTCGTCACCGGCTTCGAGATAAATCTCACCAGTTTCCATGTTGACCATGTCTTCAGCAACATAACGACCGTAAAGATCTTCATCTGTTGCACGAACCGCACTGATACCTTTTTCGTTCAACTGCTTTAGAAGACGTGGTGTGATTTTCTTACCGTTTTCAACGATAACTTCACCACTATCCGCATCGATCAGATCAGCAGAAGCTTTTGTGCCCTTAAGCGCGTCACCATTAAATGGAATGCGCCAGTTTTCACCATCACGTGAGAAAGCTGATTTGGTGTAGAAGAATTCAAGAATTTCTTCAGGATCCAAACCAAGCGCCATCAACAATGATGTTGCAGGGATTTTACGACGACGGTCGATACGTGCATGCACGATATCTTTTGCGTCAAACTCGATATCCAGCCATGAACCACGGTAAGGAATAACACGAGCAGCAAAGAGCAATTTACCAGATGAATGGCTTTTGCCTTTGTCATGATCGAAGAATACGCCAGGAGAACGGTGCATTTGTGATACGATCACACGCTCGGTGCCGTTCACAATGAATGTACCATTGCCAGTCATCAATGGCATGTCGCCCATATAGACGTTTTGCTCTTTGATATCCTTAACCGATTTTGCGCCTGTATCTTCATCGATATCAAACACAATCAAACGTAATGTGACTTTTAGAGGTGCAGAATAAGTCAGATCGCGCTGACGGCACTCTTCTGTGTCAAATTTAGGCGCCTCAAATTCGTAGGAAACGAATTCAAGTCTCGCTGCACCTGAAAAGTCTTCAATCGGGAAAACCGATTTGAAAACTGCCTGTAGACCTTCGTCGCCACGACCACCCTCTGGTTCTTCAACCATAAGGAATTGGTCATAAGATGACATTTGAACCTCAATGAGGTTTGGCATCTCAGCAACTTCAGGGATTTTACCAAAAAATTTACGAACGCGTCTGCGACCATTGAAGGAAAGCTTCTCAGCCATCGCCGCTCCTTTTGCATGTTGTCTAGCCTGAACATGACGGCAATCTCGCTGGCCAAGCGAACACCGTCTATCGAGAATTCCACACGCTGGTGACCAATCTGGACGCTTAAACCAAGCTTTCCCGGCCTACCTTAGAGAACCCATTACCCAAGCAGCTATTTTCAGCTACTTGGGTAATAGTTTCGCTCGCAATAATTGCATGGAGGCGAAACGAATCGCCTCCACGCATAATACATAACTTACTTAACTTCAGCTTTCGCGCCAGCTTCTTCAAGCTTTTTCGCGATTTCTTCAGCTTCGCCTTTAGAAATTGCTTCTTTGATTGCCTTTGGAGCGCTCTCAACAAGTTCTTTAGCTTCTTTAAGACCAAGACCTGTTAGGCCGCGGACTTCTTTAATAACAGCGATTTTGTTTGAACCTGCTTCAGCAAGAACAACGTCAAATTCTGTTTTCTCTTCAGCAGCTTCGCCAGCAGGTGCAGCACCAGCAACGGCAACAGCCGCAGGAGCAGCAGCAGAAACGCCCCACTCTTCTTCAAGCATTTTAGAAAGCTCAGCAGCTTCCAATACTGTTAGTTTTGATAGTTCTTCAACTAGTTTGGCAAGATCAGCCATTTTTAACATCCTTTAATTTCGGTTCGAACCGGTTTTAATATTTTTGAAGACGAAAACTGCCTATGCAGCCGCATCATCCTTCTGGGATTTAGCACTAAGCACACGAGCGATTTGCGTAGCAGGCGCTGCAACAACAGTTGCAACACGTGTTGCTGGTGTAGAAATCATACCAATCAACTTACCGCGTAGCTCATCAAGAGAAGGCATAGTCGCAAGCGATTTAACACCATTCTCATCTAGTACTGTGGCGCCCATCGCACCGCCAAGAACAACAAGATTTTTGTTGGCCTTCGCAAATTCGACGGCTACCTTTGGAGCAACAACAGGATCTTCGCTATAAGCTAAGACTGTCATTCCGGAGAAAAGATCTGAGATCCCTTCCGACTCCGTTCCCTGAAGCGCAATTTTGGCCAGGCTGTTTTTCGCGACTTTAACGGTGCCACCAGCTACGCGCATTTTTGTGCGAAGATCGCTCATTTGCGCAACTGTTAGACCCGCATAGTGGGCTACAACAACGGAACCGGCTTCTTTAAAGACGCCGTTCAGTTCTGTAACGAATTCGCGTTTTTCCGCTCTATCCACTTACGTTCTCCAGTTAGTAAGATCACATATGTGACGCTTACCGGGTTTGCCTTTGCCAATTGAGAACCAAAATGATCCACAATCGACGTTGAGGATCCTGTCCCCTTACCCGCAATGAAAAAGCTCATTACAAGTGAAGGCAGTGCAAGGTTCGATCCGAAATTGTGTGGTTTCCCACGAAATTTCATCTCTTACCCATCTCATGCCGGCGAATTTTAAGACGAACCTGAGTTCATCGCCCACAATCTCGGACAGGGCGCCCAAATTCCAACATTTGTCTTCCTTTGGACTGTTTTGGCCAACCAAATCAGATTGGCCAAAATTCTTTTACGATCCACACCTTAATGTTGGATCAAATTCTTTTTACTCAGCCATCGCGCTGGCAGTGTCGATTTTAAAGCCTGGGCCCATTGTCGATGACAATGAAACACGCTTCACATAAACACCTTTAGAGCCAGAAGGCTTTGCTTTGTTTACAGCAGCAACAAATGCTTTTAGGTTTGCAAGGATCGCAGCCTCATCAAATGATGCTTTACCAATACCTGCATGCACGATGCCAGCTTTCTCAACACGGAACTCAACAGCACCGCCTTTAGAAGCTTCAACAGCTGCTTTAACATCCATAGTCACTGTGCCAACTTTTGGGTTTGGCATCATGCCGCGAGGACCAAGAACTTTACCCAAACGACCAACAAGTGGCATCATGTCTGGTGTTGCAATACAACGATCGAAGTTGATATTGCCTGCTTGAACTTCAGCAACAAGATCTTCTGCGCCAACAACGTCAGCACCAGCAGCTTTAGCTTCTTCAGCTTTCGCATCGCGCGCAAACACGCCAACACGCACTGAACGGCCTGTACCTGATGGAAGATCTACAACACCGCGAACCATTTGGTCAGCGTGGCGAGGATCAACACCCAAATTCATTGAGATTTCAATTGTCTCGTCAAATTTAGCATTTGCGCGCTCTTTAACTGCAGCAACTGCAGCTTCAGCTGTGTGCAATGCATCACGATCAAGACCTTCGATATTCTTTTTTACACGTTTTCCGATTTTAGCCATGATATTACCCTTTGACCTCAATACCCATTGAACGTGCAGAACCAGCAACCATTTGCATAGCGCCTTCGATATCAGCAGCGTTAAGGTCTTTCATTTTTGCTTCAGCAATTGAACGAAGCTGATCTTGTGAGAGGCTCGCAACAATTGATTTACCAGGCTCTGTTGAACCAGATTTCAAACCAGCTTCTTTCTTAATCAAGTAGCTCATTGGTGGCTGCTTCATTTTGAAAGTGAAAGACTTGTCTTGGTAATATGTGATCGCGCACGGAATTGGTGCACCTTTTTCCATTTCACCTGTTGCAGCATTAAATGCCTTACAGAATTCCATGATGTTAATACCACGTTGACCCAATGCAGGACCAATCGGAGGTGATGGGTTTGCTGAACCTGCAGGAACCTGCAATTTCAACACACCAGCAATTTTCTTAGCCATAGTAGCTCTGCCTTCTTTTATGTGACCTTTCGGTCATTGTGCCGATCCGAATTCTCAAATCAGCGGCTGCGGTTGCGTGGTGCGGTTTACCTAACCGGCTAGACTAGATGCGCCTACCACGCGAATTTGCCCTCCCTAAAGAGGGACTTAAATATCAGCGAACTGATATTAAACTTTTTCGACCTGACCGTATTCAAGCTCAACAGGTGTTGCACGACCAAAGATCGAAACTTCCACTTTAAGTCTTGAACGCTCTTCATCAACTTCCTGAACAACACCGTTAAAGGAAGCAAATGGTCCGTCAGATACGCGAACTTGTTCACCAACATCAAACATGACAGATGGTTTTGGACGATCCACACCCTCTTGCACTTGCATGAGGATTTGCTCAGCTTCGCGATCAGGGATCGGAACTGGTTTACCGTCACCACCCAAAAAGCCAGTGACTTTTGGTGTATTCTTGATCAAGTTATGAACGGCGTCAGTCAAATTGGCACGCACCATCACATAGCCTGGGAAAAACTTGCGTTCTGCATCAACCTTGCGGCCACGACGTATCTCAACTGTTTTTTCAACAGGCACAAGAATCTGCTCGAAGTGATGGCTCAAGCCTTTTTGGCGAGCCTGCTCTTCGATTGATTCCGCAACTTTTTTCTCAAAATTTGAGTAAGCGTGAACAATGTACCAACGTACAGCCATATTCCATATGCCCTTGTCTTAGGATCCGAGATTAAGAATGAACGAAATAATGACGCTCAGAAGCTGGTCTGCAGCAAAGAAAAACAATGCTGCAATAAACACCATCACAAGCACCATAATGGTAGACACCACAGTCTCTCGGCGTGTCGGCCAAACAACCTTCGCTGTTTCAGAGCGAACTTGTTGAAGGAACGTAAAAGGGTTAGTTTTTGAAGCCATAATTTTCCCACGTCTTTACGGCGCGGTTAGCTATCATGCCAAACGCGCCGTGCAATTCATCTGGCACTCATATAGACCGAATCTCAAAACCACAAGAGGCTAACAGCAAAAAAAGTCAATTTTTGAAAAAATAAAGCCATAATTTTTGCTGACCACTAGCATAGTGTTGTAAGTGGGGCTTTTACTAGTTTTTTTCAAGCCTGGTGAGAAGTTAAAGCCTAAAAATTACAAAAGTACGCGGCACATCTTGCAACTTTTAAGAGATGCTTATAGGGATATTTCACCAATTAATAAGGACAAATCCCAATATGTTACGTAGTCATTTTCTCGCTGTTGTATTAACATCAACATTCCTGCTGACAAGCGCTCCATTGTCACAAGCTGCACAAACCACGGAATGGATGAATTCCACACAATTAAAGAAGTTCTCTAATGTCATGCAGCGCAAAGGTTATTTCCCGACGAAAATCAAATGCAAACGGAAACCAGCAGTTGGCGGTATTGCGGATCCGGTGTTGGTGCGGATGACTTACGAGACAAACTATAAAAAAGCATCTCGCTGGGCGTGGGCCTATAGCGGCAATTTACACAAACTGACACGTCAATACAAAGCCAGTGGGTTTAAATTGGTCAGTCGAAGTTCATTTAGCTCTTTAAATGGTGGCTTTATATTAAAATGTGGCCTCTGGCATAAATAATTCAGCATCTGACCAATCGACAATTGCGATCTGAATCACCTCAAGAATTTGTTTCAATAAGTTACAAAGTGTTTTCTTCGAATATGATCTAATACGTGGCATGGAACGTAAACACCTCAAAAATGAGGTCATTCATGTTCAAGTCAGCCATTTCCATTGCCGCGTTTGCACTTTTGGTGAGTTTACCAAGTGTGGCGCAGTCCAAAGATTTAATCGACAACAAAAACGAGTTTATCCAAAAGGTTGTCGGCAAGAAAGTTGCACAAAACGACAATACCTGGCTGCGCATGGCGTCAAACGGTAAAATTGATGGTCGCGTAAAAGGCATTAAAGTCACTGGCAAATGGTATTGGCAGGGAAAATTCTGGTGCCGAACAGCTCGGATCGGCATCATCCCCGTCCCCCGTGAATGCCAACAGATCACATTATTGGGTGGCAATAAGCTTGAACTCCAACGCTATAAAGGCACAGGCAGCAAGCATAACTACACGATGTATTAGCATTTTAAGAGTTACGAAAAATTGCCTCTTTTTCTCCACACTCTCTCTACAGTGTGGTAGTAACTCACCAAAATGACCGGTCGCATCCGAACAAGAACGACTAACGATTTTGGATATATATCATGAAATCTCATTCTCTTATTCCCAGCACAATACTGTTTTTAGGTTTAGCAGCCAGCTCTTCCATGAGCGTACAGGCCCACTCCATCAAAGAAAATATCGCTGATTGCGATTGCGATGCTGGATGCTTCACCGAAGAGGTTGAGAATTTTCAATGCACATCTGACCGGATCAAATTCCAATCTAAAGCCCTGCCCCATCATTCCCATACGCTGATGAAAGGCATTACCGGCACCAATCAGCAATTCCCTACGCCTCATAATCTGGAGGTGGGCATTAAACGCAATCCGCAATTGGCCGATAAACCAACTTACACAGAACCCGGACCCATTGGCATTGCCGTCAACGGCGTACCAATTTTTGATCCAAGCACCCAAGGGCCAATTCAAGCTGCAACGGGCAAACCAGCGAGCGCAATGGAACGCGGAGAATTGGATGAATGTGGCGGCCATGCAGGACGCGGTGATGACTACCATTATCACATGGCACCTAAATGCTTGATTGAAGATTTAGGCCGCGAAGCCATTGATGTGAAACGTCAGCCCATTGGTTATGCATTTGATGGTTTTCCCATTCTCGCCCTCGGCTGGTTTGATAGCGCAAATGATATCGAGGACAAATTGGACGAATGTCGCGGCGTAAAAGACGCAAGCGGGCGCTATTTTTACAACGCTAAATCAAGTGATGACTACGCCATACTCGATTGTTTTAGCGGCACACCCGTTGGTTCATCCCGCGATAGCTGGGATCGACGCCTTGATAATTCCGGCAAGGAAATTGTTGGCATTCCAATGAAATTTACTGTCAGCGAATTTAAAACCGTCCCGAATGGTTCAAATTCTTGCTACGTTATGTCTGGAATAATGGGCCAGACACGCGTTCAACTCAACTCTGGCAGTGTTGAAAATGTCAGCGGTGCAACGGGTTCGCTCTTTTATTGCGACCAAAACTGCTACGGGCACTTCATTGAAAAACCTGGTGCCGGAAAAGGCAAGACTCTCGTCTTTGATCGCCACGTCAATTCATGCCCAGCAGATCTAAGCGCCGCGTCTAACAACGCGTTTGAAGCTTATCAGGGCAATTAAAAAGGTAATCAACCGTGTCGTGATCGACTATCTGCGGGCGCTTCATCGCGCTCGCTCATGGTATAATCACGCATGACGCTGACAATCCGAATGCGATAATCATCAAAGATCTTTTCGCGTCCAACAGCTTGCGCCATGCGGTGGCTTTCCACATTGCGCCATTGATTGAGCGCCTCTTCATTCTCATAAAATGACAATGACAAAAGCTTATTTGGATCAACCAGGCTTTGAAAACGTTCTATGGATATGAAGCCGTCAATCTTTTCAAGTTCCGGTCGCAAACTTGCAGCAATATCTAAATATTCCTGCTTATGTTCAGGATGCGGGATAACTTCAAAGATGACAGCAATCATATTAAACCCATAAATTATTGTTCGAAGTCAGAAACTACTCCGCAGCTTCCAAATATTCATCCATTGGTGGACATGAACACACAAGATTTCTGTCACCATAGGCATTGTCAACGCGATTGACCGGCGCCCAATATTTATCAACTTTAAAGGCACCTGGTGGGAAACACCCCTGCTCGCGTGAATATGGACGATCCCATTCACCCACCAAATCACTCATTGTGTGCGGCGCATTGCAAAGTGGATTATTGTCAGCGGGGTATTTCCCATCTGCAACATCCTGCGCTTCTTGGCGGATGGCCAGCATGGCATCACAGAAGCGATCAAGCTCAGCTTTTGGCTCTGATTCAGTTGGTTCAATCATCAATGTGCCTGCCACTGGGAAAGACATGGTTGGCGCATGGAAACCGCAATCAATCAAACGTTTGGCGATATCATCGACGCTGACACCAAATTCGGCCAAAGGACGCGTATCAATGATGCATTCGTGCGCAACACGACCGCCAGGACCTTGATACAGCACCGGATAGGCACCTTCTAAGCGCTTGGCGATATAGTTTGCGTTCAAAATTGCAAATTTTGTTGCGCGTGTCAGACCTTCACCACCCATCATCAAGCAATAAGCCCAAGAGATCGGCAATAAGCTTGTCGATCCATAAGGTGCCGCGGAGACTGCACCATCGGTTCCTTGTGTGTGGTGACCCGGCAAGTGCGGGATTAGGTGCTTTTTCACACCAATCGGACCCATACCCGGCCCACCGCCACCATGCGGAATGCAGAAGGTTTTGTGCAAGTTCAAATGCGAGACATCTGAGCCGATATCGCCCGGTTGGGAAACACCAACCATGGCATTCATATTAGCGCCATCCATGTAGACCTGACCGCCAAATTCATGGGTGATATCGCAGATCTCACGGACCCGCTCTTCAAACACGCCGTGTGTTGAAGGATATGTGATCATACATGCCGCAAGATTTTCCGCATGTTGCTCGGCTTTGGCTCTAAAATCATCGACATCGATATCTCCGTTGTCAGAACTTTTAACCGGTACGACCTTATAGCCAACCATTTGCGCGCTGGCAGGGTTTGTACCATGCGCTGACATTGGGATAAGGCAGATGTTGCGATGCCCTTCACCATTAGCCTTATGATATGATGCAATGGATAAAAGCCCTGCATATTCCCCTTGTGCCCCAGAATTTGGCTGCATGGAAATGCCATCATAGCCGGTGATTTCACACAATTTGTCCGATAGATCCTTGACCATCAGCTGATAGCCACGTGTTTGTTCAGCTGGAACAAATGGGTGGATATTGGCAAAACCAGACCAACTAATCGGTATCATTTCAGCTGCAGAATTCAGCTTCATCGTGCATGATCCCAAAGGAATCATTGCGCGATCCAAAGCCAAATCACGATCGGCCAAACGGCGCATATAACGCGTCATTTCAGCCTCTGAACGGTTCATATGGAAGATCGAATGTGTCATAAAATCTGTCTGACGTTCCATATTTTTTGGCAAATTATAGTCTGTTTTTGATGGGAAGTTTTTGCGCTCCAAGCCAAAAGCTGTCCAAACCGCTTCAAGCGTATCATCATCTGTCATTTCATCGACTGTGATACCGATTTTATTGGAGCTCACAGCGCGTAAATTCACACCCTCATTGAGCGCAGATTTCATCACAACACTCTGCAAACCGCCGACATTGACAGTGATTGTGTCAAAGAAAGTCGTCGGCTCAATTTCAAATCCCAGCAAACGCAAGCCATCGGCCAAACGGGATGCTTTAAGATGAATGCGTTGCGCAATCGCTTTCAAACCATCCGGACCGTGGAACACCCCATACATCGAGGCCATCACCGCAAGCAGCGCTTGCGCAGTACACACATTTGATGTCGCTTTTTCACGGCGGATATGCTGCTCACGCGTTTGAAGTGCTAGACGATAGGCTTTATTGCCGTGTGAATCGATAGAAACACCAACAATTCGGCCCGGCATGGAGCGCTTAAAGGCATCTTTGGTCGCCATATAAGCGGCATGCGGCCCTCCATAACCAAGCGGCACACCAAATCTTTGTGTGGAACCCACCGCAATATCAGCACCCATCGCACCTGGCTCTTTCAACAGCGTCAACGCCATTGGGTCCGCAGATACCACACCAATCGCTTTATTTTCATGCAATGCATCCATTTTTGAGGTGAAATCTGAGACATGCCCGTGTGTCCCTGGATATTGGAAGATCGCACCAAAGACCTGGCTTGCATCTAGATTTTCAGGATCATCAATGATGAGTTCAATGCCCAAAGGTTCAGCGCGTGTGCGCATCACATCGATATTTTGAGGATGGCAATTCTCATCAATAAAGAACGCATTGGCTTTTGACTTTGCTACACGCTGCGCCATGGTCATGGCTTCCGCACAAGCCGTTGCTTCATCTAACAGCGACGCATTGGCCACTTCCAAGCCTGTCAGATCAATCATCATGGTTTGGAAATTGAGCAAGGCCTCAAGGCGACCTTGCGAAATCTCAGGCTGATAAGGCGTATAAGCTGTATACCAAGCCGGGTTTTCCAGGATGTTGCGCTGAATGGCGGGCGGTGTGAACGTGTTGTGATATCCCTGCCCGATCAAAGAGGTCACCACAATATTCATGCGGCTGACTTTACGCATGAAATTGAGCAATTCATTTTCCGACATGGCAGGCGACGTCAACGCCGTTGTTTGGCGAATATTCGCTGGAACCGTTTGATCTGTCAGATCATCCAAAGATGATGCGCCTACTACTTCCAGCATCTCTTCCATTTCTTTCGGAGACGGCCCAATATGGCGTCTATTGGCAAAATCGTAAGGTTGGTAATCGGTCAAATTATAGCTCATGACAATTCCTTGATATCTTATCGTTCCAGCTGGCTAGTGATTAATCGATCAGCGCTTTATAAGCGTCTTCATCCATCAATCCGTCCATTTCGCTTGCGTCTTTGAGTTTCATTTTGAAGAACCATGCAGCAGCGGTCGGATCTTCATTTACCAATGTTGGCGTATCGACAATGTCTTGATTAACTTCGGTGATTTCACCATCCAGTGGAGCAGTAATATCAGACGCAGCCTTAACGCTTTCGATCACAACGATCTCTTCGCCTTTTTCAACCTCTGTGCCGACCTCTGGCAATTCGACAAACACCAATTCGCCCAAAGCATCCGCCGCGTGTTGAGTAATGCCGACAATCACAACATCGCCTTCAGGCTTTAGCCATTCGTGTTCTTCGGTATATTTCATGAGTTCTCTCCTTGGTTATCTTTTAAAATTCGCTGCCACGAATGGCATTTTGGTCACGATGGCTGGCAAACGCTTGCCGCGCAATTCAGCAAAAACTTTAGTGCCTTCAGCACTATATTCGGTGGATAGATAGCCCATGGAAACAGGACCATTGACTGATGGGCCAAAGCCACCTGATGTGATCTCACCAATCTCATCGCTTGAATTTTCTGATGAAAAAAGTTTCGTGCCGGCGCGCATCGGTGCTCTGCCCTCTGGCAAAAGACCCGCGCGCTTGCGTGGGGCGCCATTTTCAAATTGTGCTAGCACTTCTTCAGCACCAGGGAAACCGCCTTCGCGATCCCCACCTGTGCGTCTCGCTTTTTGAATAGCCCAAGTCAGCGCCGCTTCAACTGGTGTCGTGGTTTCATCGATGTCATTGCCATAGAGGCAAAGCCCACCCTCAAGACGTAAACTGTCTCGCGCACCCAGACCGATTGGCTCAACCAGTTCATTCTCTGAAAGCTTTGAAACAAATACTGACGCATTATCTGCGGGAACAGAAATCTCATAACCATCTTCGCCGGTATATCCAGAGCGCGAGATCCATAACTCCATTCCGTCATAATCAACGATTGCCACATCCATGAATTTATAATCAGCAACGGCTGGAATAAGCGCAGATAAAACCGTTTCTGCGTCTGGCCCCTGAAGCGCAACAAGCGCTCTATCGTCTACGACAGTAATCTCGCATGTATCACTGATTTTGTTTTTCATGTGGGCAATATCAGCGTCTTTACAAGCTGCATTGACCACTAAAAACAAATGATCACCGCGATTGGCAACCATCAGATCATCGAGGATGCCGCCATTGTCATTGGTGAAAAAGGCATAGCGCTGACGCCCAGGCTTCAGCGCGCAAATATCCATTGGCACAAGTGTCTCAAGTGCCAAACACGCATCTTCAATATTACCGGATTTCGGTGTGAGGAGCACCTGCCCCATATGGCTAACATCAAACAAACCAGCTTTGGCGCGGCAATGCTTGTGTTCATTCATCACGCCAAGCGGATATTGAACCGGCATTTCGTAACCAGCAAACGGCACAAGTTTAGCGCCTTTTTCGACGTGAAAATCGTATAACGGAGTTTGTAACAAGTCAGCCATGTTAATCCTCAATTTCGGCTGATCATGTCAGCACCTTACGTGTGAAGCCAAACGGCCCTACAAAGATGCCTCCTCTGTCCTGATGCCTGAGATCGCTATCCCTTCGGCGGGCAAACTGCCACTCTCCAGAGTTTTTGCAGAAAACGGTCCATTTTGCCTGAGAGTTTCCGAGGCGGTTGCTCCTTCGGCCCTGGCGATAAAACCAGCGTCTCCCGTTTCCTATCTTTAGAGTTACGCGATTTTTCCATCATTTTCAATAGATAATTTTTATCGATCGATTGCAAATTTAAATCATTGATTTTTTTGACAAATTGGTCAAAAACTCATTGTTTGAAGCGCTAATATACACAGATTTGTGACTGTTAAGCCTCAAAAGAAGAACGCAACAAGCATCAATCTTGAAATTTACATAAAAATTGTCTTTTAGGATAAAACAATACTTTAAACATGCATCGTGGTCGAGAACTTCGCCAGCTTCTAATTGGATCCCATTATTCCAATAAGCCTTCTTCTTTGTAAAATCGCTCTGCCCCAGGATGTAGCGGAATTCCAATTCCATAAAGCGCTGTATCAATGGTAATATCTTTACCCCGTGCATGACCAACATCCAGCAATTTCCGAGTACTATCGCTCCAAAGCGTGCTGGTAACGCCATATATGAGCTCATCATCCTCTTCTGCTGAGGTGATCCACAATGCGCCAACGGACAAGGTTGCAGTCTCCTCGACCCCCCTATAAGTCCCGGTTGGTATGCTATTGGGGATAAAAAACTCATATTCACTGGTCAAGCCATCAGCGGCTGCAGCATCTATTGGAATGAGTTTGATATCAACCCGGCTCGCTAACTCAGAAATTAAATCTGTGGGATAACCCGCGACCACGAAAAATGCATCGACCACACCTAATCTTAAGGCATTGGCAGCATCTTTGCCACGCAGACTTCGCGCCTTAAAGTCTTCTTCATAGATCCCGCTGGCTTCCAAGATGAGTTTCGCATCCACGCGCGTACCCGAGCCAGGTTCGTCAATAGCAATTCGTTTACCCCTAAGATCTTGTATTGTGTTGATTCCGCTTCGTTTTAACGTCACAAGCTGAACATGCTCTTCATACAAAGCTGCTATCGCTCTTAAATTTCTTCTAGGCTGCTTGTTCCCAGAAATACCTGAGCCGGTATACATCCAGTAAGCAATATCTGACTGAACAAACCCTGAATTGATTTTCCCTTCCGAAACAGCGGTCACATTGTCAATTGATCCGTTTGATAACACACTCACAGCAATCAGATCTTTCAAGTTACAATTGCCACCTTTCCCGCAGGGTAAAGCTTGCGGCGGATTTGAAATAGCATTTGCCAACATGCCACCCACAGGGTGATAAGTATAAGTTGCACCGCCCGTTCCGATGGTAAATATTGTTAAATCGTGGGAGACAGTCGGTGAAGAGAATGAAATCACTGATACAACGCTTACCAGCACGAAGCGCAAAAATTTTCCAAACGGCACAATCAATTCCCAAATTTCTATGACTTAAATGGCGGACAAAAACAGCCCGCATGTTTTAAACAATCACATCAAAGACTGTCATAAAACGTGAGATTTATCAAATTTAGTTGTGCGAATTAATATTGCGACGTGGTTCGATTAAGAACCACTTGGCGGCGGGATATCCGAAGTCTGTTTGCAACCGTCAAGCCAAACGTCATAAACAGCGTGATCTACCGCATTTAATCCCGGGGAATCAGCAAACATCCAGCCAGAGAAAATGCGTCTGATTTTCCGGTCAAGCGTGATCTCATCCACCTCAACAAAGGTGGTTGTTTTAGGTGCCTCGGTTTCATCACGCGTATAGCAAACACGCGGGGTAACCTGGAGTGCACCAAACTGCACAGTTTCATCCACGTAAACATCAAAAGTCGTGATCCGTCCGGTGATCTTGTCAATTCCGGAAAATACCGCGACAGGGTTCGTCATTCTTTCCGACGTAACGCTTGGAACAAACATAACGCTGGAAATGAGAGTGGCGGCTAAAAATTTCAAATTGAAAAACTGTTTCATAAAATGATTACATCTCGATCGTCTTGTTATCATTGAACCAGTTAAATTGGGCCAAAACGAGGTCTTGGCCAATTAGTTTCTACTTACCTAGCTGCGTGGCGACCAAGCGTCATAATCACCCGTAACTGTTGGGCGATCTGCAGGGTTGAGCATTGAACCTTTCGGACGATAGGCGCCGGCAGTACCTGTTTTATTGGCCTCATGAGGCGCCTGCCATTCAAATGGCGTATAATCTTCATCTGCAGGAGAAACATCCGTGCGATGATGCATCCATCCATGCCAACCAGCTGGAATAGCAGAAGCTTCGGCATAACCGTTATAAATCACCCAGCGACGTGTGCGACCTTCATCATCCTGACCACCTTGGTAATATACATTACCAAATTCATCTTCACCCACGCGTGTGCCTTTACGCCATGTGTGGAAGCGTGTTCCAACGGTTGCGCCGTTCCACCAAGTAAAAAGTCCGAGTAAGAATGATTTCATAACGCCGATTCGCTCTATTGAATTCGTTTGTTTGACTTATGCCGTTTGTGTTTTGGGATGTCCAGTGCTGGTCAACATTTAGAGTTGTTTTTCAAACACTAAAGCTTCCATTCCACCTTCCTGCAAACGGATATTGGTATTTCTATAGCCAAAACGCTCATAAAAGCCAACCGCTTTTACATTCTTCGCATCAACGCCAAGCCGCATAAGCTTCGCATCGGGAAAACTTGTCTCAATCTCATATAGCAGATCACTGCCAATGCCCTGCGCTTGATAGTCTGGCAAAACATAAAGCTGGCTTAAATAGGCGATACCTTCCGCGTTGGGCGCGTTGGCAAATGCCATACCGATAGTTTGTTGATCTAACTGAGCCACAAGAAAAGTCGCATCTTGCGCCTCTAAACGTGCCTTAAGCTCTCGACCATCCTCCCAGAGCGCGCAAATCTTATCGACATGTTGCCTGCCATGGAGTGGTTCAAATGTATGACGCCAGGTCTGAAATAGCAGTGAACGAACGGGATCGAGATCAGAAATATCTGCTTCTCTTATAGCGACCATTGTTCGTCAAATTTCTTTTCAAAGATAAGTGCTGGCATATTATCGCCGCCACCGCCACAATCAGACGTCTCGCCTACCTGCACGTAGCCATGGGCTTTGTAAAACGCAATCGCTTGCTCATTTTTCGGATCAACCTCAATGCGCATGGCTTTCACGTCAAGAAAGCTCTGTTCAATCTCACCCAAGAGGTCAGTGCCAATGCCTTGCCCCTGCAATTCCGGCAGAACATAAAGCTGGCTGAGTTGAGCAATACCTTTTTTATCCGGAGCAATAGCAAATCCAACTCCACCAATCTCAGTGCCGTTATCTGCCACAACATATTCCGAAAAACGGCCTTCCATCTTGCTTTTAATCGCATCTAGCGAATGCCATTTATCACAAATTTCATCAACTTTTTCCGGCCCATGGATGGAATCATAAGTCGCATGCCATGTCGTATGCAGCAGTTTTTGAACTTTTTCTGCATCGCGAACCGAAGCTGTTCTGACAAAAAACATACGACTTTAGCCTTTATTCAACACCAAGCTTAGCGCGAACCAATTTCTGCACCGCTTGAGGGTTTGCTTTACCGCCTGTTGCTTTCATCACCTGACCAACAAACCAGCCTGCCAATTGAGGTTTGGCTTTGGCTTTTTCAACTTGCTCAGGATTATTGGCGATGATCTCATCAACAGCCGCTTCAATCGCACCTGTATCTGTTACCTGCTTCATGCCACGTTCTTCAACGATTTTGGCAGGATCACCGCCTTCGTTAAAGACAATTTCAAACAATTCTTTGGCAATTTTACCCGAAATTGTTTCATCCTGGATCATGGAAATGATCGCGCCCAATTGCTCTGGAGACACAGGACTATCTTCAATTTCTTTTCCGGCTTTGTTCAACGCACCCAAAAGATCATTGATGATCCAGTTGGCAGCAAGCTTACCATCACGGCCTTCAGCAACTTTTTCAAAGAAATTCGCGATTGTTTGCTCAGTGACCAATATCGAAGCGTCATAAACCGATAAGCCCAAATCATTGACCAAACGATCTTTCTTCTCATCTGGAAGCTCTGGTAAATCTTTCGCCAAGTCATCAACATATTCTTGTGAAAATTCAAGCGGCAGCAGATCAGGATCTGGGAAATAGCGATAATCATGCGCATCTTCTTTCGAGCGCATCGACCGTGTCTCACCTTTGTTAGGATCAAACAAACGTGTTTCCTGATCAATCACACCACCATCTTCAATGATCGCAATTTGACGACGTGCTTCATATTCAATTGCCTGACCGACAAAACGAATGGAGTTGACGTTTTTGATCTCACAGCGCGTACCAAATTCACCACCTGGCTTGCGAACAGAGACGTTCACATCAGCACGCATGGAGCCTTCATCCATATTGCCGTCACATGTGCCGAGATAGCGAAGGATTGTGCGAAGTTTTGTCAAATAGGCTTTGGCTTCGTCCGCCGAACGCATATCCGGCTTGGACACGATCTCCATCAGGGCAACGCCGGAACGGTTCAAATCAACATATGACAATGTTGGATGCTGATCGTGGATCGATTTGCCCGCGTCTTGTTCAAGATGCAATCGCTCAATACCAATTTCTGTATCTTCAAACTGACCTTGCTTGTCAGGACCCACAGAAATGATAATCGTCCCCTCACCGACGATTGGATCTTTAAATTGCGAAATCTGATAGCCTTGCGGAAGATCAGGATAGAAATAGTTCTTGCGGTCGAAGATCGAACGGTTGTTGATCTTAGCTTTCAAACCAAGACCTGTTCTCACCGCCTGGCGGACGCATTCTTCATTGATCACTGGCAACATGCCTGGCATTGCTGCATCGACCAATGACACATTGTCATTTTGTGCACGACCAAATTCAGTGGAAGCGCCTGAGAATAGTTTCGCTTCACTGGTGACTTGAGCATGGACTTCCAAGCCAATGATAATTTCCCAGTCGCCTGTGGCGCCGGCAATAAAACGTTTGGCATCGGGTGTGCGTGTATCGACAAGTTCTGGGGCTGTCATTTTAGGACCTTAAAAATTGCTTTTGTATTTGTTCTGACCTAAAACATACGGATAATTGTTTCAAGCTTATTCAGTATATAAACAGAATTTAATTCTATTGAAAAAGGAAGCAATTTGCATATACTATAAGTAGTGCATCGTGAATTTATACTACCTGATTTAAGGGTGAGGTTCATGACCAAAGTTGTCGCGAAAGGTCCCAAATCCCGCAAAGGACAACATGTCGTTCCAAACGGGAATAAATGGAGCATTCGAAAAGCGGGTTCAGAGCGCGCGTCTGGAACATTCGACACGCAAAAAGAAGCGGTCGAGAATGCAAAAAAATTGCGAAAAATCAAAAGACTGAACTTTACATTCACGGCAGGGATGGAAGAATTCGTGAAAGAAACTCCTATGGAAAAGACCCTTATCCACCTCGTGGATAATGTGGCGATTGGCAATACTTGCATAAAAACGTCTTCATAAACTGTCCATTTGACAAAGAATATGCACCTATCCTCCAGGGCATGCTCTTCTGCATTATTTACCTTGGATTTAATCCCAGGCTAGCAACTGAACGAAATCATTCTGGTGAAAACCGCATCGATAAAATTGTGGAACTTATTACCGAGTGTCAATTATCCATTCACGATTTGAGCCGATGCCAAGCCCAATATGAAGGTGAACATTTTAGGCTGAACATGCCGCTTGAGCTTGGTATCGATTATGGATGCAAATCCTTCGGCAAAGGAATGCAAAAGAAATCTTTCTTAATCCTCGAGGAACAAAGATATCGTTATCAGGCGTTTATTTCTGATTTATCGGGTTGCGACATTGAAAGTCATAATGGTGATTTTCAAATCGCTGTTAGAAAAGTCCGAAACTGGCTGACCTCAGGAGGTGGCGCCCCAAAACTGGGAGCCGCCAAAATCACTGGCGCATATTATGAATTTCAGGAATGGAATTATGAAACACAATTGGAAGCGGGATTTTCAGAGGAAGACATCCAAGACTATCCAACAACCGAATTGCTAGCAGCTATGCTCAAATGGGTAAAAATCCAAAAAATAAAATAAAAACAGATCAATAAGTCGAACATTTGAATCAATCACTCAGCGAATTGAATCTCTTTCTCATCTCCAAAGTATCAACCGATTTATCCATTGTGGGCGAATAAGCGGATTTCAAACCGCTCACTGCGTATTCGTGTTTTTTGAAAAATGATAAAGCCGGCATGTTTTTCGCGTGCGTTTCAAGGTGAATTTCATCAAATTCTCCAGCTATCGCCTGCTCTTCTAATTGAGCAATGAGGGCTGAACCAATGCCATGACGCTGGAAATTTGGTAAAACCCACAAGTCCGTTATCTTATTCCGCCCGGCTTCCAATGCTGCCCAGCCGACAATTTCACCATCGGCTTCAGCAACTAAAATAATTGGCCAGGACTGCTCACAAAAGCCAAAATAAGTTGCTTCTGCTTTAATCCGCAAATGATCGGTAACTTCGCCTGCCGCTTCAAATGCCTGTTCCCAAGCAATCACACCTAAGGCCGCTAATGTGCGTATTTCGGTAGATCGTGCTTGGCGAATTATCAATTGGCATTACCACCATTTATCTGGAGTAAATCGTCCTGCTGCTTGTTCTATCACATGGGCGGTTTTAAACAAACCTTCCTCATCAAAAGGCTTACCAATCAGTTGCAATCCGAGCGGCAGACCTTTTTCATCCAAGCCCGCAGGCACAGCAATACCGGGAAGACCCGCCATGTTCACAGTCACAGTGAAGATATCATTGAGATACATTTTAACCGGATCTGACGCCATTTCCTTGTCGCCAATTGCAAAGGCTGATGATGGTGTTGCGGGTGTTAGAATTGTATCAATGCCCTGCGCAAATGCATTTTCAAAATCGCGCTTGATCAGTGTACGTACCTTTTGCGCTTTAATGTAATATGCATCGTAATAACCGGCCGAGAGCACATAGGTGCCGATCATAATCCGGCGACGCACTTCAGGACCAAAACCTTCTGCACGGGTTTGCTCATACATATCTTCGATATTTTTGCCATCAACACGCAATCCGTAACGAACGCCGTCATAACGCGCTAAGTTTGATGACGCTTCAGCCGGCGCTACGATATAATAAGCAGGCAGCGCATATTTTGTATGCGGCAATGAAATATCAACAATTTCAGCACCAGCGTCTTTGAGCCACGCAATACCTTGCTGCCAAAGTTTTTCAATATCATCTGGCATGCCATCCATGCGATATTCTTTAGGAATACCAATCTTCATGCCTTTAACAGATCCGCCAAGCGCTGCTTCATAATCAGGGACTGGCATATCAACACATGTCGTATCTTTTGCATCTGTTGAGGCCATTGAACGCAACATAATCGCAGCATCGCGAACGTCGCGCGCAATTGGACCTGCTTGATCAAGTGATGACGCAAACGCAACCGTGCCCCAGCGCGAACAACGGCCATAAGTTGGTTTAATACCCACAGTGCCTGTAAATGCTGCCGGTTGACGAATGGAACCACCTGTATCCGTTGCAGTTGCACCGGCACATAAATGCGCAGAGACCGCAGAGGCCGAACCACCAGATGAACCACCAGGGACCAAAGATTCGTTAGAATTCTTCGCGCGCCACGGATTGGTCACAGCGCCATAATGGCTGGTCTCATTAGATGAACCCATGGCAAACTCATCCATATTGAGTTTACCGAGCATCACTGCACCATCGTCCCATAGATTTTTAGTAACGGTAGATTCGTATTTTGGCTCAAATTTATCAAGGATGTGACTACACGCTTGTGTTTGCACGCCTTCGGTCGCAAATAGATCTTTGATCCCAAGAGGAATGCCTTCAAGATTGCCACCCTCACCTCTTGCAAGTTTAGCATCAGATGCTGCCGCCATCTCGTGCGCTTTGTCATGTGTCACTTTGATATAGGCATTGAGCTGTTCATTGGCGCTGTCAATCGCTGAAAGATAGGCATCTGTTAGCTCAACAGACGTGATCTCTTTTGATTGAAGTTTTTCGCGCGCTTCGGCGATGGTCAATTGTGTTAGTTCAGTCATCATGCAATCTTTTTATAATAAAATCTGGAATATCCAGAATCTGGGTAATCTAAAAATGCGCCACAGGTTTGGTAGCCATTTCGTTCATATAATCGCCAAGCCAGCTCAAATCCGGGTGCTTCGCCTGTCTCAAGCTTTAATTCGTTTAACTTGTTGGACACAGCCAGTTCTTCAATCTTATTGAGGATTTTGGATCCAACGTGTTCGCCGCGAACATTTTCTAAGGTGAACATGCGTTTGACTTCACCCATATGTTCATCATGGATCTTCAGCGCACCCATACCGACAGCTTCATCATTGTCATTACGGGCGACAAACAAAGTCACACCAGGTTCTGACATTTGTTCAACGGTCAATTGAAACTGAAACTCTTTTGGCGTTAATGGCATCATATATTCGTTCAGCTGTTTAACCAGCATCCGAATATCATCCTGCAACGGCGTTTCAACTTCAATGCGCAAAAGCTTAAATCCTATTCAACAACTTTCGGCACGACGAAGAAGTTATCATCGCTTTCAGGCGCATTGGCGACGATGTCTTGTGCCTTAGCACCATCGGTTACACCATCTGCACGTTTTTTCATTTCCATAGGTGTAACGGATGTCATTGGTTCTACGCCATCCACATCCACTTCTGAAAGTTGCTCAACAAATCCTAAAATGGCGTTCAGCTCACCTTCCATCTTACCAAGATTTTCTTCGCTAATGGCAATACGGGAGAGTTTCGCAACACGTTTAACTGTTGCCTGATCTACTGACATACGTCTACTCCGATGAATTTTTTATATTCTTTTCGCTATAACCCCGCAGAGTTGCAAGGGCAAGCAGGATTTCATGATAATCAGCGTTAAAGCTTAATCGCGGTTCCCGGAACCAATCGCAAAACTTTTTCCCCGTCCTCACCAAGCGCTTCAATAAATTGATCAGCATTTGGTGTAAGAGACGGAAAACTTGAAAAATGGCACGGAATAATCGAGCTGAATTTGAAATATCGCTGACATGACAATGCAGCAACAGCGCTGCCCATCGTATATCGGTCACCAATTGGCACAATGCCAATATCCGGCTCATGCAACTCATTGATAAGCGCCATATCCGAAAAGATATCTGTATCCCCCATATGCAAAATGGATGGCGCATTGCGGAAATGAAACATCAATCCATTGGCGTTACCTAAAGAATGAGATACGCCGTCGCTGGTGATTTTCGCCGATGAATGTTTGGCATCTACGAATGTTAGTGAGAAGTCATCGAAACCAATTGTGCCGCCAGTATTTCCGCCTTCGGTTTTCTTGATCCCATGAACATCATTGAGCCAATTGCATAAATCTGCATCCGCAATCACAGTTGCACCTGTTTTTGACGCGATCTCGACGGTATCACCCAAATGATCGCCATGGCCATGGGTTAGTGCAATATGTGTGGCATCACCCGTGACCTTTTCAAAATCGATATCATCTTTTGGGTTTCCTTTAATAAAAGGATCAACCAGGATCACTGTATCATTCAATTCAAATCTAAATGCGGAATGCCCAAGCCAAGTGAGTTTCACTTTTTCCATCTCCAATATCGCTAAATCAAGAAAATCAGTATAGAGGTGCGAATAACGTAAATTTGGCAGAATCACCATG
>JAEPMD010000035.1 GCA_017644105.1 Rhizobiaceae bacterium | reverse complement strand
GTGTTCAGCACAAAGTGCCACTGACAGGTCAAAATTTCACTTAAATCTCTTGTTCAAAATTGCCGAGCCACTTCTGACCGCATTAAAGTAAGCGTATCCACTGCAACCTTCGACAAGGGTATTGTTCGTGAATAACCGTTTTTCGTATCTCGTACGAGAATAGTTGAATGATCTAGTGCTATATCGCCCCAGAAGAGTCGTAGGAGCTCACCACGTCGCAATCCTGTCTCGATGGCTAGTATGATTCCAAATTTAAGCCATTGCGCTGTATGACGCTCTGAGGCCTTTAGAAGCAACTCACGTTCACCTGGTTCCAATCGCCGGTTTCTAGCCTCTGGCTCTCTAGGCTTCTTTATATTGACCAATGGATTGCCATTAAGGGGGAAATCCCACTCCGCAATAGCTGTTTCAAACACAGCACGGAGAAGACCAAGGTCTCTTCTCACTGTCGCGGGTTTAACAATATCTAATCGTTGATCGCGATAAGCACTAAAAACACCTGGAGAAACTTTAGCCAATGTCAGCTTCGCCCATGGCTGTCTCAAGAAACTATCTAAGCGCGTACATTCTGAAGAGTAGCCCTTTTTATTTATTGAAACGCTATCACGATATTTAACAAGCAGGTCGCCTACTGTTGTGTCATCTAATATTTTAGTGTCTGTGGGTACTAAGCCAGCATCTAAGTTACTCTCGAGTTGCCGAGCCCATTTTAAAGCATGTGCTTTAGTCATGAACGATTTCGATTGTTGGGGATATCCTTTACGTCGAACAATCGCCTGCCATTTTCCACGATGAATTCTAATTGTTGCCATTTGTACTTCCTAGCGTTTAATGGCCAGATCAAAGACGCAAGGCGTTCTTCAGTGTGACCAGATTGTGACCAGACTGAAAGAACAGGAAATATTTATTTTATCTAAATTAGAAAAACCCCATATAATCAGGAGTTTAAATGGCGCACCCGGCAGAATTCGAATCTGCGACCTCTGCCTTCGGAGGGCAGCGCTCTATCCAACTGAGCTACGGGTGCATTGATGCGCGTGTGATCGGCATTTAACGAATATCTTCATAGCCGATGATCTTGAACGCGGCAAACACAAAATCGACGCGATCTTCGCTTTTGTGGTTTCAATGTGTTGAGCGCGTAAATCCTGAGCAACAACTTGTTATCTCCCAAAATGCATTGCACTGCAATACACAACACGATAAATGAATTGAGTGTTTAAAAAGGTGCAATAAGTTCATGAGTGCAGATCTGCTGACCCAAGACAATCACATCCAAAACATGCAGCGCGCGCGCGGGCATGGGGAAATTTTCGTCAAACGCAGTGGTGCACAAAACAGGCTTGAACGTCTTTATCAAGAAGGTTGCGCACGTTTGCGCATGCCCAACCACAACAAACAAGATCCGATTGAAGCGGTAATGATCAACACATCGGGTGGCCTCACCGATGATGATCACTTGAGTTGGAAATTTGGTGTGGAAGATGGCGCCGAACTGACCATTACCAGCCAGGCCTGCGAGCGGATTTATAAAGCTTCGCGCCCAATGCCCGCCAAAATTGATGTTGATATTAAAGTTGGCAAAGGCGGTTCCTTTGCCTGGTTGCCGCAAGAAACCATATTGTTTGATCAAGCGCGATTGAGACGCACGATCCATGCGGAACTTGCGCAAGGAAGTGAATTTTTAATGGTGGAACCATTGATGTTTGGCCGGCCTGCCATGGATGAAATTGTAACCTCGGCTTCTCTTAACGACACCTGGCGCATTTATCATGATAATCAGCTCGTTCACGCTGAAAACCAAAAAATTGACGGTCCTATTGATCAGATATTAAAACGCAACACCGTAACGTCTGGTGATCTTGCCACTACCTTTATTTTATATATCGGCCCGAAAGCAGAAGCGAAATTTGAGCAGATCAATCACTCGCCCAAGGCCAATATTGGCGCAAGTATCTGGCAATTGCATGGCGGGACAACACATAAACTTGTCGTGCGTATGAGCGCAGCAACAAGTTATGAGCTGCGCAAATCTCTCATTCCAATTATCAATGTCTTAAATGACAAAAACACGCTGCCAAAGGTTTGGCATAGCTAGGTTTTAGGTTTTTAATTTTCCTGCATCCAGCCGCCAAACAAACCCAGATGTGCCATGGGTTGGATAAAGCTGTGTCACAAGTGGATCATGGCCTGGGATCACACGGTCATTGGAACCACCAATTTCAACAATACGATCAAATCCCGCAAACATCGCATCCATATTATAGACAATTGGAAATGGTTTTTTGTCGATGAAATTTTCATAATAGTGAGATGCATCAGACGCCAAGCATAAAGGCCCGGTTTTGGTCATCACCTCGACCACCTGCAATCCATTGGAATGTCCGCCAACATTATGAACGCGCACGCCAGGGGCAATTTCTGCTGACCCATCATGAAAGACAACGCGTCCTGAATAGACATGGCGAACCATTTCGCAGACGTGGTTGACTGTAAATGGCGCTTTAAGGGTGTGGTCACACATGCAGGGTCCGGTGGCAAAGGCCATTTCATCGGCCTGCAAGTGAAAAATCGCATTGGGATAGCGATCAAGCCCACCTGCATGATCATAATGCAGGTGTGTGATGATGACGGTGTCTACGGTTTCAGCGTTCAAATTGAGAGCTTCGATGGATTTCGCCGGATCTCGAATAATTGGTCGCGAACGGCGGTCTGCCTCAGCGCTGTCATAACCTGTATCAACGACAATATTTCGGCCATTATTGGTTAAAACCCAAACGAAATAATCCATTCCGTGGGGTTCGCCAGCATGATCATCGTCGATGAAACTATCCGCTCGCGTTCTTGAATTACGGTCCGCATATTTTAGCGCATAGACTTCCCAAATATCCGACATTTAACTTCCTACCTCCGGCTCAACGCCATATTTTTTGCATTTAAATGTATAAAATCATAGTTTTATATTAATGTATACATTAAAGTATTTGACGTGAAGACAAAATCGTGCGAATTCTGTTGCCAGGAGCACAACCCATGATGCAGAAATCGAGATCCAGTCTTGTGAATGATGCCTATCGGCGCCTCAAGCAAGAAATCCGTTCAAATCGGCTGCCACCTGGTTTCCACGGCACGGAACCAGAAATGGCGGAGCGATTGGGTATGAGCCGCACACCTTTACGCGAGGCGCTTGTGCTTTTAGAAGCCGATGGCTTGGTTGAAATGAAGCCGCGGCGCGGGATTTATATTCTGCCCATCCTACCACAGGATATGAAAGAAATTTACGAGGTTCTGACAGCGATTGAACCTGAAGCCGTTGCTGTGTTGGCTGCGCGAAAATTATCTGAAACTGAGCTTAAACCGCTTATCGATGCGACTGCACGTATGGAGCAGGCGCTTGACGACGATGATCTGGAAGCCTGGGCAAATGCTGATGATGAGTTTCACAAAGAATTGCTCATACTTCATGGCAATAAGCGGTTTTTATCCATTGCCAGCTTGTTGTTTGACCAAGCACATCGTGCACGCGTGATCACCTTGCGCATGCGCGAAAAACCATATCGTTCAACAGCAGAACACAAGACCGTTGTTGAACACATTATCAAAGGTGAAATCGAGGAGGCCAGGAATGTCTACCGCGAGCATCGCGAACGCGCCGGTGCAGAGCTGCTAGCCATTTTGGCAAAATATAAGCTTCAACAGCTATAGAAAGTAAAAGTATGTCGTTAAAACAAAGCGTTGCAGTCATTCGCGGCGATGGAATTGGAATTGATGTCACTGAAGCAACGCTGCAAGTTGTTGAGCAAGCCATGGCGCAAGTGGGCGATTGCGCGCTGGACTATAATGATATTGCGGCAGGTGCGGGCTATTATAAAGACCATGGCGTTGATATCGAACCAGGCGGCGAAGAAAAGGCAGGGGAATCTGACGCGATTTTTTTGGGTGCAATCGGACTGCCCTCCATTCGACATCCTGATGGCACTGAAATCTCCCCTCACCTGAGATTGCGTGATCGATATGGACTTTACGCTGGTGTTCGGCCGATTAAAGCCTATCCAAACGCGCCTCAGCGTCTTGCAGATCCTAGGGCTGCAGGTATCGACATGATCATCCTGCGCGAGAGCACAGAAGGATTGTTTTATTCCGCTGCCGTGCATAATCGCAGTAAAGTCGTCGACAATGAAGAGGTTTATGACAGCCTGCTCGTGTCGCGAAACACCACAGAACGTTTGCACAAATTTGCCTTTAATCTTGCGCGACGTCGTAAAGCGCGCGGGAAATTAGGGCGACTTACATGTGTTGATAAAGCCAATGTGTTTAAATCCATGGCCTTTTTCCGTCAGATTTTTGACGAGATCAAAGCAGATAATCCCGATGTTGAAACATCTTATAACTATGTTGACGCTCAGGCATTGGATCTTGTTCGCAAACCCTGGGAATTTGATGTCATGGTGATGGAAAATATCTTTGGTGATATTCTATCTGACCTTGCTGGCGGACTTGTCGGCGGCATGGGCATGGCTTCCTGCGCAGAAATTGGCGATGAGATTGGCCTTTTCCAACCAGCGCATGGCAGTGCGCCTGATATTATGGGTCAAGATAAAGCCAATCCACTTGCAGCCATTTTAAGTGGCGCGTTGATGCTCGATTATCTGGCGGATAAATCCGGTAACGAAGCTTTTGCAAAAGCGGGAGAACTCATCGATCAAGCCGTCGATAATGGTTTCGCACAAAATCGCCTGCGCCCATTTGAATTTGGTGGTGATATGGGCACAAAGGCGATGACGGACGAAGTTCTTGCACAAATTGGTGCGCTAAAATGAGTGGTGAATTGAAAGTCGCTGTCGTTGGCCTCGGTTATTTCGCCGAGTTTCATTTAGATGCCTGGACAGAACTTAAAGGCTCGCGTCTTGTCGCGCTTTCAGACTTTTCCGCAGAACGTCGCGCCTGGGCAAATGAAAAATACGGTCTTATTGCCACAGATGATGCAGCAGATGTGATGGCATCCGACCCGGACATAATAGATATTGTCACACCGCCGCCGTCGCATTTTGATCTCATTAAAAAGCTTGCTGCAAAAGATAAAATCATCATCTGTCAAAAACCGTTTTGCTTAAGCGTCAAACAGGCAGAAGAAGCGATCGCACTTGCAAATGAACGCGGCTGCCGAATTTTCATACATGAGAATTTTCGTTTCCAACCTTGGTATCGCACCATCAAAACTTTCATTGATGAGGGTGGCTTAGGTGAAATTTACCAATCGAGATATTATTTACGGCCTGGCGATGGACGCGGACCAGATGCTTATCTTTCAAGGCAACCTGCATTTCAGGCAATGCCGAGACTGCTTATCCATGAAACAGGCGTGCATTTCATTGATCTTTTTCGCTGGATGTCAGGCGAAATTTCTAATGTCTATGCCGACATTCGAAAATTAAACCCAGTGATTGCTGGGGAAGACTGTGGCATCGTGATCATGAACCATGAGAATGGCAGCCAGTCCATTATTGATGGCAATCGCTTGTCCGATCACCCAACAGACAATTTGCGCCGAACCATGGGCGTGATGCAAATCGAAGGTGAGAAAGGAACAATAGATCTAAATGGACTAGGTGAAATTACCTTTAGACCCTTTGGATCCACGATTTCAAAAAACATTCCAATTTCCCTCGAAATGGATCGCAACGCTTTTGGCGGCGGCTGCGTGAAAGCGCTTTGCAAGCATATATTATTAGCCGCCAACGGTGAGGGTGAGTTTGAAAACGAAGCGCATGACTACCTGGCCGTTATCAAAGCAAGCGAAGCCACCTATCAATCGGCTGAACAAGCCAGACGCGTTGATCTTTAGATCGGCTACAAGGACAGAGAATATGTATGTGGTTTGTGTCACGTTTCGGATTAAAGATGAATGCATTGATCAGTTCATGCCCTTAATGACCAGAAACGCAAAAACATCGTTGGCTGAGGAAGAACAGTGTCGGCAATTTGATGTTTGTATCAACGAAAGCGATCCCACATGCGTTTTCTTATATGAGCTTTATGACGATGAAGCTGCGTTTAAGGCGCATTTAGCTGCAACACATTTCAAGGAGTTTGACGCTGCAGTTGCGGACATGATTGCTGATAAAAAAGTGCAAATTTTCACGCGCATATAAAAAGGCGGATCGTGCGACCCGCCTTCTCTTTCAGTTTTTAGATATTCTTAGTAGCTATAGCCTTTGCCACTCTTGATCGCATTGGCAAGAGCAACTTCTGGCCAGGTGCCTTTGCCGCCTCGTGCATTGATTTCAACCAATTGCAAACGCGCGGCTGCTTTATCGCCCTGCGCAACAAGACCTTGGCCCATATATGAGCGTGCAAGCAAATTGTTTGGATCAGCTGCGAGGGCTTTTTGATAATATGCCATGCCGAGATCTACATTGCCTGCTTTACGGTGAGTGAAACCGTAATATGTGAGAACGCGTGTGTCTGATTGGTCAGACATAGAAGCAAGAATAGTTTGTGCATTTTGATATTGACCAGCATAAGCAAGCTCGCGAACGGCTTCGTAGCGCGCATCGTCTGTGAGCAATGAGCTTTTTGCATCAAGGCATTTCTTCATTTTCTTATCCCAAACCTTACCGTCTTTGCATTCCATAGACGTCTTGGTTTTTTTCGGTGGCTCTTCGCTACTTGATCCTGCGGCAAGCGCAAAAGAAGCTGGAATTGTAAGGGCTAGGGCGATTGTAACTGCTTTCATCATGATATGTTCCTTTGTGGTTTTGTAACGTGAAAAAAATGTGTTCTTATTCGTGGTACGAAAGGATTACGCCTTGGGTTTGGTATTTATTCACAAAAACAATTTTTTTTTATTTCACCTTTTGTGTGAATTTATCTCAAGCTTGGTGCGTAGTATGAGTGAACGCCAATCATTGAAGCGAAAAAATCAAAGTTTGGCAAAAGAAATTAAGTTGGGAAACAAAGCTGGTAGTGAGTTGATTTGGTAACGCCACACGAATTTAAAGCCAGAATGGTTGCGCTTTTACCGAGGCTACGAAGATATGCCTTAACATTAACGCGATCATCCTCTGATGCTGATGACCTGCTGCAAGAAACGTGCACGCAGGCGCTATCGAAATGGGACAAATACGATTCCAGCCAACCGCTGGATCGCTGGGCCTTTACGGTTATGCGAAATACCTGGATTAGCGAACAACGAAAACGAAAGGTGAGACAAGGAGCTGGGCAAATGCAAATTGAGGATGCACATGATCTGAGTGATAACAAAGATGCAGACGAGACTTTATTTGCGCACCAAATCGGTGGTCTTGTTATGAGCTTGCCAAGTGAACTTTCCCAAACTCTGCTGCTCGTTGCCAAGGAAGGTTTTACCTATAAAGAAGCCGCCCAAGCCATGGATATACCCGTGGGCACTGTGATGAGCCGTATTCATCGCGCACGAAAAATAATCAGCGAAACCCTTACCCCAAGGGAAGAAATCATATGAGCGATATATCTTTAAAATTAAGCGCATATCTTGATCAGGAATTACCTGAAGATCAGCTGGAAGAAATTCGTCATCTTATTGAAACTGATCCTGAGGTTTCAGAAGAATTTGAGAAACTCGCCTTAGCAAACGATCATGCGCTCACTGAGTTTGATGGCATTGTCGATAATGCAAGCCCGGTGCATTTGGTTCAAATGATCGAAAATACGCAATTGAAACCAAGTTTGAAACATCTGCCAGCGGCTGCAAATAATAATTTCAGCTTCCGTTCGATGGCGGCTGGTCTTTTGTTGTTGATTGCAGGTGGCATTGGCGGTTTTGTCTATAATGAAACCAATCAACCAGCAATTACCGTCGCACAAACGACCGGTTGGCTGCATCATGTTGCTGATTACCATGGCATTTATGCCCAGCAAAAACGTCATTTGGTGGAAGTTGGTGCGGATGAGTCCGATCATATTGTCGGCTGGTTGAGCAAGACAACCGGTTTGCCATTCTCAATTCCGGATATTACCAATTCCGGATTTGAATTTCAGGGTGCAAGATTGCTCGTGGTCAAAGGCAAACCGGTTGCTCAGCTTATGTATAAGGATCAGGAAGGTTCAGTGATTGCAATCTGCTTCCAAAGCAATTCAGGTTCCATGATGGGATCTGATGAAACTAAATCAAATACAATCAACGGATTTGATATCCTCTCATGGTCTAAAGGTGATGGACAATATTTGGTGATTGGCCAAGAAACAGAAAGTCGTTTGAAAGAAGTTGCAGATCAAGTTAAGCTGGACATCTAAGTTCCACGCTCAAAGATTGAGGTCTTGATCTGTCCATCTCACTTTTAAAAACTCTGATCGCAATTGCTGATCATGGAAGCTTCAGTGCTGCGGCGGAAAAAGTCTATGTCTCCCATGCCGCTGTTGGACAACAAATGAAGCGGCTTGAAGATCAGCTGCAAGTGGAATTATTTGACCGATCACAAAAGTCACCACAACTTAATGCGCTTGGCAAAGCACTGGTGCCAAAAGCACGCGAAGTGGTTTTCGCCTATGACAATATGCTTGATGATATTGTCGGTACTGCACAATTACATGGTGAATTAATCATTGGTGCAGTACCATCAGTTATTCGGGAACTGATCCCACGCTCGATCAAAAAACTGATTGAAACCTATCCAGAGCTGCATATTCGCGTTGTGCCGGGACTATCTGAAGATCTGCATGAACAGCTTGAACGCGGCGCGATCGATGCTGCGGTGATTGCCATGCCAAACCATGTGGGCGCGCATATGGATTGGCGCCCTTTTGTGGAAGAGGAGCTGGTTTTGCTCACAGCGCCAGAGGTCACTGAAAGTGATCCTGTAACACTCATGCAGACCATGCCCTATATTAGCCAATCTCGGCGCGCCTCAATCAGCCAACTGGCCGAGGACTGGTTGATAAAGAACAACATCTCTGTGCGCCCTTCTATGGAAATGGAATCGCTTGAAACGCTCAGCAGTATGATCTCACACAATCTTGGTGTTTCAATCTCACCGAATATGTGTGTGCCAGATCCGATTTTTAAAACCTTACGCAAGATTCCGTTGGATATGCAAAGTGATGATCAGTCCACAGGGCGCATTTTGGGCATATTGGCGCGTAAAAACAGCTCAAAATCGACTTTGATCGATAAATTACTCAATACGATTGAACATATAGTATTGGCTGAAAAGACCAATGCATAAGTAAAATTTTTCTTTACTTATTGTCAAATATCTTTGCCTTGAATTAAATTTATTTTTATAAGATAACAGCTCTAACCTCACCAAATAGGAGCTGAATCCCGTGTCAGTAAATGATAAAATTGTTGCAGACCTCGTTGCCAACGATGTCAATTTTGTAACGACAGTGCCATGTAAACAATTGGCTGGCGTTATTGATAAAATCGAGGAAAGTGATGACATTTATCACATTCCCGCCAATAAAGAAGATGAAGGCATGGGCCTTTGTGCTGGTGCTTATATGGGCGGTAAACGTCCTGCGATCATCATGCAAAACACCGCAATTGGCGTGACAGTCAATACGCTTGTAACGCTGACACAATATTACCGCATGCCGTTGCCAATGTTGATCTCCTATCGTGGTGAGCTTGGTGAACCTGTTGCATGTCAGGTGGAAATGGCGGTGCACACAAAAGCATTGCTCGCTCAGCTAAATATCCCAACTTATCACTTCCATCACGAAGATGATGTTGAAGAGCTCGATAAGATTTTGAAATACACCTTCATGTGCAACAAGCCTGTGGCCATCCTCACCGATGCTTCATTCTGGAAAGGATACTAATATGATCCGCTCAGACGTACTTAAAGAACTTATGCCTATCATTTCCGACCAGCTTGTAGTTTGTAACATTGGTCTTCCAAGCCAGGAATTGCACTTGATGGATGATCAACCAAGCAATTTTTACATGCTTGGTACAATGGGTCTTTCATCTTCTATCGGTCTTGGCCTTGCGCTCGCGCAAAAAGAAAAAGTCATCTCAATTGATGGTGACGGCTCAGTTTTGACCAATTTCGGTACTTTGCCAACGATTGCAAACAATGTGGCTGATAACTTCATCCTCTTGATCATCGATAATGGTAGCTATGGTTCAACTGGTGATCAGCCGACTTATGCCGGTAAGAAAACATCATTGACTGCAGTTGCAAAAGCTTGTGGATGTGAAAACGTGATTGAATGTACTGCTGAAGAAACAGCGCAAGTCGTTCAAGATGCGTTGGATGGCGACAAGATGACCATCATTGTCAGCAAGTGTGAATCCGGCAATATCAAAGTTCCTGTGATCACCATGGACCCTGTTGTAATTCGCGACCGCTTTATGAAAACGGTTGCTGAGCGCAACGCCTAATCCTTGGTTTGAGGCATTATTCACGCCTTATGTAACTAACTACTTACATAGGAGATATATCAATGCTTCTCAATAATGGAATACATTCTTATGAAGATGCGAGGCGCTTAGCTAAGAAGCGCCTCCCATGGATGGTATTTGATTATATTGATGGTGCAGCGGGTACGGAAACCGGTGAGCAATATAATCGCGACGAGATCGCAAAGATTCGTCTTCAACCACGCATTCTCAACAATGTCGTTGAACGCAACATTACAACAAAACTCTTTGGCCAAGAGATGGGCCTTCCATTTGGCGTCAGCCCAATGGGTATGTGCAATCTTGCGCGTCATGATGCGGATAAGCTGTTGGCGCAATTTGCTGCTAAAAACAATGTCCCGGTTGGCGTATCGACCGCAGCCTCTACGTCACTTGAAGACATGGCGGAAATGTCCGAAGGTAATGCCTGGTTTCAGCTTTATTTCAGTGGCAATAAAGAGGATTCATTTAAGCTGATTGATCGCGCAAAAGCCGCTGATTATCAAACACTTATCTTAACAGTAGACGTGCCAGAAGTTGGTCGCAGACCACGTGAATTACGTCGCGGTTTTAAAATGCCATTTAAAATCGGCGTACCCCAATTCATAGATTTTGCACTACATCCGCAATGGTCGCTGTCGACCCTGTTTCATGGCAAACCTGAATTAGCTAATTTCGGTGGAAAATTTGGTGAATTTGATCGCACAAGCAGCCGTGCAGGTGCTGATTGGAACCTGCTTCAAGATATTCGCGATAAATGGCAGGGCAATCTCGTCGTTAAAGGTGTGATGGATCCGCGCGATGCGGTCAAATTAAAAGATGCTGGTGTTGATGCTATTCAAGTTTCCAGCCATGGTGGACGTCAATTGGATAGCGCCCCTGCCCCTATTTTGGCACTGCGCGAAATCAGACGCATGGTTGGCAATGATTATCCGTTATTTTTCGATAGCGGTCTACGTTCCGGCGAAGATATCGTCAAATCTTACGCTTTTGGGGCTAATTACGCCTTCCTTGGAAGACCATTCTCCTACGCAATTGCGGCAAATGGTAAGAAAGGACTTACAGAATATACAGGTAATGTTGCGTCAGACATTAGTATCGCGCTCGCACAATTAGGACTAAATGATATCAATGATGTATCTGGCGAGTCACTGTGCAAATACTAAATGTAAGCATTAACTTACATTTATGTTCAAATACTTGATAATGAAGTCTGCAACTTTCACCACATCATCGATCTCAAGGACAGGTAAATACGTTTCAATCGGCATATCTGCAGCATAAGCAACGATATTATTCATCTGCCCCATACCCTCATTCTCGAGACTGGCTTTGCGAATCGTTTGGATTTTTGGGATATTTGAGGACTTGAAACCTTCCACCAGTATGAGATCCACTGCTGACATTTTTTCCAGCAGTTGGTCCAAGCTCCATTCCTCCTCGCTTCCCCCAATTTCATGCATGAGCGCAAATCGCTTTGATGAAGCGAGCATCACCTCACTAGCTCCTGATATGCGGTGCTTGAAGCTATCGGTTCCTTCTTGATCCACATCCACATTATGATGTGCATGCTTAACGCTGGATATGCGCAACCCTCTTGCCGTGAGCTCTTTAATAACGGCCGATGTCAGCGTTGTTTTGCCGGAATTTTTCCATCCTGATATGCCGAAGACCTTTTGTGTCATTCCAATTCACCATTTGAAGCGAGTATCTGTTGTGCCTTATCCCAATCTTCAGGCGTATTAATATTCATAAATGGATCGATAACTTGGTCTTTGATATCGACCTGAACCCATTTCTTAGATCGAATGAATGTCATCACTTTTCGGTTCTCTGGGTTTTCGAGATAAACAGATAAATCCTTTAAACAATCGACCGACCACAGGCCAAAAAGCTGCTGTGAATAGCCGTTATAGTGGGCAATTGCGATATCGTGGGATCCTACTGCATTTTTTAACGTTTCGACCAGATTTGTTGGGAAAAATGGCGCATCAGCTGGTGCTGTCATGATGTAATCAACCAAGGCATCATTTTGTTTAACCCAATTGAGTACTGAATAAACCCCAGCTAACGGCCCCTGATGGTCTACATGCGCATCGCTAATAATATCATATCCCAGTGCGTCAATGATCGGCTCAAAATTATTTACATTGACCACCAAATGATCAGTCTGCGCGCCAAGCCTTTTTGCAGCGCGCTCGACAAGAGGTTCACCGTTGAGCTCAAGCAACAGCTTGTTTGCACCTGCCATACGGCGAGATTGACCGCCTGCAATGATTGCACCGAGAATTTTCATCCGACCCCTTTTTGTCCAAACATCACTGGATTTACCGATGCGTTCAAGTTTTATTTTCATTTTCTTGGTGCGACACATCACCCATTTGAAAATTTATCGCACCTAAACCCTAGACAGGCTGCATTTGTGCTCCTAACTGTAATCGAAATAACCAAGAAAATTGTGCTTGTTAGGCGCTGAGATATGACCGATCAAAATTCAAACGATATTCCCAAAGATATTCGCGTTTCAAAAGAGCGCGGTATCATGCGTCTATTTTATCATGACGGTATGGAAGGTGAATTATCATCTGAATATCTGCGCATCTCATCACCATCGGCCGAGGTGAAGGGGCATGGCCCAGGGCAAGAAGTGCCGCAAGTGGGCAAGCGCAATGTTCTCATCACAAATATCGAACCCGTCGGACGATATGCGATCCGAATTATCTTTTCAGACGGGCACGACACCGGCATATTTAATTGGCCATATCTGCGGCTATTAATCGAGGAAAAAGAGACAAGATGGTCTGACTATCTTCAGGACTTAAACTCAAAAGGGCTTTCCCGCGATTAAAACTGGCCCCGTCGCACACATAAAACAGCAGGACAAAAAATGTCACAAGTAACTACAGAAACTGTTATCGAATGCCTTAAGACCATCAAAGGCCCTGATCTTGAAGGTGATATCGTCTCACTCGGGATGGTGAGCCCAATCATGATTGATGGTGGCAAGGTGATTTTCACGATCACTGTACCTTCTGATCAAACCGAAAAGCTTGAACCCATGCGTTTGGCAGCACAAAAGGCAGTGACAGAGCTTGATGGCGTGACCAGCGCAACGGTCATCTTTACTGCGGAACGCGCTGGTGGCTCTGCACCGAGCTCGCAACGTCCGACAGCATCTGCAACGCCACCACCTACTGCACCGCGCAATCCTGCCGCGCGTCAAGCCAACAACAGTGCGCCGGTTCCGGGGATAAAATCCATTGTTGCGGTTGCATCGGGTAAAGGTGGCGTTGGCAAGTCCACAACATCGGTTAATTTGGCAATCGCGCTGGCCAAACTGGGCCAGAAAGTTGGAATTTTGGACGCGGATATTTACGGTCCTTCCATGCCGCGCTTGATGGGGATTACCGATCAGCCAACAGTGAACGGCAAAATCCTGACACCGCTTGAAGGTCATGGCGTTAAGGTCATGTCGATGGGCTTTTTGGTGGAAGAAGATACACCCATGATTTGGCGCGGACCCATGGTTATTTCAGCGCTGACCCAGATGCTGCGCGAAGTCGCTTGGGGTGATCTTGATGTGCTTGTTGTTGATATGCCACCAGGCACAGGCGACGCGCAATTGACCATGTCGCAAAATGTGCCACTCGCTGGTGCTGTGATCGTTTCAACACCACAGGACATTGCGCTGATTGATGCACGTAAAGGGCTAAATATGTTCCGCAAGGTGGATGTTCCAATTTTAGGTATCATTGAAAATATGAGTACATTCATTTGCCCTAAATGCGGAGAGCGCTCTGAGATCTTTGGACATGGCGGCGCGCGTGATGAAGCTGAGAAAGTAGGTGTTCCGTTTTTGGGTGAAATCCCACTTCACATGGACATTCGCAAAAACTCGGATGGTGGCACACCGATTGCAGCATCGGAGCCAGATGGCCCACATGCAGCGGCTTATGCGAGCATTGCGCAATCAGTTATTGATTCCCTGCAAGGCGCTGGATTTGAAGGCGTGGCGCCAAGTATAACATTTGAATAATAAATTTGGGCAGGCATTAAGCCTTGCCCTTTTTAAATTATCCTAACTAATGCAGAACTTAAATGCTGCAGACAGTGATTGTCGGTCCATATCGTTGAGATCTTTGCGATAGGGAAAGAAGCCTCCTATAGCTCGATAGTAGTTAAATGAACTGGTCATCGAAGTTGCGCGGGTGAGACTTGTTGCCTGTGCCTTCGAGAGTGTGACTTCCAAAAGCGCCCCATCACCTGCAGGTTTGACAGTCACTTTATCCGCTGAAACAGAATATTCTTTGCCATCCGCAGAAAATGCAAAATTCGCCGTCTCAGTCAGACCTGCGGCCATTAAATACAATAATTTCGGACTACCACGCTTACAATAAGCTGTTAGCTGCATCGTTAAATCATAGAGATCAACGTCGCCCTTGCGTTTGCTATACGCAACGATGCCCTGCTTATAGGGTTCAAGTTGAAAGTGATCAAAGCCGTAGGGCGTTTTGAGAGCAAATTCCTGCGCCTGCGCATCATTGGGATAAAACATTGAGCGGTCATTTTCCTGGCTGGCAAAGGTGAAAACACGGGCATCAACGCCCATCTCGACCAAATATTGGACCAATAAGCCCGACAAAACTTGAGCACTGTCTCCGTCGATATTTTGAGTTGCGGAATAAAACCTGTGGAACCCTAATTTATCTTCATTATCGAATATTCTGCGACGACCTCCCATAAACGCATAAGCGCAAGCGCTTTCACACACACCCGCGCCGGGCCATTCCCAAAACTGATCTTTCGGTGAAACGCCATCTCCAATTTCTGTCATTAAGCCAAACTCACGGATTGCTCGCCCCAATTCTACACCACCAGCAAGATTGCCTCCTTTGCTATGCAGTAGAATGACTTGGCCATCACCAAAACCGCTTTTTATGTACTCTCGAAACTTATCCGGTGTTTGTTTCGTAATCACCCCCGATGCAATGATCGCGCAGCTTTCAGCGGCATTACCCATGCACCTGTTATCAAAGCTCATTTCCTCGGAAAAAGCATGCAGGCTCATCAATACAACAAAAATAGGTGTCAAAAATATCTTCATTTTCACCTCGATTTACGAGCGCAAATTAGGATGGTTTGTAATCGCACAACCACTTAATGTCCGTTACATTAACGAATCTAGCGAGGCGCTCAAGTTCAGCTTCGAGCTTTTCCCATCGTGCTTGTCCCCATTTGGTTTTTTGCTCCGGCCAGAACTGGATGATATTGAGCTCGTTTTTTTTGCGGTCTGCTTTCACTTCAATTCGGCCAACTAGCCGATCGCCCTCCAAAATCGGGTAAACATAATATCCCCATTGTCGCTTGGCCGCTGGCACAAACATTTCAATGCGATAATTAAAACCAAATAAGCGCTCCAACCGATTGCGATCGCGGATCGCCGGGTCAAACGGATTTAAAATACGCAATCGTGTGGTTGGTTTTTCAAGGCGCGAGAGCCTTTCCTCAATGTCATGAGGACCAAAGGCCTCGACCCAAGAGCCGTCATGGGATTGAACCTTGAGTGGCACAAGGTTTTTGTGATTTTCTGCCCAGGATTTAACCTCATTAAGATCGGTTGCTTCCCAGAATTTGTGCACGTCTGACGCATTGCCGAATGACAGCCGATCCAATGCCGCTTCGCATAGCCAATTCACCTGCTCCTGTTCGGCAATGTCTTGATCCCATAAGTGCTCTGGAAAAACCCTTTCCGCGAGATTGTAGAACTTGGTGAAATTTACCCGATGGCAGGTCGCAAGTTCACCGGAATACCACATGTAATCCAAAGCAAGTTTATGAGGCGGGCGTTGCCACATGGCTTTCTCACCAATAATCTTGGTATCAAAATCGTGAGTTGAAAGTGCGCCCTCGTCGCGAATGCGATCTTTTATCTCTTGCCGGCCCTCAGGCCCCAACATACTCGAATACCAATTGGAATTGTCGATCCGTTCCTTCTTGCGTTTAAATTGTCGTTTCCACATGGGCAGAAATTCCATCGGCAGCACCGATGCATCATGGGTGAAATGCTCAAAGATCATCCGATCTTTGCCCAAGGCCTTGTCCAGCATAGGTTCACGATAGTTTTGGTTACGGCTCCATAAAATATGATGATGGGCTCTGGATACGACTTGGATCGTATCAAGCTGCACAAAACCAAGTTCCAGGATCATCTTTTGCAAGTCTAACTTGCCTGTTGGCGTTTTGGATAAGCCATTGGTCGCCAACCAAAGCGATCTTGCTGTTCGATTGTCAATTTTTAGCATTTTTTTAGCCGCGAATCCTTCCGATAGGAGACTAATATGTAGCGCGGCCACCAGATAAATCAAACACACCACCTGTGGTGAAACTGTTTTCTTCTGAAACCAACCAGGCAATCATTTCAGCCGCTTCTTCAACCTCTAAAAAACGCCCGCGCGGGATCTTGGACAGCATGTATTGAATATGCTCTTCGCTCATTTGATCAAAAATCCGGGTTTTGGCAGCCGCTGGGGTCACACAATTCACAGCGATATCTTCATCTGCATGTTCTTTGCCGAGCGATTTTGTCAAAGCGATGACACCGGCTTTTGCGGATGAATAGGCGGACGCATTTGGATTACCCTCTTTACCAGCAACAGACGCAATATTGAGGATCCGGCCATAACCGTGAGCCTGCATGCGCGCCACGACAGCCTTATTGACAATGAATGTGCCGTTAAGATCAACATCAATTACCTGCCGCCAGGCATCGATATCATAATCGACCAAGCGGTGATTGGGTCCTGTGATCCCGGCACTATGAACAAGCGCAGTGATAGGACCAAGTTCTTTTTCTGTTTGCGCGACAGCGTTAAAAACCTGATCTGCGTCAATCACATTGACGCTGCAGATGCAATGTCGATATTCACTTAGCACCTCTTTGGCGCTGTCCATTGCAGAGTTGTCCATATCCCAAATGGCAATCGAAAATCCCTGCTTTGCCAATTTCATCGCTGTGGCAAGGCCAATCCCTTGCGCACCCCCTGTAATTACTGCGACCTGCTTCCTTTTCATTTTCCCAACTCCTCCTTTGAAAAAATCAAATTTAACTTGATTTAAGTTAAACTCTATAAACATCTGTTTTTATGTTGTTTTATGATGTCTCCAAGCTCTGATAAGCCAAATAATACTAATTAATCCAATCACACCTGCGATGATGAAACCTAAGAAATTGCTCACCAAATCCGTTAAGTTCGACAGATGTCCCGCAGAGTAGTATCCAACAAATACATAAGCGAGCGTCCAACAGGCCGCACCAATGCTGGCTGAGATAGAAAAGTTAGGCCATTTAAAGCCTGTGGCACCACAAATATAACTTACCCATGGCCCTGCGGGGCTGACGACAGTTCTAGATAAGATGATCGCGGTATTTCCCCTCTTATCTAAGAGGTTTTCAGCTTTGCCAATGACTTTTTCAACTTTTTTGAACTTTTTCAAACGGCTAATCAGTCCAGGTCCACCTTTTCGCGCAATATTATAGGCAATTTGATCACCTGCGATAAAACTCAGTAATGTAACTACAACCACCTGCCAGAGTGTGAGATCACCCGTTGCCGCGAAACCACCCGCAGCCAGAACCAACATGGCAGATGGTAATGGAATGCCTAAACAGGCAATGGTCGTCACGACGAATACCACCAAGAGCCCGTATTCCGGGATAAGCGCCAGAACATAATCGGTCATTGCGTATTTTCTGATTTTGCTGGCTTTTCAGGTTTCTCGGGTTTTTCCTTTTTCGGCGGACGCTTTTCTTCTATAGACTTTAAATGCGCAGCTTGCGCTTCGTTTATACGCGTTTGCAATTCTTCAAGTGTGATACCCAAATCTTCAAGAACTCTGGTGAGAGGTTTGCGCTTGTCAATTTTAGGCCGCAAACCCATAACCTCATCAACAATGGGCGGAGGAAGATCATAGGACATGACCACGTAGCGCGGGGTCATCCAATATTCTAATGGTTGATTTTGGTGCTTTGGATCGGCGAAATAGATCAGGTTGGCAATAAATCCTTTTGAAAAGAAGATGACTGCAATGATGGACGCTAGCAAAAGCCCAATTGGTATCATGTTCTTTTTTGCAAAGGATAAAAATGATCGATCCGCAGGTGATGAATTGCTCACAATAATAAACGCCTTTTAATTACCTCATCTAGCACTAAGGCCAAATAAGACTTCTTTCAACACCTGTTCTGAGAGCCATCCCAAAAAGAATACTTTGAAACATATGCGGCAAAATTGAATAGATAAATTTGTAACAAAGCGTTTTTTCATATTTTAAGAGTTCTCTGATACTTTTCCATCAAATTGAGGGACAATTTATACTCAAATACATTAAATCAGGGGTGGATTAATGGTTATGAGCAATCAAGCTGCGAAACGCGTTTACGAGAACAAATCGAATGCACCGATGGTCGCGGGCAATTCGTTTGTTATTCAACAGGAGAGTGATTTTGACTTTTCTGGTGATGAATATCGTGAGCTGTTTAAGCAATCATCCGCAACAGCGTTTCAATCTCCTGTTTGGTTGGAAGAACTTTACAAACAACTGGCCCCAAATCGTGGCGCGACGAAAGTTGTTATTACAGGTCGCAATTATGCTGACGGGTCACTTATATTTGCATTACCGCTTATTACACGCAAACTCAAAGGCATCACACTGCTTGAATCAGCGGATCTCGGCGTTTGCGACTATTCAGCACCTGTTGTACATCAAGATTATCTTGATCAACTTGCTTTGACTGATGACCTGAAAAGCCAGATCAAAAAAGAAATCGGTAAATTTGACATTCTCCGTTTGAAGCCTGTGCGCGATCAATCTCGCATGGAATGGGAACTATTTTTTGAAGGCGAATTTGAACAACTTGATTTTTCATCCCATGAAGCAGCTTTGGGCGAAGATTATGCAGTATGGCGCGAAGAAACTTTTGAACCAAAACTCCGCAAGAAAATTGATTACAATCTCAGACGCATTCACAATCACCACGACCATGTATCTTTCGACTTGGTTCCCGCTGGTGAATGCGGAGAGATTATATCCAAGATACAGTCGCTGCGTGCAGGTCGATTTGAAGGTGATCCGATCCAGCAAGATTTTGTATTGTCATTTTATAGGAAGATTGCAGAACAAGGGCAATTAGAAGGGTTTGCAAGAACTTACATATTAAAAGCTGATGGAAAGTTTGTCGGAGCTTTATTTGGTCTCACCAATGACAAAACCCACCATGGCATGTTGATGGCATGTGACTATGATACCTTTGGTAAATTCGGCCCGGTTTTCGGGATGATAGATTTACTTATGGCGGATTGGCACAAAGATGGCGGACGTATTTGTGATTTTGATATTGGCGATGAAGACTTCAAGCCAAAATACGGCACCAAGCCAGTCAAATTATTTAAGATGACCGAAGCAGCTAGCCCCAAAGGTAAGCTTGCGCTTAAATTACTGGAAACCGCAAATAAGAGTATCTGAGTTTAAAACCCAGCCTATTATGTTTCTATAATATCCGCACTTTGTTCGTTGATCAGCTGTTCTGCGCGGGCTAAATCGGCCTGCACATCGATGTCGATGGATTGTTCGGTTTGTATAGCACCAATTGATTGGCATGCCATGCCGCCATTCTTTTTAAATGTGTCTGCGCCAAACACATAAATAGCCCCATTGGGCCGAACCATATCGGGCAAATCCTGACGATTAGAAAAACAATATTCGGGTTTAACAACCGGAATAAATGCGCCATTGTCGTCAAGTGAACCGTATTTTAGAAAACCTGAACTAACAGGGCTCACGGACTTCACCAAATCAAAGCTATTTATTTTGAAAAATTCCACAGCTTTACGAACATCATCATCTTTTCGAAGCGGAGAAGTGGCCTGCAATAGCACGCAAATGTCTGGTGCGAAACCACGATCCTCTAAGTCATCAAGCACATGCAGAAGTACATCATCCATCGGTGTTGTGTCTTGCGATAAAGCTTCTGGCCGTTCAATGACATAACAATTTTCCGGCAAGTCAGCATTGAGCACAGATGGAATATCGGTTGAGATCACACATTGTCCAAATAAACGCAGCGCCTGCTCAACAGAATAAAGATAGAGCGCTCTGCCTGCCAATGACGTAACGTTTTTATCAGGCAGCCCCTTTGAGCCTTTGCGAATGGGAACAATCGGTAAAGCTTTTTGCGGATCAAGATTGACCATTTGTACCATCGGCAAAATATTTCTGGAGCGGCGTATCCCAAAATTCAGGCGATAAAATTAGCTCAGCAAATTTCGCCGAGGCCAAGCCTTCACCGAAGGATTCGTCTCTTGGATATTTTTTACCCCATTCATGCTCAATGAATGACGCAATTTTTTCCGTATCAAAACATGATGCTTTAGCCACTGATTCCGCCAATGCGCGATTGTTTTGTCGTGTGCCAAGACTTAATGAAGGGACACCCAGATAGGGAGCTTCTCGCACGCCAGCGCTCGAATTACCGATAATAATCTTTGCGTTTTTCAAAAGTTCTGAAAAATATTGAAAGCGCATAGATGGCAAGACCCTGAACCTATCAGAAGGCAGTTTTTCGATCTCATCTTCAATATCTTTCGAGCCAGGATCATTATTGGGCATGATGACAACGAAATACTTGCCCGACCGCTTGAGCGTGGTGAACAACGATTTTGCTTGATCCGCAGTTTTATGAACTTCTGATGTCACCGGATGGAAAACACAAATGCCATAATCCTTGCTGGCGATTTCATACCAATCAAAGACCGCATCAAGCGACACACCGGATGGTTTTGAATGAATATCCAATTCTGGTGAACCAATGACTTTCACTGAACGCGGATCCTCGCCCAATCTAATCACCCGTTCGGCTGCCACTTTAGATGATACAAAGTGAACCGTTGAAAGCTTGGTATTGCAATGGCGGAACACTTCATCAATCGTGCCAGAAACCTCGCCACCTTCAATATGTGCGCACATAATGTAGTTCATGGCGCACACCAAAGAACAAGCTAAAGCTTCAACGCGATCGCCGTGAATGATCACGAGATCAGGGCGCATTTCCTGCAAAAAGTCTGAAAAACCGGTGATGGTCTTCGCCGTCACCATATCTTGAGGATCACCCTCACGCTGATTGATATATTCTACAATCTGAAAACGGTTCTGGCGGTAAATCTCATATTTCGTATGGCCATATTTTTTCATCATATGCATGCCAGTCACGAAAAATGTAACAGGAAACCCCGCATCCGCAGCGGCAATTGCCAGCGGCTCTAACTTACCGAAATCTGCTCGTGTACCTGTCACAAACAATATATGGCGATCCTGCGGTTGGACCTTATCAGACATGGCAGTTATTTACCCGTTTCAAAATCAGACCATGACAGTTGCTGATTCTTTTTCACAGGCTTAATTAACCTCATTCCCACAACTTTATCAAACTCATAGCCGGGGATATCCCCATTACCGGGGCGTCTTGTCCAAATATCAGCCTCCGTGATGACGTGGCCTGTGGGTAAGTCGAGTTCAGCGACCACTGAAGCACGGGCGAACTTGTAAACAGGTTCCTCATCCGGCGTCCGCTGTTTGGGATTATGAAGGCTTGTATGTATCTCTTTGCTACGGTCAATTAAAAAACGGAGTTCGGCAGGATCCATAGAACAAAAGATATCGGGGCCGGATCGGTGCCGATCATCGGTGAAATGTCGTTCGATAATCGACGCACCAAGGGCGACGGAAGCAATGGCCATGCTTGGCCCAATAGAATGGTCTGAAAAACCTATAACAGCCTGAGGAAACGCGTTTTGCAACTCCTTTATTCCACCCAGAGACACAATCTCTGGCGGGGACGGATATAGATTGGTGCATTCTAACAGCGCATAAGGAACACCCGCTTCATCCAAAATATCGACAGACGCTTTTATGGTTTTAATCGACTGCATCCCAGTGGATAATATGATCGGTTTTCCAAAACCTGCTATATGGCGAATGAGCGGCAGATTATCTGCTTCTCCAGACCCGATTTTAAAAGCCGGGACATCAATATCATTGAGAAAATTTGCTGCAGCGCGCGAAAACGGAGTGGAGATGTAAATCAAACCCAGTTCTTCAGCGTAGCGTTTGAGTTCGATTTCATCATCTGTTGAGAGTGCGCATTGCTCCATCACTTCCCAGATCGACACGTCGGCATTGGGCGGAAAGATAGATTTCGCTTCATCCGTCATCTCATCTTCAACGAAATGCGTTTGATGCTTGATGCATTCAGCCCCAGAAAGCGCGGCCTGACGCACCATGTTTTTGGCGACAGATAAATCACCGCCATGATTAATGCCGATTTCAGCAATCACCATAGGCGGGAATTGTGGTCCAATGTCACGATGGGCGATTTTCAATCTCGCCACCCCCAAACTTAACAAGCCAATTTAAACAGAATACGATCAAAGCGATTTATATTCTCGATCAAATTCTAGTTTATCGTCATCACCAGCTTTGTCATCATGGAAATATCTGTCAACTGAATTTAAATCTTTCGCCCATGAAATAATGTCATCCCAATCATCGATAATGCTTTGGATCACGCTATCACCTTGGTTGGACGCAATTGGATAGCCCTTACTATTTGGGAACCATGGAAGCTTATCTGTTCCTAAGAAAGCTGCAGCACGCGGTTTTGGAATATATACCATCGGGACACCCAATCCACCGCACAAATCGCCCACAGAACCACCAACTGTGACAACCAAATCGCATGCGCCGAGTAGACCGGAAGCTGTGACGAGATCATCTTTCTGGTCGATATCCGTGTAGTGGTAAATTTCTAGTCCAGACTCGCGCGCACTGTTTACATCATCGAGACTAGCATCATATTGTACATTAACCCACTTGATGTTTGGCAGTTCCTTCAATGGCGCAAGTTGTTGATCATTAAACAGGAAACGCGCACGCGTCGGGCTCATATTAAACGAACGCCAGCAGATCCCGACCACCAATTCATCTTGTTTTGGTTTGAGATCTTTACGAATTTTCTCTTCAATTTCTGGGTAACGCGCAAGCCATGGTTTTTGATTTTTATCATAAGCGTCAACCGTCAAACGCACGAGTGGGGCGAGCGAGATCAGCGGAATTTGATAATCATAATGTGCATAATCGGGATCACCACGACATTCAATTTCACCTTCTGGCTGAATATCTGCCCAAGGGAAGCTGTCTTTCCATAGCGGTATGAGTTTCTCTGTCACTTCATAGGTGACATCACAACCCATGTCTTTAAGGTCTTGCACCATGGAACCATAGCGCAACTCATCACCAATCCCCTGCTCACGCCATACCAAAAGCTTCTTGCCTTTGATAGGTTCGCCCTTCCAGCGCGGAATGCTAAATCGTCTCCGTTTGGAGGTATATTCGCGCCACCTAAAGCGAACCTCATAATTTTCATAAGCTTCTTCCAAGTCACCCATGGCAATTTGTAGATTAGCTAGATTATATCGGATGGATATATCGCTTGGATTCTCAGCAATCAGACTTTTGTTAATCTCAATCGCTTTTTGCGGATCACCTTTATCTGCATAGATGGCAGCAGCATGTGTTTTTAATAACCGCGTGAGTAAAGCGCTTTCGATCTTCTTCTCAGCACCGTCGCCGATCCATTTGTTTAAGACTTCAAGAGCCTCATCCCACTGATCGTAAGTCTGCAAATAATAAGCATAAAGATTTTCAACGCGCGCCTGATCATCAGGTTCAAATTCAGAGTAATCGGTACCTTCTACGCTTGCTTTAATATAGTCAAAATCTTCCAGACGCGATGCAATTTGCAGACGCTTCACATAAAGCGCTGGGGTAATCGTCTCGCCACGCGCAAACAAACGTTCAATCAATTCTTCGGCTTGTCTATAAGAGAGTGTTTCGAGATAAACGCCGATTAAAGCAACAATCGCTTCGACATTTTCTGGATTGATAAAATGTGCACAGGATAGGGCAATCTGAGCTGCATGAAACCGCTCCACGGATTGCAGCGCAATGCCTAAATCTTTCCAAGCAAGGAAGTGGCGTTCATCCATTTCTGTTACGCGTTTGAATAGTTCAATCGCCGTCTCAGTATCTTTCATCTTATAGAAAACAGAGGCCATCATATAAATAATATCAGGATTGGATGGTTCCTGATCATAGGCGATGTTGAGCATGAAAAGCGCTTTGTTATAGTCGCGTTTTGCTTTCAGCGCAGTGCCATATAGCAGTAGAAATTCAGCATCTTTATAGCCAAGGCTATGTAGCCTGTCACATAGCAAGACAGTGCGACCTGCTTGCCCTGCCCGTTGCAACTTTTTGATTTCTCTTAATATTTTCTTCGGAGGAGAATTAACACTGACTTTTTTTTCGGCTCGAGCCATCGATCTGGATCCCTATCTCTTCTCTCACTGGCTCACACTTATTCTGAAACTGTTACAGACAGGTTCGAATTGAGCGCAACATGCCAGCGCAATATTCATCCTCAAGAAATAGAGAAATGAACTTGCGCGTACCTGTTGCTGAAGGGATATTCACAGCATAATCACGACGAGCAAATTTGTGAAAGTTGGAGCCTATTTCCACGCCGATCTATGAATTTGCGCATCACCTCTAAGCCTTCGTCAATGCCATGGCGTCCCATGCCTATTCGGAAATGCTGTTGAGGGGTGTCCATTAATTCTGATTTATATATGGAAGCGGGAAGCAATAGAACACCCTCGGTTTCAACCAAATCGTGGCAAAAACTCTCCACGCCATCTGCGCCTAGATATTTGGGGTAAGCTACACAGCCTCCGTCAGGATGGCGCCATTTAAACAGATCAGGATAATCCGCAAAAAATACATCAAGCTTGTTGCGATTTTCCAAAACGATTTTACGGTTTCGTTCCAGCAATTTGTCCTTGATAGATAGGGCGATCACCGATAATCGCTCGCTTGGTGCTGAACTACATATCGACAAGTAATGGCGGCATTTCTCCAAAGATGCGAGCAGCTCTTTGTCTTGGCAGGCAGCCCAACCGATTCTCAGACCTGGCAAGCCATAGGCTTTGCTTAAAACATTTACCGATACGCCTTTCTCATAAATATCGGCGATCTGCGGAATGCGTTTTTCTCCGTCAATTTCCATTAAGCGATATACTTCATCACTGAAGAGCCAAATATCGCGCGCACGACAAATATCAATAAGGCTTTTCAGCGTATCATGATCTGGGATTGCACCGGTTGGGTTGTTTGGGAAATTAATCGAAATAAGCTTTGTATTTGGCCGAATGGCATCGTGCAATGCATCTAAATCCAAACGCCAATTTTCGTCCGCTAACAATGGTACGCCAGTGACTTCGCAAATGGATAAAGGAAGCGTCTCAGCGGCTTGATAATTTGGCACCACAACAATAGCATGATCATCGGAATTCAGCATCACCCGCATTGCCGCATAAATACCCTCTTCGATCCCAACAAAACACTGGATATTGTCTGCTTTGCAAACGTCGTACGTGTCAGCAATGGCTTCACGCAAATCGGGCGCACCACGGGTTTCAGTATATCCCAACCAACAATTGAGCAATTCGTCTTTAGCTTTGTCTCCAGCCATTTCCAATAGCTCATTGACCGTCATGCTCTGCGCGTCTGACGCTGTCATATGGTAACGTGCTGCAAATTCCCATTTTGAAAAATGTTTTTCAAGTTCAAATTCGCGCATGTCGTTCTTTCCTTAAGGTGAGCTGCATAACAAGTTTGCCTAAGAGTTTTGTTCAATCTTTTTCACACGAGCAATTCGGATGGCTTCTTGTGGTGTAACGGCCAGAAAGCGCAATGGTTGATTTGGTCGCAATTGTGCAAGCATATCCAGATCCGATGATATGACCGTGGCAATTTTTGGATAGCCACCTGTGGTTTGGTGATCTGACATAAGTATTGTTGGCACACCGTCCCCTGCTACTTGCACGGAGCCCTTCATCAAAGGTTCAGACGGAATAGACAGCGCCGTGTTTAACTCCAAATTCGGTCCGACAAGGCGCATGCCCATACGATCATATGCCGTTGAAACTTTATATTCCTCATTGAGAAGTCGCCTGATCGCAGTGGGTGTGAAGTAGTGATCCTGAGGTCCTAATGTAACACGAATATAGCCTTGATAGGCCTTCTGATCGATGGGTTTATCGTCGAGTAACTGATCTATCATTCTTGCTTTTGAAACGTTCAGGATCTGGTCAGCCATTAAAGCCCCACCTCCAAATCCAGAAATAAAATGAGTTGCGCTGGCACCAAGCCATGTATCTGTGTTTATCGATCCGGCAAATGAGAGATAACACCATGACCCTGTTTTCCCCGCACGGATGGTTAGCTTTTGCCCAGATGCAATAGTGAATATTTTTCCGTTCGCTATGTCGCCTTGATCAAGAGTAAGGTGAAAATCACCACCTTGAATACAGGCAGAAATAGACCCTTCGATACATTCTAATTCCAAACCACCGATGGACACCTCTATGCATGTCGCTCCAAGGGTATTCCCAAGCAATCTATTCGTTCGCTTAAATGCCGCAATATCCATCGGTCCGGATTTTGGCACGCCAAATCGCATATGCCCATTTCGACCCAGGTCCTGAAACGAGACCAACGGACCAGCACGGATAACACGAAACTTCGCATCAGGCATTTTCAGCCTCCAAATACTTGTCCTTGGAGATACGCCGGAATGAAACTTTGTCGCCAACATTAAATAGGAACGGCTTATCTTCATTTCCGGTCATGACTTTTGCATGGGTTCGACCGATGATGGACCAGCCCGTTGGCATTTTGATCATTGTTATCAAACATTGAGGGCCAGCGATGATTACGCTCCCTGCGGGCACATCGCGCAAAGCTGTATTTTTACGCGGAACTTGAATAGAAGCTGAAAGGCCAGACATATAAGCGTAACCAGGCGCAAAGCCATACATACTCACACGCAGTTCAGATGTTAGATGCTTATTAATCACCGCGTCTTCTGTAAGACCGCAAGCGTCCGCGACGTTGGTTAAATCGGGCGCAAATTCATCATCATAACAAACATCTATTACATGTTTGGCGACACGTCCATCAGCCGAGTTTGAAATGGGGAATAACTTGGAAACAGCCGCTTGAATATCAATGTGATCTGCCAGAATAGGATCAAATATCACCAGCAAATTGATAAGGGCAGGAATGACTTCTACAACGCCTTTGATATTGGCCGATGCAATGCGTTTATCAAGGGCATATATCGCGTTACTGGTTTCATCATTGATCTCAGAACCAAGCTCCACAAGAACGCCACAGTCGGACACATTTTTAAACTTTGGCTCGATCATGAAGTTAAAAACGGCTTGATGGAAATTCCATCGGCAGTTAGTTTTTGCCGAATAGTCTGCGCCATAGAGACCGCTGTTGGGCTGTCGCCATGAACACAAATCGAATGCGCGTTCAACTTTATCGGATCCCCGTTGATCACGGGCATCAATCCGCTTTTCATAAAAGCAAGCAAACGATCTGCAGCTTCATCGGCATCCTTGATCATCGCGCCGTCTTGACCGCGCGGGACCAATTGACCCGATGACAAATAGCCACGGTCTGCGAAAATTTCTGAATAAACGGGAACATTCGTTGCGCGCGCCGCATGTTCTAATTCATTGCCAGAGATGGCTAAGATGGAGAGCTCTTTATCGATCTGCGCGACCACTTTGACGATTTCAGTTGCCACATCTTTATCACGAGCTGCCAGATTTCCAAGTGCGCCATGAGGTTTAACATAGGCGACCTTCACGCCTGCCAAAGCTGCAACGGCCATAAGGCTGCCAATCTGTGCTGCCACCATACGTCCAATCTCAACCGGTTGCATGGGGATGACACGACGTCCAAAACCTTCTTTGTCGTTATAGCCGGGATGCGCGCCAACAATGACGTTATTTTCTTTGGCAAGCCTCAGCGTTTCAAACATTGTTTCGGGATCACTTGCGTGCCCACCGCAGGCAATATTTGCGCTAGTGACGACCTTTAGCATTTCGGGATCATTGCCCATTTTCCAAGGTCCAAAACTCTCGCCCAGATCCGAATTTAAATCAATTTGTAAGCTCATCATCATCTCAAATCAGTTCGAAAATGACTTTAGAACAATTATTTAAGATCGCAACATCAGATTTTTGAAGAAATCTTCACCAACAATTCGTCTACAAAAGCTTTGTTCGCTCCAAGATCAGACTGACCAAGCTGAGCTTGCGCATAAATGGCAATTGTTGATTGCTCGTTGTCCAGTTGAATCAATTCAACGCTGATTAGATTTGGAAATCTCCAAAAAGGCGACCGCCAGATGTATTTTTGACGGAGATCATCGGCATCGGAATTGACCTTCGATAAATTGTTATCGGCATCTTCAAGCTCGGATAAAACATCTCGTAATTTTTCAACTGAAGCATTGAAAACTGGAGCAGTCTGATCGGCTACTTCTTCGCAGTAACCATCCGGACACATGAGATGTTGATTGGGTTTTGGCGTCTTCTTAACCGTTGCAATTTCAACAAGGTCTGTGCTTGGTTCACCACCAATTGTTGACCAGACACGTTCAAATCCGACAAATGCATATGTTGCTGCAAATAGGAAGATTAGCCCTATTGAGGAAAAGGCAATTAGTTTTATGAAAAATGACATTTAGATAACTCTGATTTCTGCGATAAAGATAGGCATAAAACATGGACTTACAAGTTTTTATTTCATAGTTTTAATCAACAAATTCGATTTGATATCCAACAAGCGATCGATCTTTATGTCACGCAAGGCCTATTACATTACACACCCGCAGGTAAATGTTGATCCGGAGATTGATGTTCCGAAATGGGGGCTAAGCAAAGCCGGCAAACAGCGCATTGATAGTCTCGCAGAAAAACTTGCCCATGAAGGCTCTGTGGCATCAAAATTCAAGATAGTATCCAGTGATGAAACGAAGGCCATCGAGACCGCAGAACCAATTGCGAATGTATTATCAAGCGAATTGATCATAGATCCGTTAATGGGTGAAAATGATCGCAGCGCGACAGGTTTTTTACCACCCGAAAAGTTTGAACAAATTGCCGATCAGTTTTTCGCAAATCCTAGCGAGAATATTTTGGGATGGGAAAGCGCGGGTGATGCACAAGAACGAATTGTTGCTCGGTATAATTTTCACCGGTGCAATCACCCTGATTATGATTTGATCTTTGTTGGTCATGGCGCCGTTGGCACATTGCTTTATTGCTATTTGGCGGGTGAAGAAATTGATCGCAAATTTGACCAAACAGGTGGTGGGGGAAATTTTTTCAAGATTGATTTGGTATCTCAACTTGCATTGAGCCATTGGCGATCCATCGAGCATTTTTCTTTCTGACAGCTCACTAAACCCAAGAAACGGGCAATACGACCATCCGTATCACCCATCTCCTGCCCGCCCACGGTCACCCGAAAGCGTAACTTAATGCGCGCTGATTACTCAGTATTCATATTGCTGTAGATAGCGGCTGTTGACCCAACCCCATTGACCCGCATAATTGACTTTGCACCAGTCGCTTGAGCCTTCTCTGACGATGCAGCGCTCAACCCAAATTCCCCAACCATTATCTGGAATAGACGATACTTTTTGAGAATATGGTGCAGGCCATTTGCGCATATTCAGACGATCCCAATATGCGACATCCTTCACAAAGGCATAATAGCCAGCGTGATAACCTGTTGCATTTGCAGACGATGTTTGCGCAGCAGTTGCTGCCATGATTGCGACCATACCAAACATGGCTGGCTTTGCGACTTTTGATAGTTTTGCGATCAATGACATGATTTTCCCTCCAGGTAAGTTGTTGTGTCTTTCAATCTGGAAACAACATAACCAAAGGGATCTGAACGTAGTTTGAGTGCTACGTTCAGGTTATATTCATATAAAAATTAGGGTTGGACTTAACTGGACGACGTTTCCAGCTCACCCTTTCAAAATTCGATGCGCTCGATCTCATGAAAGTCAACGGTCGAACCATCAGCAAGCGTGATTGTTCCATCCGCATCATCACTCAATGTCAGACTGTTCGCATCTTGCGCATCAATTGAACCAGATGTAAGCGATACAGTCCAATCGGTGCCATAGGTGCCCAGATCACCACCAGCATCAGTCAGCTCGATTGTATCTGTCCAGCCACCACCGGATCCGCCATGAACGGTATCGGCACCATCCCCTTCACCAAAGACGAAGATATCACTCTCATCTCCACCATACATAGTATCATTGCCTGCACCACCAGAGAATATGTTGGCATTGGCATCGCCAGTGAATGTATCATTGCCGTTGCCGCCATTGATATTTTCAATGCCAGAATAAGAGTGATTGTATTGGTCAGTACCAGTGTTGAGATCAACGTTAAACCTATAATTCTCAACGGTGCTGCCTTCGATCTGATAGGTATCGTTGCCTTCACCACCAATGAAGATATCACCCGTGCCATCATCAAAGCCGGCCATGAGGATGTCATCACCTGCACCACCATCTAGCGTATCTTTACCGCTTAGACCGTCGAGCACATCATTACCCGCACCGCCGGTTAATGTGTTATTTGCTGAATCGCCGGTAAGCGTAACGCCTGCGACTGTACCTTCTTCAAGCGACGCATCACCGGAAAGTGTCAGATCATACTGATTGGCAAGATCCGCGACAGTCGTGCCGCTCTCCCCATCAAACTGCCAGTTTGCAACTAAGTTAGACGTTGAAGACGGGTCTGCAAGCTGGCTATCATGATTATCGGCAATTTCTGTTGCGGTTCTGACATCGTTGAAAATTCGGATGTCATCCATTGTGCCACTAAAGATCTGATTGACACCAAAACTGCCACTAATTGAATTTTGCTCTTGGCCAAGTGTCAATGTACCGCCGCCATCAATCATATTGTTCTTCGCTACGCCAGTAGCCGAAAATTCTTCCGTACCATCAACATAAACTTTGACGCTACCATCTGTGTTATCCCATGTTACAGATAAACGATGCTCTGAGCCATCCGTTAGATCCGTCGCTAAGGGACCTGTATTCACATTCGACGTTTGATTGATTATAATTCGTAAGCTGCCGTCTGAATTAAGCATGATTGTAAATTCATTATCATGCGAAGCTGACCCGTCCATTGTGGCATAAGAGACAATAGTTGCTCCTCCTGACGGGATATTATCAACGGTTAAGTTAACCTCATATGAGATTTCATCCAAGTCGGCGCTGAACAGGTTAGATACAGATGCCACACCATCAGTTTCAGTGTCATTTAGTTTTAATAATTCAACTGATCCCGAAGTATCCTCACTTTGCTCGGACCAAGGTACAAAGTGCGCTTGAACATTATCGATATAAAGTTCTTCTGTATTTTCATTAAGTTTTACAACTCGAAAAGTAACATCCTGACCATCTAAAGATGGATCAAATACACTGCTTTCAACTGTAGCTGTTTGAAGTGTGTTGGAATCTCCTGTTGAACCAGTATGCGTTCCGACCACTGTGCCATCAACCACAATTTCTAGCTTGTACTCCTGTTCAGTGGAGTAACTAGGAATGCCAATATCAACAGAAAAAATCATCTTCTCATCTGAAGAGTAGGTATAATCATTTAAGGTCTGTTCGAGGCTTGCTCCAGCCTCGTAGAGATATGCGACATTTTCGTCTGAGATCCCGCTGGCATATGATGATCGTGGATCGTATACACCGGAATACGTGCCATTGTTAATTGTCCAGCCATCCACTGGAGTTTCCCAGTCGTTATCGCTAAGTCCTTGGCTTTCAAATCCGCTATTTTCAATAAATATAGTTTCATCAATATCAGTAATATCAATGGTGAAGTTTTGCGTCGATGTAGACCCATCAATTGAGGTCGCAGTCACTTCAATTGTGTGAGATGTATCGGTCTCATAATCAAGCGCTGCAGCAACAGTCACTTCACCCGTATTGGCATCAATCGCAAAGAACCCTCCTGGGTTGGACGACAATGAATAGCTGACTGTATCAGTTGCATCCGCATCGGATGCGAAGGCTGTAATACCAACAGCTGTGCCAATAGAGGCACCTTCTGTGACAGAGTTGCCAGTACCGTCTGTATCGGAAATCGCCGTGATCGATGTTTCATTGACATCATTCACACCGATTGAGAATGTCTGTGTTGACGTTGATCCATCATCAGACGTCGCTGTGACCTCAATTGTGTGTGATGTATCTGTTTCAGCATCCAAAGATCCAGCAACAGTGACAACACCCGTTGACGCATCAATGTCAAACAAGCCACCGGCATCATCAGAGAGTGAATAAGTGACATCTGAATTGGTTGCATCACCATCTGAGGCAAGCGCAGTAATGCCAACAGTATCACCCACGGACGCATCTTCATCAACTGCATTTGTCGCGCCGTCATTGTCAGATACTGCGCTGATATCGAATTCGTCTACATCTGCAACGTTAATTGTGATTGTCTCAGAATAGGTATTTCCATTCCCATCTGTGACTTCAACTGTGATGTCGTGCGAAGGTGCGTTTTCAGTATCAAGTGCCGCACCAGCTTTCACCAGGATCTGATCGCCAGAAATTTCAAAGAAACCAGATGGATCATTGGTGATCGTATATGTGAAGCTATCACCAATATCCACATCTTCGGCGGAGAGGTTTGCCACGACCGTACCTGCAGATGCATCTTCATTGACGGAAACTAGCACATTTCCGTCGGCATCATAACTTGCGACTTCAAAGTTATCGATCCCGAATGATTCATCCGCGATACTCTGATCAAGCGTGCTGCTAATTTTGAAAGTAACCGCGTCTTCTGGATCTGAAACTTCAATAACAAGTTTATGGGATTGATCATTCCAACCACCAAACTCTTTGTTGGAGTTAGTGTCAGTTGTAGTAAATGACCAAGAAACCGAACCTGATGTTCCTGTAGAGCTTTCATTCGACCAGCTTTTATCCAGCGGGATCTCAATTGTCTCCCCGGCCACCTCAATAACCAGGCTTTCAGCACCTGCTGTTGTGCCGCCACCTCCATGTCCATCCCAAGAATCTATCTCATAGACGTCCATTGTGAAGACAGTCTTACTTGCAGCATCAGGTGTGGAGAAAGTTTTCTCCGCGCCCTCAGAGCCATCTTCGGCTCCAAACCGACCCAAAAATTCTGAAAATGTTCCACCGTCTGTTGTCGTATTGTTACTCCAACCAGAGGCACCACCTTCAAAATCTTCGGAGTGTGAAATCCCGCCAACGGAGATACCGGTAGGCCCTTCATTAATATCAGTTACATTAATGGTGTAGCTTTGTGTTGATGTAGACCCATCCGCAGATGTTGCAGTGACTTCAATTGTGTGGCTGGTTGCCGTCTCATAATCAATGCCAGATGCATCCGCAATTGAAACTTCACCTGTCGAGCCATCAATTGTAAAGATACCGCCTGCATCATCAGATAGGCTGTAAGTTACTGTATTATTTGAACCATCTGCATCTGTTGCAGAAACTGTGATGCCCACACTGTCGCCATTAGACACATTTTCAGCAATGGTATTGGCTGAACCGTCGGTGTCAGAAATCGCGCCAACATCATGTTCGTCTTCATCACCCACTGCAATTGTAAATGATTGCGTCGACGTTGTGCCGTCAGAGCTTGTCGCGGTGACTTCAATTGTGTGAGATGTATCTGTTTCGTAGTCCAACGCGCCAGCTACTGTCACTTCGCCTGTATTAGCATCAATTGCAAAGAAACCACCCGGGTTTGATGAGAGTGAATAGCTTACA